>NZ_CP072913.1:3529807-3834230 GCF_017968885.1 Pseudomonas sp. Tri1 | reverse complement strand
GATGTCGACGAGCCAACAGATAGGCACAGGTCAGCCCGGAAATGCCGCTGCCGATGATTGCGATGCGCATGTCTCAAGATTCCTTGGAGGGGCGTGCCAGGCGCCGGCCCAGGGCCAGCCGCCAGCTTGCGGGCAAGTGTCCAAGCAAGCGCAGGACGACGGTGAAGAACCAGGGGAATACGATGTCCAAAGGCCGTGCCGGCAAGCGCCGTGCGATATGCCGTGCGGCCCGTTGCGCCGACCAGCGCATGGGCATGGGAAAATCGTTGCGTCGGGTCAGTGGCGTATCGACGAAACCGGGGCTCACCAGGGTGACGTCGATGCCCTCGGTGGCCAGGTCGATACGCAAGGACTCCACCAGATAGCGCAACGCGGCCTTCGAGGCACCGTAGGCGCCGGCGCGAGGCAGGGCCAGCCAGGTGACCGCGCTGCTCACCACCACCAGATGTGGGCACTGGCCTCGGCGCAGCAAGGGTAGGGCGGCCTCCAGGCAATGGCTGGTGCCCAGCAGGTTGCTGGTGATGACGCGTTCGACGAGACGGGTGTCGAAGCGTCCAGGCTCCAGGTATTCGCAGGTACCGGCATTGAGAATCACCAGGTCCAGCGCCAACCACTCACAGTCAATCTGCTGGCAGACCCTGGCGACCTGGCGCGGGTCGGTCAGGTCGCCTGGCAGTACCAGCACCTGGTCTGGATAGCGTGTTGCCAGTGCCTGCAAGGGTTCTACCTGGCGCGCGCTCAATGCCAAGTGGTGGCCCTGTTCCAGCAGCACTTGCGCTAATGCCGCGCCAATGCCGCTGCTGGCGCCGGTCAGCCAGACGCGGCTCATGCCAGCCTGCGCTTGAGCCAGCGGATCACCGGCCCCAATAACGGTAAGTGTTCGTAGAGCAGGGCACCGGCGTCAAAGAAGTCCTGGTGGTGGTAGACCCGGTCGGTCCAGCGCAAATGGCTGCAACCCGACAATGCCACGGGGGCTCCGCCCGCCAGGCGTGGGTGCCGAAAGTGCAAGGTCCAGCGCAAATAGCCTTCGCCGGGAGCGACCTCATCGAACGAGTGGAAATCGTAGCGCACGTCACTGGCACTGGCATACAACTGCGCAAAGTACTCACGCAGGGCCGTCAGGCCTTCGATCCGGTGCAAGGGGTCTTGGAAATGGATGTCGACGCTGTAGAGCTCATCGAGCTCGGCCAGGCGTCGGGCGTCCAGTTCGGCAAAAGCCTGGGCGAAACGTTGGAGATAGGCGGACATGCTAGGCTCCGAAATATTGTACAGATACATATTTCTGTACAAGTTTTTGAAGCCTACTTCAGGAGTTGTACGTTTTAAAGTTATTTGTATAAGAAAATGTGAATTTGTACAATTTCAAGCCGAGACGAGAGGAGGGCACTGAAGCCTTGCCTCCCGTCTCACTGGATCATTGTTGTGTCTGGGTTTCGGCCAACGTCGGATAATCCGTATAACCCTGTTCGTCACCCTGGTAGAACGTCGCCGTGTCAGGGCTATTCAGTGCCTTGCCCAGTTTGAAACGCTCCACCAGGTCCGGGTTGGCCAGGAACGGTGTGCCGAACGCCACCAGGTCCGCTTCGCCACGGCTGATGGCAGCGGCCGCGCGTTCGGCGCTGTAGCCGCCGTTGGCAATGTAGGGCCCGCCAAAGCGGCGCTTGAGTTCCAGGAAGTCGAACGGGCCTTGGCCCAGCTCCACGATGTGCAGGTAGGCCAGACCGTAACGGCTGAGCATCCTGGCGGCGTATTCGAAAGTTGCTTGCGGATTGCTGTCGCTCATCGAGAAATAACTGAAGATCGGCGACAGGCGCACGCCAACACGGCTGGCGCCGAAGACTTCGATCACCGATTCGACCACTTCCTTGAGGAAACGCGCGCGGTTCTCGATCGAGCCGCCGTAGACGTCGGTACGTTGGTTGGTGCCGTCACGCAGGAACTGGTCGATCAGGTAGCCGTTGGCGCCATGAATTTCCACGCCGTCGAAACCGGCCAGCTTCGCGTTGGCCGCCGCTTGGCGAAAATCGGCGACCACGCCTGGAATTTCATCGAGGTCCAACGCCCGGGGCAGTTCGTAGGGCTTGAGGCCTTCGGCGGTATAGATCTCACCGTCGGCCTTGATCGCCGAAGGGGCCACGGGCTGGGCGCCGTTAACCTGCACCAACGGATGGGAAAGACGACCTACATGCCAGAGCTGCAGGAAGATTTGTCCGCCTTGGGCGTGAACCGCGTCGGTCACTTGTTTCCAACCGGCAATTTGTTCGGGAGTAAAGATCCCTGGTGTGCGCAGGTAACCCTTGCCCTGCGCCGATACCTGGGAGCCTTCGCTGATGATCAGGCCAGCACTGGCCCGCTGGCTGTAGTACTCGACCATCAGGGGCGTGGCCACATCACCCGCGCCTGCACGGCTGCGGGTCATGGGTGCCATGATCATGCGGTTTTTCAAGGACAGCTTGCCGACTTGAGCACGGGACAGCAGAAGATCGAGACCGATGTTGGTCATGATTCACCTCTTTGGGATCGGATATGGATAAGGAGTGAGTCGAGGGTCGGCTAAGCCAGCCGGCCCTCTTGTTGCAAAAGGGCGCCGATGCGCTGGATTTCTTTCTCACCTTTCTCCAGCGCGGCCTTGCTGGTGTGCACCGAGTAGTGCCCCATCACCAGGTCGTGGGGATGCTTGACCGCCGAGCCGAGCACGAATGAGGTCGCGCCCCGGGCAACGATGTCGATGGCCTGGCCGGACTCTTGGAACACCACCATTTCCCCGGCATCGACGTTGCCGCCAGCGCTGAGGCTGCCGCTGCTGACCGCCAGCCAGGCGACGGTGTGCCCGGCCGGTGGGGTGTAACGCCAGCGCTCCTGGTCTTTCAACTGCACGGCGAGGTAGTTCATGCCCGCTGGGGAGGCAACGCTGCTACGGGCCGCGCCGTGTTGGCCGAGCAACACCAGTGCCGGGCCTTCGCGGGGAAGGTCGCGGGGCGCCAGATAGACGCTATGGGCCGGGGCATTCTCTTGCGCAGGCGGCAGCGCAACCCAGAGCTGGAAACCTTGGATCGGCGCGCCACCGACTGGCCGGGCGTCGTGCCACACGCCGTGGCCGGCTTGCATCCACTCCATGCCGCCACTGGGCAACGTGCCTGACTGGCCGGTGGTGTCTTCGTAGACCACTTCGCCTTCAATCATGTAGGTCAGCGTCGCGATCCCGGAGTGTGGGTGCATGCCGAAACCTCGTTGCATGGCGTCGGCCTTGAACGCGAAGCGATCGAGAAACACGAAGGGCTTGCACAGCTGGCCCAGGTCACCGGGGCTCATGAGCCGGGTGATCGGCCCGTGGCTGCGGCCAGAGGTGCGATGGACGATGGCGCGTGGCGGTGCTGCGACGATGCTGTTCATGGATTACCTCGGATTCTTGAGCGTTTGGCAGCCTCGATACGAGAAAGGATAAGTGCCTGCCAATAGATTGATTAGCCGATACAATCGGATTGAACTCATCCAGAATTCGAAGGAATAGCGTCGCTATGCCCGATCTCAACGACATTGCGCTGTTTGTCCAAGTGGTCCGCAGCGGCAGTTTTGCCGAAGCGGCCAGGCGCCTGGGCATGCCATCCAACACCGTGAGCCGGCGTGTCCAGCAGTTGGAGGCACAGCTCGGCACGCGGCTTCTGCAACGCTCCACCCGTAAACTCACGTTGACCCATGTGGGCCAAGGGTTTTATGAGCGCTGCGTGAACGCAGTGGACGGTCTGATGGAGGCGGGACAGGAATTGATGATGGGCACCGAGGAACCCAGCGGTCTGGTGCGCATTGCGGCGATGGCGGATTTTTTCGATTTCTTCCCCATGGAATGGGTGGCCGACTTTTTGGCCGCACATCCTCGGGTGCAACTTGATTTCGTGCTCAGCGACGCTCGTGTCGACCTGATTGCCGATCGCATCGACGTCGCTTTTCGCGGCGGTCCCTTGCAGGACTCGGGGTATGTTGGTCGTCAACTCCTCAAGAACGACGGTGACGGCATGGTCGCCAGCCCGGCCTACCTAGCGGCACGCGGTACGCCGGCTTCACTGCAGGACCTGGCTCACCACGACAGCGTGAGCTTCGCCCACCCCAGCGGCATGACCCATTGGCGATTGGTCGGCCCGGATGGTGTCGAGGAACACGTGCAGATCGCCAGCCGATTCAATGCCAACACTGCCCAAGCGTTGCGCAGGGCAACCGTCGCCGGCCTGGGCATCGCCGTGCTGCCGTCGGCGCTGAGCAGCCTCGACCTGGAGGCCGGCAGGTTGGTGCGCGTGCTACCGCAATACCAACGCGCCGGTTTTGGCCTGAATGTGCTTTACCCGAGTCGACGCCAGTTGCCGCTGGCGGTCTCGGCATTCATTGGGTTGGTGATGGAGAAGCTTGAGCTCAAGGCGTTTCCGGCGCAGTTGAAACAGACCTGTCAGTAAACGCCTGATACCGAGTTATCAGGATCCACTGCCACACCCTCCCTTCTAGCCCCGAGCCACTGCCGAACGCCTGACCCGACATCAGGCGTACATCCAGCTTTTTCCTTCCCAGCAACGATAAAAACCCTCGTTTCGCTAATCCCCGCCTGCCAACACAATCGCCTCGACACCTCTTCCCGATAGTCGCAATCGCAGAACAAAAAATCAGTACCCGAGGCGGCGCCATGCCGGCCTGAACCAACCCACTGCCGGAAGTGCACAGACATGCCCGTTGAAACCTTACACATAGATACGCTTGTTGTCGGTGCCGGTCAGGCCGGTGTGGCCATGAGCGAGCACTTGAGCCGACAAGGTGTGCCTCACCTGGTCGTGGAGCGCAACCGGATTGCCGAGGCCTGGCGCACTGCGCGTTGGGATTCGCTGGTCGCCAACGGCCCGGCCTGGCATGACCGTTTTCCTGGCTTGGAATTCGAGGGGCTTGACCCCGATGCCTTCGCCGGCAAGGACCAGGTTGCCGATTACTTCGAAGCCTATGCCCGCAAGTTCAATGCGCCGATCCGTACCGGCGTGGAGGTCAACAGCGTCGAGCGCAACGTCGGCCGCCCGGGGTTCACCATTGAAACCTCTGATGGCCTGATCGAGGCCATTCATGTGGTCGTGGCCACCGGGCCATTCCAACGGCCGGTGATTCCGCCGATCGCCCCCGAGATGGCCACGGTCGCCCAGATTCACTCCGCCGAGTATCGCAATCCACAGCAGTTGCCCGAGGGGGCGGTGCTGGTGGTGGGCGCCGGGTCGTCGGGGGTGCAGATCGCCGATGAGTTGCAGCGCGCCGGCAAGCAAGTCTACCTCTCGGTGGGCGCCCATGATCGGCCGCCACGGGCCTATCGCAACCGCGATTTCTGCTGGTGGCTGGGGGTGCTCGGCGAGTGGGATGCCGAGGTTGTCCAGCCCGGCAAGGAACACGTGACCATTGCCGTGAGCGGCGCCCGTGGTGGCCATACCGTGGATTTTCGTCGGCTGGCCCATGAGGGCATCACCTTGGTGGGCCTGACGAAATCGTTCAACGGCAGCGTGGTGACCTTTGAATCGAACCTGGCCGAAAACATCGCTCGCGGCGACGAAAACTACCTGGCGCTGCTGGATGCCGCTGATGCCTATATCGCTCGCAACGGCCTGGATCTGCCCCTCGAGCCCGAGGCCCGCCAGCTGCTGCCCGACCCGCACTGCCTGACGCAGCCGATCCTGCAGTTGGATCTGGCCGCCGCTGGGGTGACCAGCATTATTTGGGCCACCGGTTACTCGGTGGATTACAGCTGGCTGAAGGTCGACGCGCTCAACGCCCACGGTAAACCCCGGCATCAGCGCGGAGTTTCGAGCGAGTCGGGCCTGTATTTCGTGGGGCTGCCATGGCTGTCACGGCGCGGCTCGGCGTTCATCTGGGGCGTGTGGCATGACGCTCGGCATATCGCTGACCACATCGTCAAGCAGCGTACCTATCTGGCCTATCGGGATGCTGCCCAGCGCCAGAACGAGAATCCGCGGGAGCAAGCAGCCCCCAGCGATTCGCCCAGCCAGAAGACCAGCCTCATGGGAGTCCGTTGATGCCTACTCACACACGCATCCGCATGTTCAATACCAAAGACACCTACCCGAACCAGACCCTGGACAACGACTTGTGCCAGGCCGTGCGCGCAGGCAACACCGTCTATGTGCGCGGGCAGGTCGGTACGGACTTCAATGGTCAGTTGGTGGGCCTTGGCGATCCTCGTGCGCAGGCCGAGCAGGCCATGCGCAACGTCAAGCAATTGCTGGAAGAAGCCGGCAGCGACCTCAGCCATATCGTCAAGACCACCACCTACCTGATCGACCCACGCTACCGCGAACCGGTGTACCAAGAGGTCGGTAAATGGCTCAAGGGCGTGTTCCCGATTTCCACCGGATTGGTGGTCAGCGCCCTCGGCCAGCCGCAGTGGCTGATGGAAATCGACGTGATCGCGGTGATCCCCGAATAAGGAGTGGAACATGACTTTTTCCATCGTCGGGCGCTGCGCTGAAACCGGTCAGTTGGGTGTCGCTATCAGCTCCTCGAGCATTGCCGTCGGCGCCCGTTGCCCCTGGTTGCGGGCGGGCGTCGGCGCCGTGTCGAGCCAGAACATTACGCTGCCGGCCCTTGGCCCGTTGATCCTCGACGAGCTGGCCAGCGGGCTGGTGGCACAAGAGGCCGTGGACCGCGCTCTGGCGCGCAATGGCTACAGCCAGTATCGCCAGGTGGCAGTGGTCGATGCCCATGGACACACGGCGATTTTCAGTGGCAGCCATGCCTTGGGCACCCACAACGCGCTGGCCGGTGAGCAGTGCGTGGCCGCCGGCAATCTATTGGCCAGTGCAGGCGTGATCGAGGCCATGGTCGCGGCTTTCGAGCACAGCGAAGGCTGCCTGGCCTCACGCTTGTTGAGTGCGTTGCAGGCCGGGCAGCAGGCCGGTGGCGAAGCCGGGGCGGTGCATTCGGCGGCGCTGTCGGTGGTGGATGACCTGACCTGGCCCATCGTCGATCTGCGAGTGGACTGGGCCGAGGAAAATCCCATCGGTGAGTTGACGAAACTCTGGCTGGCCTATCAGCCGCAATTGCAGGATTACCTGACCCGTGCCCTCGACCCGACCCAGGCCCCCAGCTATGGAGTGCCGGGCGATGAGTGAACTGCGCAGCCGCGCGTTACTCGCCCGTCTGGTGGGCTTTGCCACGGTCAGTCGCGAGTCGAACCTGGCGCTGATCGAATTCGTGCGTGGCTACCTGCGCGACCTGGGGGTGGCGTGCGAGCTGATCTACAACCCCGAGCGGACCAAGGCCAACCTGTTGGCGAGTATCGGCCCGTCGGTGCCCGGTGGCGTGGTGTTATCCGGGCATACCGATGTGGTGCCGGTGGATGGACAAGCCTGGACGGTCGATCCGTTTTGCCTGAGCGAGGCGGGCGGCAGGTTGTACGGCCGGGGGACGGCGGACATGAAGGGCTATCTGGCCTCGGTGCTGGCGGCGGTGCCGCAGTTCCTGGCCAGCCCGCTTCGTCGTCCGCTGCACTTGGCGTTCTCCTATGACGAAGAGGTCGGTTGCCTGGGCGTGCGCAGTCTGCTGGAGGTGCTGGTGCAGCGCATTCCCCAGCCAGCGCTGTGCCTGATCGGCGAGCCGACCCAACTCCAACCGGTGCTGGGCCACAAGGGCAAGCTGGCGATGCGTTGCTACGTCAAAGGCGCGGCCTGTCATTCGGCCTACGCACCTTACGGCGTGAATGCCATCGAGCAGGCGGCGCGCCTGATGGGCCGGTTGGGGGAGATCGGCGCAGCGCTGGCCGACCCTTCGTTGCATGACGCGCGTTTCGACCCGGCCTATTCGACGGTGCAGGTCGGCGTGATCCAGGGCGGTACGGCGCTGAACATCGTCCCGGCCGATTGCCGCTTCGATTTCGAAGTGCGCGCCTTGCCGGATTTCGCCCCGCAAGTGGTGGCCGAGCAATTGCAGGATTTTGCCGAACAGACGCTGCTGCCGCCGATGCGTGCGGTGCAAGGCGACACCTCGATCCGTTTTGAACAGCTGTCCGCCTACCCTGGCCTGGCGACTTCCCCTGACAGCGCCGCCGCGCAACTGATTGCCCGTCTGTGCGGCAGCGATGCGTTCAGCACCGTCGCGTTTGGCACCGAAGGCGGTTTGTTTCATCAGGCCGGCGTGCCAACGGTGGTGTGTGGCCCCGGCAGCATGGACCAGGGGCACAAGCCCGACGAATACGTGAATGTTGAACAAATGGCCGCCTGCGACCGCTTGATGGATCGGCTGGCGAGCTATCTCTGTGAACCCAATGATTGCTGACCGCAAGGCTGCCTGAGGAGAACGATTTCAATGGACGGAGATTCCTGGTGGTCAGCCAGGCGACAACGAACAGGCCGACAAGAGCCTTTGCTGTAGACCATACCGCCCGTGTTTACGGTCACCTTTGAGTCCCGTCACCGGTTCGTGCGGGCGAGCCGGCATTTCGAGGAACCGCTTCATGTCCAGATCCTTGCGTTGCAATATTGCGTGTGCACTGGCGTTGTTGAGTACCAGCGTCCTGGCCGCGCCCCAGAGCTTGACCGTGATTTCCTTTGGCGGCGCCACCAAGCAGGCCCAGGACAAGGCCTACTTCCAACCCTTCAACGCCAGCGGTGCGGGAAGCATCGTGGCCGGCGAATACAACGGTGAACTATCGAAGATCAAGGCCATGGTCGCGGCTGGTCACACCAGTTGGGATGTGGTCGAAGTGGAAAGCCCCGAGCTGCTGCGTGGTTGCGAGGAGGGCTTGTTTGAAAAGCTCGACCAGACGGCCCTGGGCGACCCGGCGAATTTTGTCCCGGGGGCACTCACCGAATGTGGCGTGGCCACCTATGTGTGGTCGATGGTCCTGGCCTATGACCAGAGCAAGCTCGCCAAGGCGCCCAAGTCCTGGGCGGACTTCTGGAATGTGGCCGATTACCCGGGCAAGCGCGGCTTGCGTAAAGGGGCCAAGTACACCTTGGAAATCGCCTTGCTGGCCGATGGGGTCAAGGCCCAGGACTTGTACAAGGTGTTGAACACACCGCAGGGCGTGTCCCGGGCCTTCGCCAAGCTGGACCAGATCAAGCCGAACATCCAATGGTGGGAGGCTGGTGCCCAACCGGCGCAGTGGCTGGTAGCTGGGGACGTGGCGATGAGTGCAGCCTACAACGGCCGCATCGCCTCGGCACAAAAGGAAGGTATGAAGCTGAGCATCGTCTGGCCGCAGAGTTTGTATGACCCGGAGTACTGGGCCGTGGTCAAGGGCACGCCGAACAAGGCCTTGGCCGAGCGGTTCATTGCCTTTGCCAGCCAGCCACAGACGCAGAAGGTGTTCTCGGAAAACATCCCCTATGGGCCGGTGCATCGCAAGACCCTCGCGTTGTTGCCCACAGCGGTGCAGGAGCAGTTGCCTACCGCCGAGGCCAACCTGGCTGAAGCCCGGGCCGTGGATGCCGAGTTCTGGGTCGACCATGGCGAGGAGCTTGAGCAACGCTTCAACGCCTGGGCGGCTCGCTAGGCACCGAACCGCCCCGTCACATGGACCGATCGTTCCCACGCTTTGCGTGGGAGCATCGCCAGGGACGCTCCGCGTTCCGCTTCTGGAGGGTGACGCAGAGCGTCACGGGATGCATTCCCAGGCAGAGCGTGGGGACGATCAAAGCTTCCTCGCCACAAGGTTCAGGCCAGCCATTGCCTGAACTGTTCCTTGCAGTAATCCACGAACAACTGCGCCGGTTTGGTCAGGTGCGCGCGTTTGAGCCATCCGGCCACCAACGCCGAGCCGGTCACGTCTTCGGCGATGTTGACGCAGACCACTTGCTGCCCATCGTAGGTGCAGGTGGAATGCGGCCGGGTGACCAGCACCGCAAAGCCGAAGGACTGGCCGACCATGCCACGCACCATCTCGATGGACGGCGAGCTGAAGACGATGTTCGGTGTCAGGCCCAATTCCTCGAAGATGCTCACGAAATAGGTCCGGCTGGGCTGCACATCCAGCAGGATCATCGGCTCCAACGCCAGGTCGCGCAGCGACACTTGCGCCTGGTTGGCGAAACGATGCCCTGCCGGCAGCAACGCATAGGGTCGCTGTGGGGCGGTCAATGCTTCGGTCTCGATGGTGCTGTCCAGGTCGTGCTCATAGAAAATCGCCAGGTCGAAACGTCCCCCCGTCAAGCCTTGCACCAGTTCCTGCTGCTCGCCGTCCTGCACGCGGATCTCCACCCCGGGAAAACGCTCACGGAAACCGGCGATCAGCCGTGGCAGGTAAAGCGGGGCGACCGTTTCAAAGCAGCCGATGTCGATCTGGCCGCTGACCACATCGTTATCGGCCAGCGCGTTCTGCTCGAACTCCCGGGCCATGCGCAACAGCTCCTGGGCCTTGCGGTAGAAGCGAGCACCGCCCGGGGTCAGCGACACGCCTTGGGCGTGATGGCGGATGAGCAGTTGCACGCCGAAGCTGTCCTCCAGCCCCTTGACGGCCGTGGCAATCGACGGTTGGGCGATGTACAGCTTGCGGGACGCTTCCGCGACGCTGCCACACTCGACGGTAGTGACGAAATACTTCAGCTGACGCAGGGAATAGGACGCCACGACACACCTCGATCCGGATGGTTTGCGCCTACCTTACCGCGTGCCGCTGGGAGAGGGGGCGAGCATTGCAGCGGATTTTGCTGGGCATTGACGATATTCAGACTGGCTTGTGGCGGGAGCGGGCAGAAAAAAAGCCTGCCCAAAAAACAATGGCAGGCGTCTGGGAAAGACCGGCGCAGAAAGGCGGGGGGACGGGCCGGGGTAGGTCTCAGGCCACTGGAATCAACGGATCTGCCGCTGCCAGGGCGGCTGCGCGGTCAGCGGCGGGCGGGTAGATCCACACGGTGTTGATCTGGGTCTTGAGATCCTTGGCTTCCTGCCCGACCAGCTTGAGCTGGCGATCCCAACCTTCGGTATACACCGCACCCCAGGCGCCCAGGTCCAGGCAGGTCACGTACTTGGGTTGGCTGTAGGTCATCGGCGCCACGCCCAGCAGGTCGGCCGCGACGTTGTTACCGGCGTAGCGTCCCAGGGCGATGGCGTGTTGGCAGGACATCGCCGCGTAATTACCGACCGTATCGGTGGCGGCATACGCCACGTCACCGGTGGCGAATATGTCGTTTTGTCCCAAGACTTTCAGATGTCCGTCGACGTGCAGGCGACCCTGCTGGTCGCGGGTGCCGGGAACCTGTTGGGTCAACGGACTGGCGCGGAAGCCCACGGTCCAGATCACGGTACTGGACTCGATGCGTTGGCCATCCGAGAGGGTGACGCCGCCGGCATCCACCGATTCAACCGAAGCATTGAGGATCCACTCGATGCCCAGGTGAGCGGAGGCTTCGATAATGGACGGGCGAATGCCGTCGCCCAACGATGCACCGATCTGCGGCCCGCGATCCACCACGACGACCCGGATGTTCGCGTCCTCGCCCAGGACGGCGCGCAGGCGGGCGGGCATTTCGGTGGCGGTTTCGATTCCGGTGAAGCCACCGCCGGCCACCACCACAGTGTTACGGGCTGGGCTGTCCGGCAGGTGCTTGAGCGACTTGATATGGGCTTCGAGGCGCGTGGCCTGCTCGATCTCATCGACATCGAAGGCATGTTCCAGCATGCCTTTGAGATCGGGGCGAAACAGTTTGCTGCCCGCCGCCAGTACCAAGCGGTCGTAGCCCAGGGTGCCCTCGGTACCGAATACATCCACGTAGCCGACCCGTTTGCTGTCAACGTCGATAGTGCTCGCCGAGCCCTGGACGAATTTTACGCCGACCGCGTCGAACAGTCCGTCCAGCGGAGCCATCATGGTGTGGACGTCCGGCTCATAGAAACGCGGCCGGATCCGCAATTCCGCCTGGGGCGCCAGGACAGTAATCTGCACGTCATTACGATCATGCTGGTCCAGCAGGCGGGCCGCGCTCAGTGCGCTCCACAGCCCGCCGAAACCTGCACCAATAACCAGAATTTGCTGTTTCATGATTTGCTCCCGAAGACAAAATCGATACGTTGAATGGTTTAACTGTTTCAGCGTGAGCGTGTCGCAACGTACCCGGAAGTGTCTGGCTGCAATGATTGAACATTAAGCGCATTCAACTTCGGTTCGCTGTAGACGATGGTATTCAGTGGTGCCGCCGCCAACACTTCTACATAAGGTCAGTGGCGATATGTCTGGGTATGACGGATCTATACGAAGGTATTAACGCTGGTCGATCGGCATTGATGAACCGGGCATGAACCGAGGTATTTACCGGGTGCCGCTGATATCCAGCGCCTGGGCCATGCGCACCAGATCGGCAAAAGAGCGCGCGCACATTTTGCGCATGGCCTGGCCGCGGTGAATCTTGACCGTGATTTCGCTCAGGCCGATTTCACCGGCAATCTGCTTGTTCATCAGGCCCGACACAGCCAGTGCCATCACCTGTTGTTCTCGCGGCGTCAGGGTGGCGTAGCGACCGTGGAGTTCGTGCTGACCGCGTTCGGAGTCGCGCCGCAGACGGTCCCGCTGATGGGCGGCGGACACGGCATCGATCAGGTCTTGTTCGCGAAACGGCTTGGTCAGGAAGTCCACCGCCCCTGCCTTCATCGCCCGCACCGTCATGGCGATGTCGCCATAACCGGTCATGAATACGATCGGCAAATGGATGTTGGCCATTGCCAGTTCCTGCTGGAAATCCAGGCCGCTGGTGCCCCGCAGTCGTACGTCCAGCACCAGGCAACTGGTGACATCAGGGCGAGGGTGTAGCATGAACTCCGCTACCGAGCTGAATGACTCGACCCGCAAGCCAATGGAGCGCAACAGGCTGTCGAGCGCCGCGCGCAGGGAGGCATCGTCGTCGACGATGTAGACGATGGGATCGTTGCTGATGACCGGGCTCGTGGGGTGATTCTGATTCATTGGGGTTCCGAGACAAATCACGCCGGCGGACCTTTCATTTCATTTTTACTTGGTCTCGCACTGGATGGCGGTGGGCAGAGATGGGAGCCGCATCTTAAAAGCGCCCTTTGCATCAGGTAGGACATAAAACCCTGAAATCCCGCCACCACGGGATCGTTCGGTATACCGAAGTATCAGTGAGCCATGCCGAAGGCATGAGCGGGGTGTCCCCACGTACGACAGACATCGGTCGGCCACCGGAATAACCTTCAAGCATCCCGTCGCTGCCGTGCCTTGATGAGGGCACGAGCGATGACCTTGTCCACTCCTGACTCAAGGCCTGGCGCCTGGGACGGCTACCATGATGAACAGAAATGACCTGCGTCGTGCTGACATCAATCTGCTGGTTGTCTTCGAAACCATGATGCATGAGCGAAATGTCACTCGTGTGAGTGAAAAGCTGTTTCTCGGTCAGCCAACGATCAGCAGCGCCCTGGCGCGCTTGCGGTTGATGTTCGATGACCCGTTGTTCATTCGTGCGGGCCGGCTGATGGAACCGACCTCCCGGGCGCAGGAGATTTTTTGCAATCTGTCTCCGGCCTTGGATGGCATCGCCGCGGCCTTGAGTCGCTGCCAGGCGTTCGACCCGGGCACCAGCGAGGCGACTTTTCATGTCGGGCTCTCCGACGACGTCGAATACGCGCTGTTGCCGGACCTGCTGCGACGCTTGCGAGTCGAGGCACCAGGCACGACCTTGGTGGTGCGCCGGGCCGATCAATGGCAGATGTCCCAGTTGCTGGCCTGCGGGGATATTTCACTGGGGATCAGCCATACCCTGGAGCTGCCGGCCAATGCCCGACGCAAGGCCCTGCGTTCGATTCGACCGATGCTGTTGCGGGCCGATGGGCAGCCCGGCGAACTGACCTTGGACGAATTCTGCCACCGACCCCATGCGGTGGTGTCGTCCATGGGCAACGTCATCGATGATTCGGACCGCGCGTTATGCCTGATGAATCGGCAGCGCCGGGTGGTGCTGACGGTGCCGCAGTTCAGCGCCTTGCCGGTGTTGCTGGCCCAGAGTGACATGATCGCCATCGTGCCGGATTACGTTGCCCGCGCGATGGCGGTGGCGACCGGCTTGCGGGCCGAACCGGCGCCGATCTGCTTGCCCGAGCAGGAACTGTCCATGGTCTGGCGCGGTGCTTCGCACGATGACCCGGGGGAGCGCTGGTTGCGTTCCCGTTGCAGTGCGTTCGTGGCCGAGCAGGCCGCGTCGCCGATAGAACCCAGGAAGGTGGCGTAATGCGCGATCAACGGGAAAACCGATTGCGGTAGTCACGGGGTGAAATCGAGAGATGGCGCTGGAAGGTGTGGCGCATCCGCTCTTCGTCACCGAAACCGCACGAGCGGGCGATCTGATCGATATTGCGCCGGGAATCTTCCAGCAGCCGACGTGCCGCTTCCAGGCGGAACATCTCGACAGCCTTGGCCGGGGTTCGTCCGGTCTGGCGCTTATAGACCCGGGCGAAATTGCGCGGGCTCATGCCGGCCTGATGGGCCAATCGGTCGATGGTCAGGTCGTCGTCCAGGTGTTCGCTGATCCAGAGGTGCAATTCGTCGAAGCCGGCACTGTCCTGCATCTGCAATTGCAGCAGTTGGCTGAATTGCGCCTGCCCGCCGGGTCGCTTGAGAAATACCACCAATTCACGGGCCACCTGCAGGGCCACGTCGCGACCGCAGTCGGCTTCGACCAGCGCCAGGGCCATGTCGATGCCGGCGCTGACACCTGCCGAGGTCCACACGTTGCCCTGCTGGATGAAGATCGCGTCGAGGTCCACTTCAACCGACGGAAAACCGCTCTTGAGCAGGTCGCACATGGCCCAGTGGGTGGCCGCCCGACAACCATCGAGCAAGCCGGCCTGGGCCATCAGGAACGTTCCGCTGCACACCGAGGCGGTGCGCCTGGCCTTGGTCGAGGCATCGCGCAACCACTGCACCAGGTCGACAGCGTCGATCATCGCCTGACGGATGTTGGGGGCGCCGGGCACGATCAACGTATCGATGACGGCATCGTCGAACCGGTGCAGGGCCTCTGTTTGCACGGCCAGGCCTTCGGCGGTCTGTATCAGCCCGCCGTCCAGGCTCGCGGTGTGCAGCGTGTAGCCGGGCAGGCCGCGTTTGCTCATGGCTCTGGTGGCCGCCCAGAAAACGGTCTGGGCGCCAGTCAGGTCCAGCAAGCCCATTTGCGGATACGCCAGGAACACCAGCGTGCGCGGTTGGGAAATCGATTCGGCGGTGACGTGGATGTCACGGTGCATCTGGTTCATGGTCGTTTCGCGGTTCGGTGTTCGTCAGAGGTCTCGGTGGGCACTGAATCTTTAAGTGCTATTGATATGCCATACCGGTATTTAAATTATTGTTTTTATAGCTTTAAAGTCAGCTTCCTCGGTTTCTTCCATTTACTGTGAGGTTTCATGGCTATGGCTTTCAAGCGTTCTGCGCTCACTGTGGGCTTCGTTTCCCTGGCGGCATTGCTCAGTGCCACGGCCCAGGCAGAGGGCAAGATCAGTATCGCCCAGCAATTCGGCATCGGCTACCTGATCCTCGATGTGGTGCGTGACCAGCAGCTTATCGAGAAGCATGGCAAGGCCCAGGGCCTTGATATCAAGGTGGATTGGAACAGCATTTCCGGCGCAACGGCGATGAACGAGGCCTTGCTGACCGGTGCCCTGTATGTGGTGTCGGCGGGCGTTCCACCGATGTTGACGATCTGGGATCGGACCCGGGGCAAGCAGAACGTCAAGGCCATCGCCTCGCTGGGATCGATGCCCAACTATCTGCTGACCAACAACCCGAACGTGAAGAGCCTCAAGGACTTCACCGACAAGGACCGGATTGCCGTGCCGGCGGCGGGCGTCGGGTTCCAGTCGCGTACGTTGCAGATCGAAACCGCCAAGGTGTTCGGGGACGAGCACTTCAAGAAATTCGACGACATCTCGGTCAGCCTCCCGCACCCGGATGCGACGGCGGCGTTGATCGCCGGCAAATCGGAGATCAATGCGCACTTCTCCAGCCCACCGTTCCAGTACCAGGCGCTGCAGAGCCCCAATGTGCACAAGGTGCTCAGTTCCTATGACGTGCTGGGCGGGCCGGCGACGTTCAACGTGCTTTACACCACGGAGAAATTCCACGACGAAAATCCGAAGACCTACAAGGCGTTCTACGATGCCCTGGTGGAAGCGCAAGGCATCATCAAGGCCGACAAGCCGGCCGCCGCCCAGACCTACATTCGCGTGGAGCAGTCCAAGTTGCCGCTGTCGCTGGTGGAAAAGATCGTCACCGATCCGGAAATCGACTTCACTGTCGTGCCGCAGCGCACCTATATCTATGCCGAGAAACTGCATGAGTTGGGTGTGCTGAAAAACAAGGCCGACAGCTGGAAGGATTACTTCTTTGAGCAAGCTCATGGCGACGCAGGCAGCTAATTCTCGGCCGATTATCCGTTTTCGGCACACTTGAGTGAGCTCGCCCCAAGGCGGAATGGAACTTGCCTGAGCTTTGACCCGTAAGCCCTGGAATCATGAAAGGTCGGGTCAATGAACAACTCCAACGTGGCGCAGCCGCCGGTTTCGACAGATGCATTGCCGACGCTGCCGATCAATCGATTCCGCACCGCAGACATCGACGAGCACGCGCGCAACATGGGCGGTTGGCAGGTGAGCTACGACCAGTTGACCCCCGGACGTTTCGAGGGCGAGTTGACCGAGTTCCGCTGCGACTGGATGCAACTGGTGCGCGACCGCTCTAATCAGGCCCTGACCAAGCGCGGTATGGCCTGGGAAGGCGCGATCACCTTCAGCGTGCCATTGAGTGCGGACGGTCCGGTGTTTTGCTCGGGGCATCCGATTATCGAGCCCAGCCTGCTGGTCGCCCGCGGGCACAACTTGCCCGACCTGTGCACACCCCAGCATCTGGATCTGCTCGGCATTGCTATTGAAGAGCAGGCACTGGAGCACGTGCTGGAACGCCAGGGCAGTCGTTTTCGAATTACTGATCTTCCCAAGTGTTACCGCCTCGGCGACTCGACGCTGCCAGCCGAACTGGCGGCGCTGTTCGATGAGCTCGAAGGGGGCGAGCAGGGGCGCGACTCGTTGCTCGGTTACGAGTCGATCCGGCGTGGCCTGCGCGATACGATAATGCTGCATATGCTGGAGCTGGTCGCACCGGATCAGGCGCCGCCGCTCAACCCCACGGCGCGCAAGCGCATGGTCGACCGGGCGCGGGAGTACGCCCTGGCCCACGTCGACGAACCGCTGTCGATCCTCGACCTGTGTAACCACATCGGTGCTAGCCGGCGTAAATTGCAGTACTGCTTCCAGGAGACCCTGGGCATCAACCCGGTGGCCTATTTGCGGGCATTGCGCCTCAATGCCGTGCGCCGTGAACTGCGTAGCGGTGATCAGGTGCAGGGCGTGCAGGAGGTGGCTGCGCGCTGGGGTTTCTGGCATTTGAGCCGGTTTTCCAATGACTATCGGATCCTGTTTGGCGAAACCCCGTCACAAACCTTGCGTCGCGCTCAACTGTGCTGAAAACGGATAACCGCTGACGAGCCAGCTCCCTAGGATGACCCCAACACCACATGGTCGGAGGGGCATTCGATGTACCAAAATAAAAAAATCAACGTCTGGCACTGTACGTGGCTGACCCTGGGGCTGAGCGGTCTCTGTACCGCTGCCCATGGCACCGAAAACGGCGCACCGACCACGGCGGTCGGGGTCTACGATTTCGGCGCAGGCATGATGCCGCCGGCCACGCCTTTCGGGACAGTCGGTCTGCGTACCGCGTTTTATTCGGCCAACGTGCAGAAAGATCGCCACGGCAAATCGCTGGACAACAACTTCTCGCTGGATGTGCTGTCCATCGGCGTCGCCTACATGCGCATGACCGATTACACCGTGCTGGGGGCCAAGTACGGTTTCGGCACCGTGGTGCCGTTCTTCCAGATGGACGCCTCGGTACAGGTGCAGACGCCTGTTGGCCCGTTGGATCTTGCGGCCGATCCGTTCCGCCTGGCCGACATCCAGGTGTTGCCGGTGATCCTGCAGTGGACGCTTTCGCCGAACCTGTTCGTCAATGCCCAGTTCCAGATCCAGGCGCCGACCGGTGACTACGACAAGGACCGGCTGATTTCGCCGGGGCTCAATCACTGGACGTTTTCGCCGATCCTCAATGCCACTTACCTCTCCGATAGCGGCTTTGAAGTCTCTTCAAGCTTCGAAGCCGACATCAATACGCGCAACCAGGCCACCGACTACAAGAACGGCGTCGAATACCGCCATGAGTTCGCCGTGGGCCAGCATGTCGGGCCATGGACCGTAGGCGTGGGCGGGTATTACTACCGCCAGTTCACCGATGACGACGCACCGGGGCTGGAAGCGGGCAATCGCGCCCGGGTACTGGCTGTCGGGCCGGCGGTGAGTTACTTCAAGCCAGGTATGCCGCCGATCTGGCTGCATGTCTACAAGGAGCTTGATGCGCGAAACCGCGCCGAAGGCTACACCGCGGCGCTGCGCATCTCGCAAAGTTTCTAAGGGGCTCGCCATGAACCAATCAAGTTCCGTTTCAACGGCCGCGACCCCGTCGCGCCAGGCCAGTCGCCGTGAAGGACTGGTGCTGATGCTCGGCAGCAGCCTGACCATCATGGGCTCGACGATGGTCGCGCCTATCCTGCCTCGATTGGGCGCCGAGTTCGGCCCCATGGAGCCTCGCGCCGATCTGCTGGTGCCATTGGCGATCACCGGTCCGGCCCTGGCGATTGCACTGTGCGCGCCGTTGGCCGGTTGGCTGGCTGACCGGGTCGGGCGCAAGGTCCTGCTAGTGATCGCCACGCTGCTCTACGCCTTGCTCGGGGCCTTGCCAGCCATCCTCGATAACTTGCCTTCGATTGTCGGCGCGCGGCTGTTGTTCGGTTGCGCCGAAGCGGCGGTGATGACCTGTTGCGCGACCCTGATCGCTGACTATTGGCACGGCGAGGAGCGCATGCGCTACGTCAACCGGCAGGTAGTCACCATCGGCCTGGTCGGGGCGCTGTTCTTTGTGGTGGGCGGGGCGCTTGGGGAGCATTCGTGGCGTTCGCCATTCTTTCTGTACTTGCTGCCGTTGCTGCTGGTGCCGGCGATGGTGAACGTGCTGTGGGAACCGCCACTGGTGAAGCGGCAAACGGTCGAGCCGCGAGCCGATGAGGCGGGCCTGGCCAAGGTCGCGGTGCCGCAGCTGGTGGTCGGCTACCTGATGATCCTGGGCGGCATGATCCTGACCTTCGTCATGCCGATCCAGGCACCGATGCTGCTGGTCAGCCTGGGGATTACCTCCAGCACCATGATCGGCCTGGCGGCGGGACTGAGCCTGCTGGCGACCTTGGTCGGTTCGCTGATGTGGCCATTGTTGCGCCGTCGTTTCGGCATCGCCGGTTGCAACGCCTTGTTGCTGGGCCTGATGGGCATCGGGCTGTGGTTGCTGATGCGCAGCCAGAGCTACAACGCAGTACTGGTGGCCGCACTCGTCCAAGGCCTGGGCGCCGGATTGCTGGTGCCCAACGTGATGGCGCCGGTGATGAATGCCTTGACTGCCACTACCCGTGGCCGTGGTTTGGGCGGGTTCACTTCGTGCCTGTACATCGGCCAGTTCGTCAGCCCGCTGGTGGTGGCCTTTGTGAGCGCCTTTGTCGGTGACCTGCGTCATGCCATCCAGTGGTTGGCACTCGTGAGTTTTATCGCGGCGTTGCTCTGGGTGATCGTCGGCTTGCGCGCACGGGGCCAGGGTCATGCGAACGCCGTTGGATCACGTCAATCGTTGTGAAATAAGGAACCTGAAGCATGGCTATGCAAGACATCCACCATTTGATGGACAATGAAGACGCCACAGGGCTGGCCGAGTGGGTCAGGCGCGGCGAAGTCCAGCCCGGTGAGCTGCTTGAGGCGGCTATCGAGCGCCTTGAGCGGGTCGAGCCGCAGATCAATGCCGTTGCCGAGCGGCTGTACGAGTCGGCACGGGAGGCGGCGCACACGCCCCAGGCCGGGCAAGGCCTGCTGGCCGGCGTGCCGACCTTGATCAAAGACCTGTTTTCACCGGTCAACGGTGCGGCGATGACCAACGGCTCGCGCTCATTGGGCGCGTGTCGTGCGGATTTCGAAGCGGAGGTCGTGACGCGTCTGCGGCGTGCGGGGTGTCAGATCGTGGGCACCAGCACCTCGCCGGAATTCGGCACCTCGTACTCCACCGAGTCCTCGCGCTTTGGCGCCACGCGCAACCCTTGGAGCACCGAGCATAGCTCGGGCGGCTCCAGTGGTGGCGCCTCGGCGCTGGTGGCGGCCCGGGTGGTGCCGTTCGCCCACGGCAACGATGGCGGTGGTTCATTGCGGGTGCCGGCATCCTGCTGTGGCGTGTTCGGGCTCAAGCCCAGCCGAGGCCTGTTGCCGTCGGGGCCGATGGTGGGTGAGGGCTGGGCCGGGATGGGTACGCCCCATGCGATTACCTTGTCGGTGCGCGACAGTGCCGCGCTGCTCGATGCCACCGCCGGGATGGATCTGGGGGCGCCGTACGCAGCTGCAGTCCAGGCGCAGCCGTATGTGACGGCGGTACTGCGTGACCCGCGGCCGTTGCGCATCGGCCTGGTCGAGCAGCTCGACCCGTGGCCGACATCACCCCAGAGCCTGGAGGCTGTGCGTGAGGCCGCGCGGTTGTGCGAATCCCTGGGGCACCGTGTCGAACCGGTAAGCCTGCCGGTGGTGTTGCCGGAATTTCTCGATCAGGTCTTTACCATCATAGGTGCAAGTACGCGGCATTACGTTGACCTGCTGGGTCAGATGCGTGGGTTTGCGGTGCAGGCCGAAGAATTGGAAGTGCGCACCCGGATCATCCTGCGAGACAAGGGCAACGTCAGCGGCGCGCAGTACGCGGGCGCCGTGGGGTGGATTCATGCCCTGGGCCGGCAACTGGCGGTATTCATGCAGGATTACGACCTGATCCTGAGCCCGGTCCTGACCCGTGAACCGATGCCGATTGGCGAGTTGGACATTCAGGATGTGTGCATGAGCCTCGATCAACTGCTGGAGCGCTACCACAGCTACTCGCCGTTCACCGCGCTGTTCAATGCCAGCGGCCAGCCGGCGATGTCGGTACCGTTGTCCTGGAGCGTCAACGGCTTGCCGATGGGCGCGCACTTCGCCGGCCGCTTTGGCGAGGAAAGCACCTTGCTGGCCCTGGCCGCACAACTGGAACGCGCCCAACCGTGGCGCGGCCGGGTACCGCCGGTAAACGCCTGTCGCCCACAACATCAACGTTGATTGACAGTCCGCTTCGCGAGCAAGCCCGCTCCCACAGGGGCTTTTGTGGTCAACACCATTTCCGCGAACACCCCGAAAAACTGTGGGAGCGAGCTTGCTCGCGATAGCGGCGGGACATTCAGCATTGATACAAGCTGACCCAGCGCTATCGTGAGCAAGCTCACTCCCACAGGGAAGTGTGGAAACACCCACGTTCAGATAAAAACGATCTCGTACGGCATGCCCATGCGATCAAGGATGACCCGCGGTACCAGCGGCGAGATGCCGCTGGCGGGTTCGCCGTTGAGCTGGCTGGCGTAGGCATGCATTGCGTGACGCTTGCGGGCGGTGGTCCAGACGTCCAGGCGCAGTTTGCGTGCCCGGTGCCAGGGTATTTTGTTCTGCTCGCGCACTGGCCAGTGCCAGGCCCAAACCGGCAGTTCGTTAAATACCGCACCAATGTTTTCAGCCGCCAGGGCTCCGGCGCGGCCGACCGTTTCGTGGTCGGTGTCGCCATCCATGCGCCAGGTGCTGAATACCACATCACCGGGTCGCAGGTATCGACCAATGAAGGCCGCCACCTGTGCCTCGTGTTCGACCAGGGCCTTTTCCGGGAAGCCGCCGCGCACCCATTGCAGGCCATGGGTCGGTACGCCCAGGCGATGCAGGGCGTCCACGCTTTCCTGGGGGTGAGGGCGATGCGCACGCAGGCGCTCGTCGCTCCACAGTGGCGAGCCGGGGGGGCTATGGCTGCCGTCGGTGACCGAAATCAATAACATGGGCTGGTCCAGGTTGCTCAGCAACTGGAGCAATCCGCCACAGGCCCCGACCTCATCGCCCGGATGCGGGGCGAGGATGACGGCGCGGGCGCCGGCCGGGATGAGTGTCTGGGTGCTGATGATAGGAATGTCGGCCAGTTGCGGGGCACTGTTCCATATCTGCGGATGATGCCGACCTTGCAAGCGAGAGGCAGGTTTCATGAGGGACGTCCTTGTTGAATTCAATCTTTCAGTCAGCACCGGGCCAATTGCCCGATTGTGCCCGTAAAAGGGCCTGACTGCGATCCGCGGTGCTCCTGATCCTGGAAACACCCGCATGCGAAGTATTGCCCATGTCGGCCAATTCGTCGCGTCACATGTGTGTCTGAACTGCCTTTTTTTATTCGAACTGGGCTGCCCAGGGCTGAAGAACCGCGTCCCTGCGGGCCTTCGTTTGCAGCCGCCGTTTATCGCGGTTTTTACTCCTCGTCCTCACGTTGCAGTTCGAACAACAGCAACGAACGTCCGGTGACTGAGTATTCGGAGTTGAAGTCGAATCGTTCCTGGCCACGGACCGCCGGCTGGTTGGTGTCGACCATGCAGGTCCAGAAACTGCCCTCAGGCACTTCCGGCAGGAGGAAGTTGACAATGTCGTGGTGAGCATTGACCACCAGTAACAACGTCGCGTCACCGCCCTTGCGACGGATACCGGTTTCCTGGGCGCGCCCGTCCATCAACATGCCAAGGCACCGACCGTGGCTGTCATGCCATTGCTCGGTGGTCATTTCACTGCCATCCGGAGCCAGCCAGGTCACGTCCTTGACGCCGATGTCCTCGTTGTAATTGCCCACCAGGAACCGTCCACGCCGCAGGATCGGGTAGGTCAGGCGCAGCTTGATCAGGCGCTTGACGAATTTGAGCAGCGCCGCGCCGTCCTCGCTCAGGTCCCAGTTGACCCAACCGATTTCGCTGTCCTGGCAATAGGCGTTGTTGTTGCCGTGCTGGGTACGCGCAAACTCATCCCCGGCGACGAGCATCGGTGTGCCTTGGGCCAGCAGCAAGGTCGCGAAGAAGTTACGCATCTGGCGATTACGCAGCTCGTTGATTGCCGGATCGTCCGTTGGCCCTTCGACACCGTGGTTCCAGGACAGGTTGTTGTTACTGCCGTCCTGGTTGTTTTCGTCGTTGGCTTCGTTGTGCTTGTCGTTGTAGGAGACCAGGTCATTGAGGGTAAACCCGTCATGGGCGGTCACGAAATTCACCGATGCGTAAGGGCGTCGACCCCGCTGGTTGAACATTTCGCCCGAGGCGGTCATGCGGCTGGCGAAATCGGCGAGTTGACCGTCGTCGCCTTTCCAGAATGCGCGTACCGTGTCGCGGAACTTGTCGTTCCACTCCACCCAACCAGGCGGGAAGCCCCCCACTTGATAGCCACCGGGGCCGCAGTCCCAGGGCTCGGCAATCATTTTCACCTGGCGCAGCACCGGGTCCTGGCGGCAGGCAACGAGGAAACTGTGGCGCTCATCGAAGCCGTCATGGTATCGGCCCAGAATCGTCGCCAGGTCGAAGCGGAAACCGTCGACATGCATCTCCGTGGCCCAGTAGCGCAGGGAGTCGGTAACCATCTGCAATACGCACGGATGGCTCAGGTCCAGGGTGTTGCCGGTCCCGGAGTCATTGATGTAATAGCGTTTGTCGTCAGGCATCAGCCGGTAGTACGAGGCGTTGTCGATACCACGCATGGACAGGGTCGGGCCCTGTTCATTACCTTCGGCCGTGTGGTTGTAGACCACGTCGAGGATGACCTCCAGGTTGGCCTCGTGCAGGTGCGCGACCATCTCCTTGAACTCGGCGATCTTGCCGCTGGCCAAGTAGCGTGGATCCGGGGCGAAGAAGGCGATGCTGTTGTAGCCCCAGTAGTTGGTCATGCCTTTGTGCAGCAGATGCTGGTCATTGACAAAGGCATGGACCGGCAGCAGTTCCACCGACGAAACACCCAGCTTGCGGATGTGCTCCAGGACGTCGTCGACCATCAACCCGGCGAAGGTCCCGCGCACGTTCTCAGGTACCGAGGGATGACGCATGCTGATGCCGCGGACATGGGTTTCATACAGGATGGTCTTGTCCCAGGGCACACTGACCCGCTGGTCGTTGCCCCAGGTGTGGGCCGGGTCGATGACTTTGCATTTGGGCACGAATGGCGCGCTGTCGCGTTCATCGAAACTGAGGTCGCCATCGGGGTGGCCGATGGTGTAGCCGAACAGTGCTTCGGACCACTTCAATTGACCGACCAATTGTTTGGCGTAAGGGTCGATCAGCAATTTGTTGGGGTTGAAACGATGACCATTCTCCGGGTCGTAGGCGCCGTAGACCCGATAGCCGTAGATCATCCCGGGGTGGGCGTCGGGAAGATAGCCGTGGTAGATCTCGTCGGTGTATTCCGGCAGCTCGATGCGTTCGAGCTCGACCTCGCCGGCATCATCGAAAATACACAGTTCGACTTTGGTGGCATTGGCTGAGAACAGTGCGAAATTGACCCCGAGGCCATCCCAGGTTGCACCGAGCGGAAAAGGCAGCCCTTCACGAATCCGCGAAGCCTCGATAACGGGCGGCGGCGTGGTTTTTTTTGGACGGGTCATAGTTGCTCCTGCAAAAGACAGACAGATACGCAATGCTGTTCAAGTTAAGACGGGTGGTTGTGCGCTGAACCCTGTGGCGAGGGGATAAACCCCGTCGCCACAAAGAGATGCTTGCTTGAGATCAGTGAGGAAGGAGTCAACTCGCCGGCGGCTTGCGTGCCGCCCGTGGCTTCTTGTCGGCAGGTTTTTCAGCGGGCGTGACCGCTGCTGAAGGTTTGGTCGCAGGCTTGGCCTTGGCGGTACTTTTGGGCGCGGCCTTGGCTGCGGTGTTTTTGGCCGCGCCTGGCTTGGCGCCATCGGCCTTGCCGGCCGCAGGTTTGGCCGCCGCCTTGGCCGGTTTGCTCGGCGCGAGCGCTTCAGCTTCGGCCAGTTTGCGCGCCATCTCCCAGTGGCGTTTTTCCTGCCCTGTCGGCTTACCCTCGGATTCCCAGATTTGATAGGCGAATTCACGAATGCGTTTATCGTCGGTACTCATCGCGGTGCTCCTGACTGAACTCAAGGTTGGATAAAGACATTGACCGGGAAGTCCCCCAGCGCGGCGCTGACCATCAGCTCCCTTTGGGGTGTGACTGCTGCGCTTGAAAAAAGTCCCTTCAGTTTTTCATCCTCGGCGGCAAATGGCAGCGACACACGGGTATCGCCCCAGTCCGATGCAGCCACCTGCGGCACGGCACTGTTTTCCAGCAGGCCGGCTGCGTGGATCGGTACAACTATGATTGCCCGTTGTTGCTCGTGCTCACGCATGAACGCCAGCACCCGTTGGGCGTGTTCGCCGAACACCGGTAGCGGCTGATAGCTGCCTTGTTGGAACAACTGCGAGTGTTCGGCCCGCACCGCCAGGGTCCTGGCGATCAACGCCTGCTTGACCCGGCCGTCGCGCCAGTCACGTATCAGCGCTGCCGGGGTATTGTCGGCGTGCATCGCCTCACGGCGCGCCTCGAAATCCACCGGTCGGCGGTTGTCCGGATCCACCAGGCTGAAATCCCAGAATTCGTTGCCCTGATACAGGTCCGGCACGCCAGGTACGGTCATTCGCAGCAAAGTCTGCGCCAAGCTGTTGAGGGCGCCCGCTGCGGCAATGGCCTGGACCGCTTCGGCAATGGCGCTGCGCAGGGGCAGCCCTTCATCGCACAGCAGCAGCCGTTCGAGGAACATCTGGGTGGCCTGCTCGTAGGCGTCGTTGACCGCCGCCCAACTGCTTTGCAACTTGGCTTCGCGCAGGGCCTTGCGTTGCCATTGCCACAGGCGCTCGTTGTAGTCGGCCAGTGCCTGGGGGGCATGGAGATCAAGGTCCAGTGGCCAGCTTCCGAGCAGTGCCTGGTAGAGAATCAGTTCATCGCCGGTCGAGGGGGCTGCGGGGTCGCTGTGCAGTGAAGGCGAGAGAATGCGCCATTGCTCCACACAGGCGATGTACCAGTGCGGACGTTCACTGAGCACTGCCAAGCGTGCGCGGGTGTCCTCGCCACGCTTGTGGTCGTGGGTGGCGGTGGTCACCAGGTTGTCGGGGCAGTGTTGCAGTCGCTCGAGACAGGCGTCGTGGAATGCTTGCGGCGGGGCGCTGAAACGTTCGGTGTTGTAGCCCACGTCATTGCGGGACAGCAGCACCGCCGAACGATAGAGCGCGGTGTCTTCCACGGCCTTGGCGGCGGCCGGTGACGTCAGTTGCTGGAAACGCACGCAGGCGTGGCGCAGGCGCTTGCGCTGGCTGCCGCGTGGTCGTTGCCGCCAGGGCATGCCGCCGAGCCAGCCGGCCAGGCAATCGAGCACTGGCCAGTCGGCTTCGCTGAGGGTTTGCCGGGCGCCTTCCAAGGCCTGGTTGAAAAACACTTCGTCCTCGGTGGAGCGGCCCAATGGATTGATGTAGGTGCGGTACACCGGGAAATGCACGATCAGCTCCTGCAAGGCCCGACGAATCGCCCCCAGGGTCAGGTCGCGGGTCATCACATCGTCCCGGGCCACTTGGAGCAGGGCCTGGGCGACGCTTTCGAAGTCGCCGGCCAGGGACCCGTTGAGAATCTGCTGGCGCGCCAGGCGCGCCTCTTCGATGAAGTGCGCCGGCCGCTCGCTGAGACGGCTCCAGAACTCGGCAAGGGGCTCGGCGCCGGCCGGGTCATGTTGCAACAGCGAGATCTGGTTCATGAATTCGTAGCCGGTGCTGCCGTCGATGTTCCAGTCCCGGCGCAAAGTCTCGCCATCGCCGAGGATCTTCTCGATGAAAATCGGCAGGTGCCGCGACGGCGAAAGCGAATCGACACGTCTGCGCAACTTGCGGCAATAACCGCGTGGATCGGCCAGTCCGTCGATATGGTCGATCCGCAGCCCGTCTACCAGGCCTTGGGCGATCAGTTCGAAAATTTTTGCGTGGGTCGCTTCGAACACGGCCGGGCGCTCGACGCGCAGGCCGCCCAGTTCGTTGACATCGAAAAACCGCCGCCAGTTGATGTCGTCCGCTGCGGTGCGCCAACTGGCCAGGCGATAGCTTTGGCGCTCCAACAGTTGATGCAGCCGTTCGAAGCCTTCGGGCTCCAGGGAGTCATAGCCGCGCAGGTTGTCCGCGATGGCGGCGAGGATGCCCGGCTGGGTGGCCAGGTCCCGCAGCTCTGCCTGCAGCGGGCGGGCGAGGGTATGGGCGTCGGTCTGGTAGTTCAAGGTGGTGAAGCGCTCGGCCAAGGCCTTGAGCGATTCTGTCAGGTCCGGCGCTAGGGTTTCGGCGGGCTTGAGCAGCTCGCCGTACTGCATCGGGCAGATGGGGAAGTGATGCTCGTAATGCTCGACATAGAAGCGGCCTTGGGAGGCATCGAAGCGTAGGTTCAGCGTGCCTTCCTGCAACGCCACACCGTAGTCACTGCCCAGGAACGGCAACAGCAGTTGGCCTTCCATCAACGGGTCAGGGGAGTGCCACTGGATGTCGAAGAACTCGCCATAAGGACTCAGGCGCCCCCATTCCAGCAGGTCCAGCCACCACGGGTTATCGTTGCCGCCGACGGCCATGTGGTTGGATACGATGTCGAGGATCAACCCCATTCCGTGCTCGCGCAGGGTCGCGACCAGGCGCTTGAGCGCGGCTTCGCCGCCCAGCTCCGGATTGACCTGGGTCGGATCGACGACGTCGTAGCCATGCATGGACCCGGCGCGGGCCTTGAGCAGTGGCGAGGCATATATGTGGCTGATGCCCAGCGCGGCAAAGTACGGTACCTGTGGGACGGCATCGTCCAGGGTGAAGTCTTTATGAAACTGCAGGCGAAGTGTGGCCCGCAGTGGTTGGATCAACGTCGGTTTCATCGGTCACGCTCGCTCGCCTGAAGTCTCGCGCAGGCGAGTATTTCCAGACGCCGGGCAGCGTCCGGGGCATCCAGCAACGCCTGGCTTTCGTGGGCCAGGCGGCGGCGCCAGTTAGGGTGGGTGTCGGTGGTGCCGGGCAGGTTCGCCTGCTCGTCGATGCCCAGGGCATCCTCGATCGGCAGCAGCACCAGTGGCGCGCGGGTATGGCCGAGGAAGCGCACGCTGGCGTCCAGCACCTGGTCGGTCTCGTGGTGTTCTTCGCGAAAATTCTGCGGATCCTGGTTCAATGCGTTGCGCAGGCCTTCGCGTTCCCGCTCGCGATGTTTGCGCCAGTCCATCTCGGTGTGGGAGTCGATCAACTCCAGCCGCGCGTTCCAGTCGATATCATGACCATGCCACCAGCCATTGAGGGTCGGCAGGTCATGGGTGCTGGTGGTTGCCAGTGCGTTGTCCGGCCAGTCGAGAATCGGCTTGAAGTGGGTGTTGTCTTGTTCGAACAGCAGCACGCGCATGCCCAGGATCGCGCGGGCACTGAGTTTTTCCCGCAGGCCGTCCGGCACGGTGCCGAGGTCTTCGCCCAGCACGATGGCCTGATGGCGATGGGACTCCAGCGCCAGCAGGCGCAGCAGATCGTCCAGCGGATAATAGAGGTAGGCGCCATCGGCGGGTGGGGCGTCGTTGGGGATTACCCACAATCGTTGCAGCCCCATGACATGATCGATGCGCAAGCCGCCAGCGTGGGCGAAGTTGGCTCGCAACATTTCAATGAAGGCGCGAAAACCGTTGCGTACCAAGCCTTCCGGGGAAAACGCCGAGATCCCCCAGCCTTGCCCGGAACGGTTGAGAATGTCCGGCGGCGCCCCTACGGTCAGCGAGGCGAGCAGTTCGTCCTGCCGGCTCCAGGCCTGGCTGCCACCACCATCGGCGCCCACCGCCAGGTCGGCGATCAGGCCGATGCCCATGCCACTGGATTTGGCTGTGCTCTGGGCGCGCTCCAGGCAACGGGTAATCAGCCACTGGCAAAAGGCGTAGTAGCCAATCTCGTCAGCATTTTCTTCGGCAAAATGCGTCAGCGCCGGGCTGCGTGGGTTACGCCATTCTTCGGGCCAGTGACGCCAGTCCAGGCTTTCTCCCCGAGCCGCGCGTTCGGCCTGCAAGGCTTCGAAACGGCAATGGTTTTCCAAGGCTTCGCCGCTGCTGTGGCGAAAGCTGCTGAAGTCTTCATGCAGTGGGTGTTCGCCCTGGCTGAAACCGTCATACAAGGCACGCAGGATTTTCTGTTTGGCCTGGGCCGCTACCGGCCAATCGATCAGCGGTTGTTCTTCCAGGCTGCGCAGCTGATTGGTCAAGCCAGTGGCATCGATGGCTGTGCGCAGCGCGCGCTCACCCAGAATGGTGCCCGGCGCGGCATACAGGCTGTTGAGGAACAGTCGGCTGGAGGGTGAGTAAGGGCTGTAGCTTCCCGTGTTGCTGCTGAACATCGCGTGCATCGGGCTGATGGCGATAGCATCGGCACCGCGTTCGCCAGCCACCCGCGCCAGTTCTTCCAACGCCTGGGTGTCGCCGAAACCGCCGTCGCCAGGACGCCTGAGCGCGTACAACTGCGCGCTCAGGCCCCAGGCCCGTGGCGTCGGGTCGTCCACCGCATCGGCTACGCTGTAGCAACGGGCCGGCGCTACGGCCAGGGTGAAATGCTGGTCCTGGATGGCGACATGCTGATAACCCACCGGGATCATCCCCGGCAGTTTGGCGTCGGCGTCGAGTTTGAGGTTCAGCGTCGCGCCATCCTCGAGTTTGATTTCGCAGGGCGTTGCCGCTTCGAAATAGCGACTCAGGTCCACGCTGACACCGACGTCAGCGGTGATCAGCGGTGGGAGTTGATGATTCTGCTGATCCTGTTGCAATTGCTGCAGGCTGGCATCTATTTCCTGGGCGCTCCCAGCGGGATGGCCCAGGCCCGTCAGGACTGAACGCAGTACGGCGGGCGATACTTTTTGCGCCCGGCCGTTGGCGTCTATCCAGTCCACTGCAAGGCCCGCTCGACTGGCGAGAATTTCAAGTTGCGCATCGCTCATAGGCGCTCTCCAGTGATGTTGGGCACGTTTGCCGCTTGCGTCAGACTGACCAGCGCGCTGTAGGGCGCAAGGGCGCCCTGTTGCAACAGACCCATGGTCTGCTGCGGATGTTCGAAAAGAATGCGCGCTTCTTGCGGGGCGGTATGCTCGACCGGCTGCTCGCTGAGGTTCAGGTCAATGCGTAACACGCTGCCGTCCCCCAACCGCCAGCGTGCGCTGACCGCGCCATAGCCCAGCACATCGGCCCCCAGGGCCTGGGCTCCGGGCAGGCGCGGGACGATCTCTTCGCGGCGAATCTTCAACAGCTTGCGGTACAGCGCCTCGGTGGCGTGCTGTTGGGTTTGCTGCGCCTCGAACACCGGGCGTGAGGCTTCGAAAGTGCTGGCGTCGTTGGGGTCGGGAATCCGCTCGCGATTTTCGGGATCGGCGAAGGCACTGAAGGCCGCGAACTCGTTGCGCCGGCCCTCACGCACCAGCTCCGCCAATTCGCCGTGATGGCTGGTGAAGAACAGGAACGGATGCTCGGCGGCCACTTCATCGCCCATGAACAGCAACGGAATCATGGGCGACAACAGCAACAAGGCGATTGCCGCGTGCAAGGCTTGGGGCGGGGCCAGTTGATGCAGGCGCTCACCCAGGGCACGGTTGCCGATCTGGTCGTGGTTTTGCAGGAACAGTACGAACGCGTTGGGTGGCAGATGCCCGCTGGGTTCGCCCCGGGCCTCGCCATGGCGATTGGTGTGGCCCTGGAAGACGAAACCCTGGCTGAGGCAGCGCGCCAGTTGTTCGGTCGGTTGTTCGGCATAGTCGGCGTAATAGGCATCGGTTTCGCCGGTCAGCAGCACATGCAGGGCGTTATGGCCGTCGTCGTTCCACTGGGCGTCGTAGTGATGTTCCAGCAGGCTGGCCTGGTTGTGCTCGTTTTCAACGGTCAGCCAGGCATGCCGGGTCGGGTCGATCTGCTGCCGCACCTTGATCGCCAGCTCCTGGAGGAAGTCCGGATCTTCAATGGCATGCACGGCATCCAGGCGCAGGCCGTCAAAACGGTATTCCAACAACCACATGAGTGCGTTATCGATGAAGAAGTCCCGCACCTCGCGGCGGCGGAAGTCAATCGCCGCCCCCCAAGGCGTGTGCTTGTCTTCGCGGAAGAACCCCTTGGCATAGCGATGCAAGTAGTTGCCGTCGGGGCCGAAGTGGTTGTAGACCACGTCCAGAATGACCGCCAGCCCATGGCCGTGGGCGCTGTCGATCAGGTGCTTGAGTTGTTCCGGCGTGCCATAGGACGCTTGGGGGGCGTAGGGCAGGACGCCGTCGTAGCCCCAATTGCGATCGCCGGGAAACTGCGCCAGCGGCATCAGTTCGATGGCGGTTACGCCCAGGCCGGCCAGGCGTGCCAGGTGCTGCTCGACCCCTTCGAAACCACCCAGGGCACCGACGTGCAGCTCGTAGATCACCGCTTCGTGCCAGGGCCGACCGGACCAGTTCGTGTGGCGCCATTGATAAGCATGGGGATCGACCACCACGCTGTGGCGGTCGATGTCACCGGCCTGGGCGCGGGAGGCCGGGTCTGGCACCTCCAGTTCGCCGTCGATGTTGTAGCGATAGCGGGTGCCGGCGGGGCAGCGGGTCTGGATCATGAACCAGCCGTCGGCTTGGGGCAGCAGCGGTATTGACTCGCCAGTGTCGAGCTCGACACTGACAAAAAAAGCATCCGGGGCCCAGAGGGCGAAACGGGTGTGCTCGGCATCGAGCATGACCGCGCCATGGGTCCAGGTTTCAGGCGTCCTTGACGGCATTGTTACCTCATTGTCTGGCCGATTTACCCAGTGACTTGGCCACTAGCTGTTCGTAGAGTTCGGCATAGGGCTCCACGGCCTTGCACCAGTTGAAAGGGGCCGACATGGCCCGGCAGCGCATGGCGTTGAGCAGGTCGGGAAAGGCGAAGACCTTGAAGGCCCGGCTCAATGCCTGTTTGTAGCTTTCCACCGTGGACTCATCGAACAGAAAGCCGGTGATGCCGTCCTCGATGGTGTCTGCCAGCCCGCCGGTATTGCGCGCTACCGGCAGCGAGCCGAAACGCTGGGCGTACATCTGGCTCAAGCCGCATGGCTCGTAGCGCGAGGGCATCAGCAGGAAGTCGCTGCCGGCGAACATCCGCCGAGCGTCGGTTTCGTTGAAGCCGATGCGCACGCCGATCCGTCCGGGGAAGCGCAGTGCCAGTTCACGCATGGCTTGTTCTTCTTCCGGTTCGCCGCGGCCGATGATGGCGATCTGTCCACCAGACTCGACGATGAACTCGGCGACCGCTTCGGTCAGGTCCAGGCCTTTCTGGTACACCAAGCGCGACACCACGGCGAACAGCGGGCCGGTAGAGTCGTCGAGGCCGAACAGATCGCGCACATGGGCAGCGTTGACCGCCTTGCCTTCCCAGTCGCCCATGGCGAACTGGCGGAACAGGTGCGTGTCGGTGGCCGCGTCCCAGCTTTCATCGATGCCGTTGGGGATGCCGCTGAGCAGGCCTTGTTGGGTCTTGGCCGCGAGGAATCCGTCAAGGCCGCAGCCGAACGCCGGGGTGGTGATTTCCTGGGCGTAGGTGGCACTGACCGTGGTGATGTGGCTGGAGTAGGCCATGCCGGCCTTGAGGAACGACAGTTTGCCGTAGAACTCCATGCCTTCTTGTTGCAGTGCGTGTTCGGGAATACCCAGTTCCGGGCAGGACGCCAGGCTCACCACGCCCTGGTAGGCCAGGTTGTGGATGGTGAACAGGGTCGGCGTGCGCTGGCCGCGCCAGTGCATATAGGCCGGTGCCAGCCCGGCTGGCCAGTCGTGAGCGTGGACCAGGTCGGGGCACCAGTGGATCTGTGCCAGGTTGGCGGCGATGTCGGCCGCGGCCAGGCCCAGGCGGGCAAAGCGAATGTGGTTGTCGGGCCAGTCGCGACCGTTGTTGGCTCCGTAAGGCGAGCCTTCGCGGGCAAAGAGCTCCGGGCAGATCAGGACATAGATCACCAGGCCATCGGCCATGTCCATGCGCCCGATCTTGCAGGGCGGCAGCGCTGCGTGGCCACCCAGTTCGCCGATGATGTGGATGGGATTGCCGCTGTTCATCACCTGCGGATAACCGGGGATCAGCACCCGGACATCATGCAGGCCGGCCATGGCCCGAGGCAGTGCGGCCGAAACGTCGCCCAGGCCGCCGGTCTTTACCAGGTCAGCGATTTCCGACGTTACGAACAATACCTTCTTGCGATTGGGATTCTGTCGAACGACGGGGAGCAGTGCCTTGCCGCCGGTGGCCAGCACCGGTGCCGTCGGGGATTCAGCCGCCGGCGGTAATTGAGAACGGACTTGCTGTGGTTCCAAGGCAGCACTGATCATAACTTTCTCCCATTTTCTCGATCTGTTTCCGGCAAGCGCCAGAGCTGTTGTTTCATTGGCCGAATCCTGCGGCCAGGCGCACAAGCGCTACGCAAGGAAAGCAAAGCGCTGCCCAATGCGGCGAAGCGAATCAGGTGGAAGGGTGGTTGCAAGGAATGCACCACCCGCTGTTGCCCTACCTCTAACCTGACCTGTCGCCGTTGTGAAAAGTTTCGACTTTTTTTCAGCTGGATGACCGGTAGGTTTTTCCCCCGGTTAGGCAGTCTAGGTCAGAACTTAGAGCGGTGCGGCTCGCTTCGTCGCATTGTCGGACAATCACGGTTTTTGTCGGCAATCTCCTACACGACAAAGGGGGATACGCACCGACGAAGTGCAGTTCCTTGTCACCAAAAAGGTGTAGGGGCAACTCGATGTTTCATCGCCGTGCGCGATGCAATGGCGCGACGCACCATTGGAGGGCGGGCGGGGTAGAGGCGTTTTGATGGCCATTTTCAGCGTTGGAAAAACACTATTCTACGGGAGCGAGCTTGCTCGCGATGGCGGCAGATCATCACCATCGAGAGTGACTGGTACACCGCTATCGCGAGCAAGCTCGCTCCCGCAGGGAAGGCTATGGTGGAGTTGAGATCAGGTGACTGGCGTCAACAAGCGGATCGGCTTGCCCGCCGCCCAGGCCTGCAGGTCCTCGATCATCATGGAATAGAACTGCTGGTAATTCTGTCGGCTGACGTACCCCACATGTGGCGTGGCCAGGACGTTGTCCAGGGTTCGGAATGGGTGGTCGGACGGCAACGGCTCTTGGGCGAACACGTCCAGGGCGGCACCGGCCAGGCGCTGGTGCCGGAGGGCGTCGATCAGGGCGGCCTCATCGACGATCGGCCCACGCGCGGTGTTGACCAGCAGCGCCTCAGGCTTCATCCAACCCAGGGCCTGGGCATCCACCAGGCCGCGGCTGCGCTCGCTGAGCACCAGATGGATCGAAAGAATGTCGGCCTGTTCGAACAGCGCCTGCTTGCTCACGTAGGTCACACCGGCTTCGGCGGCTTTTTCCTCGGTGAGGTTCTGGCTCCAGGCGATCACCCGCATGCCGAACACCTGGCCGAACTGCGCGACGCGCTTGCCAATGCTGCCCAGGCCGAGAATCGCCAGGGTCTTGCCGTGCAGATCTCCGCCCAAGCCTTGCTGCCACAGGCCGGTGCGCAGGGCATTGGCTTCCTGCACCAGGTTGCGGGTCAGGGCCATGATCAGCGCCCAGGTCAATTCAGGGGCCGCGTGCTTGTAGCTGTCGGTGCCGCAGACCTGGATGCCCAGCTCGGTGGCGGTCTTGAGGTCCAGGGCGGCATTGCGCATGCCGCCGGTGAGCAACAACTTGAGGTTGGGCAGGCGGCGCAGCAGGCCTTCGTCGAACGATGTGCGCTCACGCATCACACAGATGACTTCAAAGCGCTGCAGGCGCTGTGCGAGGGTGTCGCGGTCGGCTGGGTAGTCGTGAAGGAAAGTCACCTGGCCGATATTGTCCAGCACCGACCAGTCCACCACGTCTCGTGCCACGTCTTGCCAATCGTCGATGACTGCTATTTGCACCGCCATGGAACACCTCGTCAGGGAATGGGTTTGTCCAGCCAGCCCAGCAGGGCCTGGTGGAACCGATCCGGCTCTTCCATCTGCGGGGCATGCCCCAGATTGGGGAACTCCACCAGGGTCGAGCGGGGAATCAACCGGGCAACCTGCTTGCCCAGTACCTCATAACGGCCCAGTTTGGCTTTCACCGCCGGCGGCGCGATGTCGCTGCCGATGGCGGTGGTGTCAGAGGTACCGATCAACAGCAGGGTTGGCACACTCAGGTCCTTGAACTCGTAGTAGACCGGCTGGGTGAAGATCATGTCGTAGATCAGCGCCGAGTTCCACGCCACTTGCACATGACCGGGCCCTTTGTTCAATCCGGCGAGCATGTCCACCCAGCGCTCGAATTCCGGCTTCCAGCGGCCGCCGTAATAGGTGGTGCGCTCGTAATTGCGAATGCCATCAGCGTTGAGTTTCAGCTCGCGCTCGTACCACTGGTCCACGCTGCGGTAGGGCACGCCGAGGGCCTTCCAGTCCTCCAGGCCGATGGGGTTGACCATCGCCAGACGCTCGACCTGATCGGGAAACTGCAAGGCATACCGGGTGGCGAGCATGCCGCCGGTGGAGTGGCCGAGCACGATGGCTTTCTGCACACCGAGGGCCTTGAGCAGGGCCTGGGTGTTGCTCGCCAACTGCTGGAAACTGTACTGGTAATGGGCTGGTTTGCTCGAGGTGCAGAAGCCGATCTGGTCCGGGGCAATCACCCGGTAGCCGGCCTCGCTGAGGGTCTTGATCGAATCGCCCCACGTCGCAGCGCAGAAGTTCTTGCCGTGCATCAGCACCACGCTGCGGCCATTGACCTTGCCTTGGGCCGGCACGTCCATGTAGCCCATCTGCAACGCCTGGCCCTGGGACTGCAAAGCGAAATGCTTGAGGGTATAGGGGTATTCGAACCCTTCGAGCTGCGGCCCGTAGGCCTGGCCTTGTGGCGGATTCTCGGCGTGGGCGAGCAAGGGCAGGGCGGCGCTCAGGAACAGGCTGGGCAACCAGCGAGAGGTGGGACGCGACATGGTCAATCTCCTTGGGGCAACCGCCGATCCTGGAGTGGCCCGATTATGGCGACATTAACCACAGGCAACCGAACGACCCGAACGTTCAACCCATCCAACCCAGGGTCGCGAGGGCGAGGGCGCCATAACGCAGGCCTTTGGCAAGGGTCACGAGCAACAGAAAGCGCCGCCAGGGTTCACCCATCACCCCGGCCACCAGGGTCAGCGGATCGCCGATCACCGGCAGCCAACTAAGCAGCAGCGACCAGCGTCCATAGCGGCGGTAATGCACGCGGGCCTTGTCCAGTTGGGCCGTGCTGATGGGGAACCAGCGCCGATCCTTGAACTGTTCCAGGCGTGTGCCCAGCCACCAGTTCACCAGCGAGCCCAAGACATTGCCCAGTGTGGCGACCCCCAGCAGCACCCAGAGCACATAGCGCTCGCTGAGCAGCAGGCCAACCAACAGGGCTTCCGATTGCAGGGGTAACAAGGTTGCCGCCCCGAAGGCGGCCAGGAATAACCCGATGTAAGCCTCACCCATCAATGGGCCGGGTAATCCGCCACTACGGTTTGCGTCCCGTCTTTTTTCAGGCCGATCACCTGGTAGGCATCACTCATGCCATCCATTTCCATGCCGGGCGAGCCCATGGGCATGCCCGGCGCGGCCACGCCGAGCAAGTCATCGCGTTGGCTCAAAGCCAGCACCTGGTCGGCCGGGACATGGCCTTCGACGAATTTGCCGTTGATCTCGGCGGTATGGCAGGAGCGCAGGTTCGGCGCCACGCCCAGGCGTTGCTTGACCGAACTCATGTCGGCTTCGACATGGTCGTTGACCTTGAAGCCGTTTTCTTGCAGGTGCGAGATCCATTTTTTGCAGCAGCCGCAATTGGCATCGCGGTGCACATCGATGGTCACCGGTTCGGCGGCCTGGGCCAGGGAGGTCATGAACAGGGCGCTCAGGGCGAGCAGGTGCAGGGGCTTGGCCATGGGGGTGGTCTCGTATCGAACGTTTGGGCGCAGGATAACAGAGTAGCGACGGTGAGCTGACAGGGGGCTGAGGAGGGGATTACAGAATTGTCAGGTTGGAGGGGCACTGCGATGGGAGGGGTGACGCAGGTTAACCTGACACCGCAGCCCCCCTGTGGGAGCGAGCTTGCTCGCGATAGCGGTGGAGCTGCGATGACGATGCTGGTCTTGCCGTCGCCATCGCGAGCAAGCTCGCTCCCACAGGGGGTGCGGCGGATAGAAGTTTGTATCCGCCTGCCAATGGATCAGCGAACCTTGAACCGCCCCATGATCGCATTCACCCGAGTGTTGGCCTCCAGCAGCTGCCGGGTGTTGTTCTCGCTGGCCAGGCCGCTTTCCACCAGTTCCTCGACCATGTGGCGGATCTGCACCATGCTGCGATTGATTTCCTCGGTCACGGAGTTCTGTTGCTCGGCAGCGGTGGCGATCTGGGTGCTCAGGCTGTTGATCTGGCTGACGGAGCCGGCCATTTCATCCAGGCCCGAGTTGACGCGGGAGGTGGCGTCGGCGGCCGACTGGCAGCTGGCCTGGGTGTTTTCCATGGCCGCGACCGACGAACTCACGCCCTGGGTCAGGCGGGTCAGCATTTCGTTGATTTCCGACGTGCTGGCCTGGGTGCGGGCGGCAAGGGCGCGGACTTCGTCGGCCACGACCGCGAAGCCACGACCCTGCTCGCCTGCCCGGGCGGCCTCGATGGCGGCGTTGAGCGCCAGCAGGTTGGTTTGCCCGGCGATGGCCCCGATGACGCCGAGGATCTCGGTGATGCGATGAGCATCCTGCTGCATGCTCTCGACCTTGCGGGTGGCGCTGGCCACTTCATCGATCAACGCCACCACGCTATTGGATGCCTCGCCGACCACCACCCGAGAGCGATCAGCGTGTTCGTTCGCGCGCTGAGTGAACGCTGCGGTTTCGGCGGCATTATGTGCGACGCTTTCTGCCGTGGAGCTCATTTCAGTGATGGCGGTCACGGTCTGGTCGGTTTCCGAGGCGTGGCGCATCAGGATTTCGCTGGTGTGGGCCGAGGTCCGCTGCAGGTTATCCAGGCTCGACGCCATGGCGCCGGTGGCCTGGGTGACTTCGCTGATCATGTCTTGCAGGTAAGCGATAAAGCGGTTGACGGAGTGGCCGATAGCCCCCAGCTCGTCCTCGGCACGGATGGTGATGCGCCGGGTCAAGTCGGCATCGCCGGTGGACAACGCGTCGATGTTGCCTTTGAGGATCTTCATGCGGTTGGTCAACTGACGGATCGCGTACAACTGCATCAATACCAGCAGAATCACCATCGGAATTTGCAGCAGGCTCAGGGTGCTCAGGACATCGTCGCGCTGGGCGGTGATCAGGCGGGTAGGCAGGGCGGTGGCCAGGAACCACGGCGAACCTTCGATAGGGCGCATGAAAAACGTGCTGGCTTCGCCCTTGTTGTCGAACTCGACCCGTTGCAGTGGCTGGTCACGGTTGGCCAGGCCAGCCTTGACCTGAGCGGCGAAGGGCGAGGTGGCCGCCAGTTCGCTGATATTCTTGAGCACGATCGGGCCGTTGATGCGCGAGCTGTTGCTGATGATCTTGCCGTCTGCTTCGACAATCAGCATTTCAGCGCTCAGGTCCGCTTCCTTGCGCGCCACCAGCTCGTTGAAGAAACCCAGGGTCACGTCGATGGTGGAAACGCCGTAAGGCACGCCGTTTTTCTGGATGGACATGGCGCAGTTGGTACGGGGTTCGGCGCTGGCGTCATCTTTATACGCTGCGGCCCAGGCGCATTTGCCGGCTGGGGTGGCCATCCCGCCCTTGTGCCAGGGCTGTTCGTAATAGTTTGGCGCGGCGTCGCTGTTCCAGAAGGTGTTGACCACCAGTTTGCCGGATGCATCGCGGTGCCAGAATGTGCTGAATTTGTTGCGGCCCTCGGCGCGCTGGTTGGGCAACGGCCAGATCCCGCCGCCGAAGACTTTCAACTCGCCATATTGATCGACAAGTCCGGGTAGCACTTTGTCGATGGCATCGCTGTCGAGCAATGGGATGGTCTGGGTGATGCTGCGTTGCTGCGCCTGTACTTTGTTCAGTTCGCCCTTGATCTGTTCGGCGACTTCGGCGATGCGGTTAAGCACCACTTGTTCCTCGGTCTGGCGTAGTTTGGGTGCGACCAGATAGCTGATGCCCACCACCGTCAGAATTGACAGCACCAACATGAAGATGACCAGGAATAGCGTGTAGCGGGCCTGAATGGTGCGGAATGCGGGCATGTGGAGAGTCCTTGCACGTAGGCGTCGTTCGGAGCAGGAACGATGGGAGATTCTGTTTTTATCGGCCTGTTACGATAGAGCTTGAGTGCCACATGCCTCGCTACATCAAGCCGCCAGGCTCACCTCATTGTCGAACCGCAGCGGCCTGTGGGTTGGCAAGCGCGCTTAACGATGCTGGTCGAAGCCAGGACCAGGACCGGGGCCGCCGCGACGATCATGGTCGCCATGACCACGGTCGTGAGGAAAAAAGAGACAGCCACTCAAGGTCAGGATGGACAGCAGGGGAAGCAACAGGGTCAGGCGACGAAACATAAATAAATCCTCATGATTAAACACCGTGGTTGCGCGAAAACGCTCCTTCGGCTGTACCATGGGACCCCGTTTGCTGCCGCTTATCCCCAAAACAAGGTATGAGCCTGGCAAGCAGGCGGATACAGAACGGATACATTCGGGAAATTGGCAATGACTCATTCGCAACGTTTGAAATATTCGATCCTGATCGTCCTCGTCGTCCTGGCAATCATGCTGGGACTGTCGTGGATGCAAAACAGAGGCATGATCAGCGAGCAGCTGTTTCAGTACGTCGCCATTGCCGTAGCGATCATCGTGGTGGTGATCAATGGCGTGATGCGGCGCAAGGTCAAGCCCTGATCATCGGCGTCACTCCCCTGCCTCGAGTACGGCCATGGCCTTGGGGTCCAGGCAGTAGCTCTTGTCGGGATTGAAGGTGACGACCCCCTCGCTGCACAAGCGCTTGAGTACTTCGCGCACGCTGAGGAAGGACAAAGGAATGTCCAGCCCCAGCAGTTGACTGTGCACGCCCCGCACGCCCAGGCAGCGGTTCTCCTCGGCGGCCTTGAGCAGTGAGTCGATGACTTTGAGGCGAATCAGGCTGGTCCTGAGCCCGTAGCTCTTGAGCAGGCGCCTGATGTGCTCATTGCCGACACGCTCCGCTGGACCGCCGAACAGGTTGTTCGTGGTTGTCATCGAGACGCCGCTCGACTGTGGCTTACCTTCCATTGGCAGTTGCCTGTCATGCATGCAAAAACTCCTTACCAGCCTGTTCAGAAAAGGTCACAAGTACTCTCCTGTAATAGGACGAACGAGGGCGACCAATAATGAGGGCCCTGAGGTGAAAAAAATGTCTGGGGTTTTCATCCGGCGCAGGAAACCCGCTGAAAAGTCATTAATTTTTTTTCATCGGGTTCGTTTTCAGGAAGGGCACATTCCGCTTCGGCAGGGGGGATGTGATTGTCCAGGCGGGCCATGCGGATGTTTTCGCTGTCGCACCGGTCGCCGGCCTGGTTCTGAAGTTTTGCTTGGGAGTGAACGCAAGAATGTCCGGTCAGTTATCGAGGCGTGGCCTCGCAGGCGTGTTTTGGGCGATTAGCCTGGGGCTCAACCCGGTTGCCAGCGCTCAAGGCGATGCAGGCCAGGCCAGTGCCGAGATCGCTCGCACTCGTTTTGGCGTGCCGCATATCCAGGCTCAGAATGAGCGCGGGCTGGGTTACGGCATTGGCTATGCGTACGCCCAGGATAATCTTTGTCTGCTGGCCAATGAAATCGTCACGGTCAACGGCCAGCGCTCGCGCTATTTCGGGCCTGAACAGCTTACGGTCGAGCAGCGGGAGAACCGCGTCAGCGATGTGTTTTTCAGTTGGCTGAACACGCCGCAAGCGGTGTCCGGTTTCTGGCAAACCCAGACGCCTGAAGTGCAGCAATTGATTGAAGGCTATGTGGCGGGCTACAACCGCGCCCTGGTCGAGCGCAAGGCCAAAGGCCTGCCCGAGCAATGCGCGAGCGAGTGGGTGCGCCCCATCACGGCGTTGGACCTGGTCAAGTTGACTCGTCGTCTGCTGGTGGAAGGCGGGGTCGGCCAGTTCGCCGAAGCCCTGGCCGGCGCGCAACCGCCCCAGGCGACGGCCGTCACTGCGGGGCCGGCTGCGAGTTTTGCCGCAGCGGCAACCCGTCAGCAGCGTTTTGCCCTGGAACGCGGCAGCAATGCGCTGGCCATCGGCAGTGAACGTTCGTTCAACGGGCGCGGGATGTTGCTGGCCAATCCGCATTTTCCATGGGTGGGTGGCATGCGGTTTTATCAGATGCACCTGACCATTCCCGGCAAACTGGACGTCATGGGCGCGGCCCTGCCAGGCCTGCCGCTGATCAACATCGGTTTCAGTCAGCACCTGGCCTGGACCCACACCGTCGACAGCTCCAAGCATTTCACCCTGTATCGGCTGCAGCTCGATCCGAAAGACCCGACCCGCTATCTGCTCGATGGCAAGTCTGTGCCGATGAGCCAACAGACGGTCGCGGTCGACATCAAGCAACCTGACGGCCAAGTGCAGACGATTTCCCGAGTGGTCTATGGCTCGCAGTTCGGCCCGATCGTGCAATGGCCCGGCCGGCTGGATTGGGATAATCGGTTCGCCTACAGCCTGCGGGACGCCAACCTGGAAAACGATCGGGTGCTGGCCCAGTGGTACGCCATGAACAAAGCCGTCACCCTCAAGGATCTGCAGAATGCGGTCCATGAGCTCCAGGGCATTCCCTGGGTCAATACCCTGGCGGTGGATGATCAGGGCCAAAGCCTCTACATGAACGTCTCGGTGGTGCCGAATGTCAGCGCCGACAAGCTGGCCCGCTGCAGCGATCCCCGGGCCGGTCTGCAACTGATCGTACTCGATGGCTCGCGCAGTGAATGCGCCTGGGACATCGATGCCAAAGCCAGGCAAAAAGGCATCTACGCAGCCGACAAGCTGCCGCAGCTGTTGCGCCGCGATTATGTGCAGAACTCCAACGATTCGGCCTGGATGGTCAATCCCTCGCAACCTTTGGCCGGTTATTCGCCGTTGATCAGCCAGCAGGGCCAGCCGTTGGGCCTGCGGGCGCGTTTTGCCCTGGACCGACTGGGCAAACTGGCCAAGGGCGGGCCGGTGAAGGTGGAGGATTTGCAGCGCATGGTCATGGACGATCAGGTGTACCTGGCGGACCAAGTGATGCCGGACCTGCTCGGCTTTTGCGCCAGTGACCTGGGACCCGATGCCTCGGCATTGGTCCAAGCCTGTACCCGCCTCAAGGCCTGGGATCGCACTGCCGGTTTGAACAGTGGGCTGGGGTTCATGCATTTCCAGGTCATCATGCAACACTTGCAGGCTGAGCCTGGTTCGTGGCGCGTCGCGTTCGATCCAAAGGACCCGCAACATACCCCGCGCGGCCTGGCAATCGAGCGGCCAGCCGTGCGCCAGGCCGTGCGCGAAGCCATGCTGGCCTCCGTGGCGGCGGTGAAGGCTGCCGGGTTGACGAAAGACAGCCGTTGGCAGGACGTTCAGGTGGCCAGTGCTGGTGGCCTGCAAACGCCGATCCATGGCGGCCCCGGTGAGTTGGGGATCTATAACGCGATCCAGAGCGTGCCAACGGCGAACGGTAAGCGAGAAGTGGTCAGTGGTACCAGTTATCTGCAAGTGGTGACCTTTGACGACAAAGGCCCCCAGGCTCAGGGCTTGTTGGCATTTTCCATCTCCAGCGACCCCGCTTCGCCTTACTCGGCGGACCAGACCCAGGCCTTTTCGAAGAAACAATGGAGTGTGCTGCCCTTCACCGAACAGCAGATCAAGGCTGATCCGCATTATCAGGCGCTGATTATCCGTGAACGGGATGAGGCGGGCAGGGTGGCTACGCAATAGGTGTTGTTGTCGGGTCCCGAAAGATCGCAGGACTAGAAGGCCCAAAAGCCGCGACCCGATCGGGTCGCGGCTTTTTCAGTTTGTGGCGGGCCGTTGGCCGATGGAATTGAGGACCGGGTTGCCGTCCTTGTTTCGCGTCAGGTAGACCGGCAGGACTTTAGGCAGCGAAGGCACAAGGTTCTGCACTTCGTTGAGGTTGTAGATACCGCCGACACGCAGGGCGCCGGTGCTATTGTCGGCCAACATGACCGGATGCTCGAGGTAGCGGTTGATCAGTGGCAGCGCGTCGCTGAGGGCGAGGTCATCGAGCACCAGCTTACCGTTGCGCCACGCCAGTGAACTGTCATCGGGACCAATCTCACGCACCTGCGCTTGGTAGTCGCCAGCCTTGTAGCTTGCCTGCATGCCCGGCGAAAGCTGGGTGCCGTTATTGGCGAGCGCCTGGTTGCTGGTCACCCACACCGAGCCCTCTACCAGCGTGACCCGCACTTGATCCTGATACATCCAGACATTGAAGCGCGTGCCGGTCACACGCACTTGGCCCTGAGCCGCGCGAACGATGAATGGATGTCGGGTGTCATGGCTGACGTCGAAAAACGCCTCGCCCTTTTTCAGCGTAACCCGGCGCTCATGCTTGTAGTTGGCATAGACCAGCTCACTGCCCAGGTTGAGCTCTACCTGGCTACCGTCGCCCAGGGTGATGTGGCGTACGCTTGCGCCCGCCTCGAAGCGCTGGTACGAATTCGGCAACCAGCCCAGGTTCCAGCCAGTGAAAGCGGCGAGGGGCAAGCCTAGTGCGAGCACCGTCGCAGCAACAGCCAACCGGCTCCATCGTGGCCGCGCACGAGGGCGGGACGCTGGAACGGGCGCCGCCGTTGATTCGACCCGGGGCAGATGATCGGCAACAGCCCAGATTTCCAGCATGGCTTCATATTCGAAGGCGTGCAGGGGATCGGCATCGTGCCATTGTTTGAACGCTAGCCGTTCGGCTTGCGTGCAGTCAGCAGCATGCAACCGCATGCACCAATGCGCGGCCGCATCGGTAATGGCATCGTATTCGGCTTCCGAGAGTGTGTGTTCGGTCATTGACGCTTCCTGGTTTGCCGCATTCTAACCTTCGGCAGGAGCTGCCGAGAACAACCATCATGGCGTTTGCATATCAAATGAGCCTGTTTTTCCCGGTCAAAGGCTCTGACACCGGTGTTCCGAGGCTCTAGCATCCCATAGGCGCCGTGAAAAAAAGATCAACAGTCGGGCGCCCTGGGCGAAGCGTCGCTATCAAGGGGACGTCGTCGAAGTGGGCGATGGCGGGTCCAACTGGCGACCCAACTCACAAATAAGCAGCGTCAGGGAGTCGGCATTTCGAAGGATGACGTCGATGCGTTTGTCCGGCGACCCAGGGTCCAGGAAGGCATCGCGTGCCTCGTTCATGGTCTTGCAACCGGTCACTTTCAGAATTTCCTTGGCGATGTCCTTGAGCCCGGGGAGAAGCTCCAGGCTCTTGAGTTCGTTGGCTTTGCTGTCCCAGCCCATGAACAGCTTGGATCGAGGCGTGGTTAACGAAAGCGCGCTGGATTGCTGTTTTTTTTGATAGTCATATTTCTCTTGTCCGGAATGAGTCACCGTGGAAATCAGGTCCAGGAATGGCAGCGCGGCGTCCATGTAGACGATGTCGTAAGTGTCGAAAAGCTGGTGGGATATTTCGTGGATAAGGGTCGCGCATTGGGCATGAGCATCGACGTTGAAGAACGCTGGGACGAAGTCCTTGTACCGATCCAACCCCACATCGAAGAAAAACTGCGTGAGATAGATTCTTCCGGCTACATCAGGTTCAAGTACAAATGCGGTCGCCGTATCGTTTGCATCCTTAAGGTCACCGATAACGATGCGGTGCGCGTTCTGTGCCTCCCAGGACGGATCAGCCAACGCTTGGCATATCGGTGAAACGGCCGCGTGTACTTTTTTGATCAAATGGGTATCGACGGTGCTGATACTGAAAAAGTTCTTTAGAAAAGTATCCAACCGAGAGCCGGAAGGGACCCGTCGCTTGACTTGATCGAGGTTGTGCAGGGCATTGAACGAGTAATGCCTCGCCGTCTCCAGGGCCTGCACAATCGCGTTTGCATAATGGGGATATTTCCTGCGTATTTCAGCCATGCCCCGGGCTTCGATATTCAGTGATCCCGAAGCCTTGTAGTCACTGTATGAATAGGCCAGTGTCGACATCACTTTGCCGTAACGAATGGTCTGGCGCTGCGGATCAATCGTCCATTCCTGGCTGCCCGGCGTTCTTTGCAGTATCGGCCCCTCTCCATGTTCATGGACAACGCGCCAGAGCTGATTGACTGTCGCGACCTGGAAGACTTTTCCAGCAAGGTGGACATAGCGCTTGCCGGATTCCATTGATGTGTAGGTGCCGTCGAGTGCTCTTCTCTGGAGGCCTTGGAGGCTGACACCAGTGGCTTCGAAGGCTTGCAGGTTAGTGCGCGCCGGGGCCGTGGAGGCAATGTCCTTCCAGGCGGTCGGGGTCGCCGCCGGGCTGTTCTGCGAACCAGGACCGACCGGGGCGAGCAGGCCGAACGTATCGTCGGGATTCAGTGAACCCAGCGAGGCCATCTCGACGGCGCCGGCGATGAAGTCGTGCAAGCCGGCTTTCCAATCATGCTGTTGCAACGACTCGGCGGAGGACTTGAAGTCCTGATAGCTTTCCCAAAGCGTTTCAATAAACGTCAGTTTGCCCGGCAACTGTCTACCCACAAACTTGACACCAGTGCTGAACAGATGCCGGGCCGTTTCCCAGTCGAACTGACGGTTTTTGTCTGTTTGCGTGGTCAGCATGTCCGACAACAACGTTGTGTTGTCGTCAAACAGTGTATCGAGCAGGTTGGTCCTGATCGGATTCGAACCCAGGGTGATTTCCGACGGATACCCGGCCGTCGAGGCGAACAGGTTCTTGAAGGTGGCTTGCTGATTTTTGGGCAGTCGGCGAATCAACAAATCCTGAAGCGTGCCGGGTGTATTGAATGCCGCCACAACGCCCGCTTCATCCTGGAACTCCGTAAAACAATCGCCGGCATGGTAGGGCGAGTACAGAACCTGCGGCGCCTTCGTATCGGCACTCGAGCCGATCAGGTAAAGACCCAGTGCTTTGATCGCTGCCGCCCCCTCGGTTTTAATCAGCTCCAATTGACGAATCAGCGCGCTGGCGCCTTGCACTGCTTGGCGAGCAATGGCGTCCGGCATGTCCAGCACTTGGCGGATCAAGTCAAACGCCGGGGGCGAAAGGTGCTGCTGTAGCTGCCGTGCGTGAGCGTGCTGCAACAGTTGCCAGGGTATTTGTCGGTGGAACCGCTGCTTGCGTTGCTGGACGTCGGCAGCGCTGCCGCAGAGCTTGTCCTGTACGTGTTTCTTATAAGCGGTGGGGATATCCAATGACAGTAACATCTGCCTGACCGCGGCCTCATTCAAGCCGTCCGGCAACTGCTGCCGGGAGGTTGAGGAAACCTTGAAGCCGGTCCTTTGAGTGTCGTTGATATGACTCAGGGCAAAATCGTTCAACGTGCTGGCAGGCCCCGCCAGTGCGAGGTTCGGCGTGATCTGGATGGCGGCGGGGTCAAGGTCTTTTTCGGCGAAGCGCGCGTCCAGGAGTGCTTTCAGCTTTTTACTGACGTAGGTGTGCAAGGGCTCGATCCCGTCCAGGTAATCGCTGCCATCGCCCAGGCTGCTCCGATATTGCTCCAGCAGATCGATATGCAGGCGTTGGCCTTCAACAGCGGCGGTGCCGAGCCAGGCGGGCAGTTTCTGTTGCCATCGGTTGGCCTGGGCGATACGTGCGGCGCGCGTGAGATTGCTGGGAGCGCCTTTTTTCAGTAGTGCCCCAAGGCTCTTTACCAAGGCAGGCCCGCTCAGTTGCCAATCGCCACTTTTCAAGGTGCTCACATAACGGTGCTCGGCCTCGAAGTACTCGATGAACGACGTCATCCGATTGAGCAGCACATTGTCTTCGATCAGCTCAAGTGCCTCGAGTCGATAGCGCCTGTGGGGTTTGCGTTGGGCCAGTGTGAGGTTTTCCAGCAGCGCAAAGCGCCGTCGGGAATCGAGCAGTTGTTGGTTCAGTTGCTTCGTGGCCAGCTCGACAGACGCATAAACCTGCAAGCCATCGGCGGGCGTCCAAAGGATGCCCATGCCCGAGTAAGGCGTATCCAGCCCTCCGCGCTCGGTCAAGAAAAAACAGTTGGCGAGGGCGACTGAGGCCGATTCGCCTTCGGCGGTGTACGCGAGCCGCAAAGAATAGACATCTGGCCGAAAGCCTTTGACCCCGATGCGTTGCTTGCGGTCCGGGAATTCGGAATCGTAGGCAAAGACGGCCTTGATGAGGTCGTGTGCGGCAGGTGGCAGTGTTCCGTTGAGCTCTCGCAGCAGGGCCTCTTCACGTATCCCCAGGGAAAAAACGTTGGCCAGTTTGGGAAGCAGGTCTTTCAATTCACTGCGCAGCCAAGTCTTGTCGGAGAGCGGTAACTGGGTGAACAGGGTGTTGAAAGCCTCTTCGACACTGGCATAGGTATTGACCTTTCTTTCCAGTTGATCGGCCATGAAGTTGGACGGTCGCAGGTCTCCGTAAAAGGCCGGTTGCGTGCCCCAATGCCCATCGGTCTTGCGCTTGAGCAGGCTTTTGTTGATCAAGGAACGTATGTCCAGCGCTTTATCGACGAGGGCGTGGATGTCCACGTCGCCTTGGCGGGACATCTCCAGTGCGTAACGAAGGTTGCTCGTCTGTTTGCCGATGATTACATCCGCCAGCGAATCGAATGCCGGCAAGGCCAGCGACCTGCCCGACAACTGCGGTGCATCAAGGCGCAGAAAGCGGTTGCGTTCTTCCAGGCTCAGCAGGCTATAGAGGTCTTCCTTTCCCGCAACGCTGGTTGGGGTATTGAGCAGCGCATCCTTGAAGCCCAGATAGTTGTCCACTTTCTGCAGGCCGTGGTTGGGGGTGTAGAGGTAGTGGCCTTTGCCACTCATCATCAAGGCACCCGAAGGCTCCACGTAGAGGGGCTCATATTCCCAGAGACGAATCGTCTCGATAAACAGCAGCGTCTCGTCCTGGCGAGATGGCCTGTAGAGGCGGAGCAGCTCCTCGCTTTGCGCGTGCGTAAGCTGCTGCTTCTCGCGCTGGATCAGGATCGTTGCCCGTAGGGCGTCGCTGAGGACTTGAGACAGAAAGTTGCGACGTGATACGTAGAAAGGGCCTATGGCGTCCCAATAAGCGTCGATGCAATGGGTGAGTCTGGGAATCAGGTGCCTGGCGGTGACCCTGAGCAGGCTTTCCCACTGGCGCGTGTTCTGTGGTGATGCCGTTATCTGTGGGTGGATGAAGTCGACGTCGTGCCCGCAGGGGCGGCCCTGGTTGTGGAAGTACACCAGGAGTGCGTCGCTCAGGGACAGGCTGCGGGTCAGTTGGCTCCCCAAGTCCCCCCCTTTACTCAGCGTAACGCGGGCCTGCTTATGATCAAAATTCGACACCACCTCATTCAATACCTGATCGAGCATCGTTATCAGCGAGGGTAGCTTGATCAGTTCATCGACCATGGCCAGTGCATTGAGACCTTGGGCGTTTTCGATGGACTCCACCAGGGTTTTGAAGACCTCGCCGCTGATGGTTTGCCTGGTTTTCTTGACCGAGGTCGTGCCCTTCAATTCGTTGCGTTGGGAAATGGCCAGGAGGCAAAACAAATCGTCCCGTTGCGCCGGGTCCTCCAGCATTTCGTCAATTTTCTTTTCGAGTGCTGCCAGGCTGTCGAATTTCTTGATTCCACCAAAATGCGTGTAGAGAAACGCGGGCTTGATGTCTGGCGCGTCGGCCCTTGTCAGGGTGCTCAGGGTAAAGCAGCCGGCCAGGGGGATCGGCGCGTTACCCTCGGATTCAAGCAACAGCGTTTCGGCGCGCATCGGCGGAGTCTGCGCGGCGCGCAGCGTGTGGTTGGGCAGGGCCGTGTGGTGCAGCCAATCGAGGTCTGCCTGCGTCAACCCATGGGGATTGGTCAATTGCTCCAGGCGCTTGGCGGCCAATACCTCGGGAAACAAAAGGGTCGGGGTCTGAGTGGTCATCGTCGCTTCTCGCTCAAGGCGCCGGTGGGCGGCGCATGTGTGGATGAAGCGGCCACACTAGGCAACGACGAATGAGCAAAGGTGGTACATAGTTACCGCACACAAGGCGACAGGCTGGTCAGGCTGAGGGACGCGGAGCAGGCTTTGCTCTCACCGTGAAGCAGTGTTTAATCATCGTTCCTACGCTGTTGCTACCTCCAACAATTTCTCTGGAGCTTCAGATGTCTGCGCTATCCGATCAAGCTGGTTCTTGCACCCTGTCCTTTGATGCTTTGGTGAGTTTGCTGGAGAAAATTTTCCTGCGGCATGGAACGTCGGTCGAAGTCGCCCGGACCCTGGCCGAAAACTGCGCCGGTGCCGAGCGCGACGGTGCCCACAGCCACGGGGTGTTTCGCATCCCGGGCTATGTCTCGACACTGGACAGCGGTTGGGTCAACGGTAAGGCCGTGCCAGTGGTCGAAGACGTCGCCTCAGGCTTTGTCGCGGTGGACGCCGCTAACGGGTTTGCCCAGCCAGCCCTGGCGGCGGCGCGCCCATTGTTGGTGGCAAAGGCCCGCAGTGCCGGAATCGCGGTCCTGGCGATTCGTAACTCCCATCACTTCGCTGCTCTGTGGCCGGATGTCGAGCCATTTGCCTACGAAGGCCTGGTGGCGTTGAGCGTGGTCAACAGCATGACCTGTGTGGTGCCCCACGGCGCCGACCGTCCGCTGTTTGGCACCAATCCGATCGCCTTCGCCGCGCCCCGGGCCGACGGCGAGCCGATTGTCTTCGACCTGGCCACCAGCGCCATCGCCCATGGCGACGTGCAGATTGCCGCCCGCAAGGGCGAGCTGTTACCGCCAGGCATGGGCGTGGACAGCCTCGGCCAACCGACCCGCGACCCGAAAGCGATTCTCGAAGGCGGGGCACTCCTGCCGTTTGGCGGGCACAAGGGCTCGGCGTTGTCGATGATGGTCGAGTTGCTGGCGGCTGCCTTGACCGGGGGTAATTTTTCCTTCGAGTTCGACTGGAGCAATCATCCAGGCGCCAAGACACCGTGGACTGGCCAGCTACTGATCGTGATCGACCCGAGCAAGGCCGCCGGCCAGAACTTCGCCGAGCGCAGTCAGGAGCTGGTGAGACAGATGCACGCCGTGGGACTACGGCGGCTGCCGGGGGATCGTCGGCATCGCGAACGCAGCAAATCCAATGAACGGGGGATTGTGTTGGAGGAGCAGACGTTGGCGCAGTTGCGCGAGTTGGCGGGGCAGTAAGCAATTGGATGTTTGTGGCGAGGGAGCGCGGATTCGATCGTTCCCACGCTCTGCGTGGGAATGCATCCCGTGGCGCTCTGCGTCACCTTTCAGAAGTAGAAGGCGGAGCGTCCCTGGCGACGTTCCCACGCAGGAGCGTGGGAAACGATCGGTAGTCGCTGTGATCATTCAATTCTTGCCAAACGCTTAACGCCGTCCGAGCAACAACCCCACCACCAGCCCGAAACCGGCGGAAATCGCCACGGTTTGCCATGGATGACCGCCGATATAGACCTCAGTGGCATCGACAATCGGCCGGGTGCGCTCCCGAGCCTCGGCGACCGAATCCAGGGCCTGTTGCAGTTTCTGGGAAATCTGGCCCCGCAGGTCTTCGGCGTCCTCGCCGACCAGCGAGGCGCTGCTTTTGAGCAGCTTTTCCGATTCCTCAATCAGTGCCTTCAGTTCGCTGAAGGCTTGATCCTTGATCTGCTCTCCGTTTGTTTGCACGGTGCTTTTGCGAGCCATTGAGGTACTCCTTGGTGATGATGGCAGTGAACAATGGAGTGTTGCGCCCGGGTAAAAGTTGCAGCGCAGAGCGTTGGCAGCGCAACCCTTCATAAATCGTGGTTAAGACGTTTCTCTGCAAGGTGTAAGATGGCGCCTATTTACGCAACAGGTAATTCCCATGAGCTTCAATCTGGCTGACAAGCCCCTGGCCGAGCGCGCGGCGCTGGAAGACGAAAAATCCCGACTCTTTGAACTGTGGCAAAACAACCTGGGCAAGGCCAAGGGCGACGCTGCCAGGTTGTTCGGCGAGCGCTCCAAGCGCAAGGGCAAGTGGTCCGAGTGGGTGCGTGCCGAACTGGACGGCATGTCGCCGCCCGAATACGCCAACATGGTGCGCAGTGAAGTCAATCGGCTGATGGCCGCCAACAAGTAAGCTTTACGCGAAGGTGGCGACAATGGCCTCGCGAACCTTGACCACCGCAGGATCCATTTGCGCGTGGGTTCGCCAGCCCAGTTCAATGGGATAGCGCGGCAAGGCGAGGGGGCAGGGCAGCAATGCCAGGCCGCTGAGCGACGCGATGGCCCGGGCGGCATGGGTCGGAATGGTCGCCACCGCCTGGCTGCCCTTGAGCAGGAACGGCAGCGCGGCAAAGTGGGTGGTCGAGGCGCATACCCGCCGGCTCAGACCGAGCCCGGCCAGCCCTTCGTCGGTAATGCCGATGAAGCCACCGGAAGACACCAGCACATGTTCGCGGGCCACGAACGCTTCCAGGGAGAGGCTTTGCTGGCCCTGCGTCAGGCTGGCCGGGTCTACCAGGCAGGCATAGTCGCCTTCGCCCAATACCTGGCGGCTGAGTAACCTTTCGCTGAAACCTCCCGCCGCGATCGCCAGGTCAAGGCTGCGCTCCATCAAGGCCCGGCCGACGATCTGGCTGTGGGTCTGGCGAAAAATCAAGCGTAACCCCGGCGCATGTCGCGCCACTTCCTCGATCAAGCGTCGCCCATGGGCAATCTCGAAGTCGTCGGACAGCCCGACGATGACCGAACGGCCTTCGTAATGGCCAGCATCCGGGTCGACCATCGCCAGGCTCTGGCGGCACTTGTTCAAGGCATCGCTGATCACCGGTTTGAGCTGGTTGGCCCGCAGGGTCGGTGCCAGGCCGCGCCCGGTGCGTACGAACAATTGATCGTCGTACAGGTTTCGAAGCCTGCGCAGGGCTGCACTGATGGCCGACTGGGTCACGCCCAAGCGCAACGCGGCGCGGCTGGCGCTGGATTCATCGTGCAGGGCTTCGAAGGTTTTGAGCAGGTTGAGGTCGACATCGGCGATATTCATAAGGCTCATATCATTTAGCAGCGATCGGGGCTTTATTCATGATCGGCTGCCCCCTGAGAATCAGCAACACCTGATTATCAAGGAGTCGAACACCATGCCAAAAACCATTGTCGCTGCCCTGCAGATCGGTTCGTTGCCCGGCGGCAAGGACGAGACCCTGGCGCAGATCCTTTCCTATGAAGACGCCATCCGCCAGGCTGGCGCCCGTTTGGTGGTGATGCCCGAAGCCTTGTTGGGTGGCTATCCCAAGGGCGAGGGGTTCGGGACTCAACTGGGTTACCGGCTGCCGGAGGGGCGCGAGGCGTTTGCCCGGTATTTTGCCAATGCCATCGACGTACCCGGTGCTGAAACCGAGGCGTTGGCCGGGCTATCGGCGCGCACCGGGGCTAGCTTGGTGTTGGGCGTTATCGAGCGGGCCGGCAGCACCTTGTACTGCACGGCGCTGTACTTCGAGCCCGAGGCCGGCCTGGTGGCCAAGCATCGCAAGCTGATGCCCACCGGCACTGAGCGGCTGATCTGGGGCAAGGGCGACGGTTCGACCTTGCCGGTGATCGACAGCCAGGTCGGGCGCGTGGGTGCTGCGGTATGTTGGGAAAACATGATGCCGTTGCTGCGCACCGCGATGTACGCCAAAGGCGTCGAGGTGTGGTGTGCGCCGACGGTGGATGAGCGGGAGATGTGGCAGGTGACCATGCGTCACATCGCCCATGAGGGCCGTTGTTTTGTGGTCAGCGCCTGTCAGGTCCAGGCCTCGCCACAGGCGCTGGGCATCGACGTTGCCCATTGGCCGGCCGAGCGACCGTTGATTGCCGGTGGCAGTGTGATTGTCGGGCCCATGGGCGATGTACTGGCTGGGCCGCTGAAAGACACGGCCGGGCTATTGACCGCCGAAATCGATACCGATGAACTGGTGCGGGCGCGCTACGACTATGACGTGGTCGGGCACTATGCCAGGCCGGACGTGTTCGAGCTGGTGGTGGATGAGCGCGCCAAGCCCGGCGTGCGATTTACCGCTTGATCACCAGGTGGCCGCGGAGCCTGGCAAGTCCAGGGTGCCGCGGTCGACGAAACGCATGGTGCCGAACACGCCGCCGGCGAGCTTGCCCTTGAGCACATAGGGCAGGTTATTCAGGCTTTGGGTCTGGCTCAGGCCCAGGGTCTGACGCAGCACGGAAAACGCCGAAATGCTCACCGGCACGCTCAGCACCGCTTCGGAAAAGCGCGCAATGGTACCGCTCTGGTCGCTGACACCCGATGCCAAGGTACGCCCGTTGACCTCCAGGTCCAGGGCCACGCCGTTGTAGTCGATGGCGGTTTCGTTGGGGTTCTGCAAGCGCAGCTTGACGGCAAAGCGCATCTCCAGCTCCTGGCTGGGCAATGGTTCGATGCCGACCACGTTGATGTTCAACGGATCCCGGTGCGGGAAGAGGGCGCAGGCGCTCAAGCTGAGCAACATCAGGAAAAGGGACAAGCCGAGGATTCTGCGCATGGATAAACTCTCAAGAGATGGAGAAAAACTCGGAACACTGATGGGCACGATACCACCACGTCTCAAGGCAACCGCAAACCCCTATGGCGAGGGAGATTTTGTGGCGAGGGCGTTGCTCCCGCTGGGCTGCGCAGCAGCCCCTGGCTTTTGCGATTGCTCTACAACCAAGCGGGAGCAAGCTGCCTCGCCACAGAAAGCGGGCTTCACCCGGTTATGCACTCTATAGCAAAGTGCTCCTGACAGTTTCTGACACCAGCCTCTGCTAATCTGCGTCAACTTTTTCCTTCCGGATCGCCATCGTGTCGCGTACCACTCGGCTGCTCACTCTGCTGCAAGTCTTGCGGGGCAAACGCTGCCCGGTCACCGCCGCGACCTTGGCGGCCGAGCTGAAAGTCTCCGAGCGTACGCTCTATCGTGACATCGCCGAACTCTCGGCCCTCGGTGCGCCGATCCAGGGGGAAGCGGGCATTGGTTATGTGTTGCGCAGCGGCTTGTTCCTGCCACCCTTGATGTTCACTGCCGATGAAATCGAGGCCATTGTGCTGGGCTTGCGCTACGTCGATCAGCGTGGTGACGACGTGTTGGGCAAGGCCGCCGCCGATGCATTGGCCAAAGTCGCGGCGGTGCTGGCCCCTGACGTGCGGGACGCCTTGCGCAATCCCACGGTGCTGCCCGGGCCGCCTGGCTGTGGCTATCCGCAGAATACGGTGGAGCTGAATGTCTATCGCCAGGCCATCCGCACGCAGGCCAAGTTACACATCGATTACGCCGATGTGAACAAAACCCCGAGCCAGCGCTTGATCTGGCCGCTGGCCCTGGGCTTTTTCAATGAGGCGCGGGTAGTGGTGGCCTGGTGCGAATTGCGCGGCGCCTATCGGACCTTTCGCACCGACCGCATCGCCTCGGCCACCGAACAGGGCGAGCGTTATCCCGGCAGGCGCAGTGACTGGTTGCGTGCCTGGTTCAAGCTGATGGAACTGGATGAAAACGGCCGCTTCACTCCTGACAAAAACTGACACAGGGCTGTTCTAGCATGGCGCCAGATCGATAAAACAAGGAGCCCCACCATGTCCAATCCCGTCTCTTCCCTGGCCCCGGCCATCGCCGGCTACATCGCGGCCGCCAATGCCCGTGACAGTTCGGCGGTGACGCGTTTCTTCGCCGAGGATGCCAACGTATTCGATGAAGGCCAGCACCGGGCCGGTACCCAGGCCATCGCCCAATGGATGGAAGACGCCGCGCGGCGCTACCAGCCCAAGGTGCAAGTGCTCAATGTGCAGCAACGAACCGGCAAGGTGCTGGTGCATAACCTGATCTCAGGCACCTTTCCCGGCAGCCCGCTGGAGCTGCGCTATACCTTCCGCCTCGATGAGCAAGGCAAGATCAGTCGGCTGGATATCTCGATCTAGCGTTCTGCACCCGGTTATGTGAACACTGTTGTGGCGAGGGGATTTGGTTTCGCTGGATCCCCTCGCCGCAGGGGCTCTGTGCAGGGTTCCCCAGGTCGTCCGTCGTGGCATACTCCCCACCTTCATTTCCCGGACCTGGGCCGTATGACTTTCGACTCCCCCTTGAGTGCCTGGCAGCATGCCATCAAACACCACGGTTTTGTCCAGGACGAAGCCCAGGAGTTGGCCATCATGGCCTTGGAGCAATGCCACAAGGCGGTGCACGAGGGCCGCAGGTCGATCAAGGGCGTTTATCTTTGGGGCCCGGTCGGGCGCGGCAAGACCTGGCTGATGGATCGCTTCTATGAAAGCCTCAAGGTGCCAGCCCGCCGTCAGCACTTCCACCACTTCATGGCCTGGGTGCATCAGCGCTCGTTCCAGCTCACTGGCACACCGGACCCTTTACAAGCCCTGGCCCGGGAGTTGAGTGCAGAAGTGCGGGTGCTGTGTTTCGACGAATTGTTTGTCAGCGACATCGGCGATGCCATCATCCTTGGCCGGCTGTTCCAAGTGATGTTCGAACAGGGCATGGTGGTGGTGAGCACCTCCAACCTGCCGCCGGAGGAGCTCTACGCCAACGGCCACAACCGTGAACGGTTCATGCCGACCATCACTGCGATCAAGCAGCACATGCAAGTCGTGCCGGTCAACGGATGGCAAGACCATCGCCAGCATCCGGGCCAGTTGCAGCAGCGCTACTGGCTGCGCGAACCTGGGCAACCCGAACCGTTGGGTGATGTCTTTGGCCAACTGACGGCAGGGCAGACACTGAGCAGCGAGCCGATCAATGTCGGTCATCGTCTGCTTGAACCGGTCCAGGCCAGTGAAACGGTGCTCTGGAGCCGTTACCCGGACCTATGTGAGCAACCGTTTTCGGCCGTGGATTTCATGGCCCTGTGCGACCGTTTCAAGGTCATCCTGCTCAGTGACGTACCCTGCCTGAGCGCCGAACAGCGCGAAGGGCGCATTGCTCGTGGCACGGAAGACGGTGTCGAGCGAGTGGTGGCCGGTGATCGCGAACTGCCACAATTGTCGGTGCATGACGATGGTGTACGGCGTTTCATCGCGCTGGTCGACGAGTGCTATGACCGCAAGGTGCCGCTGTACCTTTCGGCCCAGGTGGCGATGGATCAGTTGTATACCGAGGGCTATCTGCAATTCCCGTTTCGCCGTACCCTCAGTCGCCTCCAGGAAATGCAATTGCAACGTTTTGGTCAGCCCGCCTGACCTATATCCCGCCGACGACCTCAAGCCGTCGGTACTACCGAAGTGAGATGGAAGGTCATGGAAGAAGCCAAGGACATTCTTGTACTGCAAGCCAGCTACACCAACCCGGTTCATGCCGAAGCAATCTGCCACGTGCTCAATGGCTATGCAGAGGATCCAATGGGGGGTGGCCACTCGCTGCCCGCCGAGGTGCTGCTGCACCTGCCCGAGGAACTGGCCAAGCGCCCCCATGCGTTCAGCGTGCTGGCTTTCGTCAACGGCGAACCGGCGGGGCTGGTCAACTGCTTCGAAGGTTTTTCCACCTTTGCCTGCCGGCCGCTGGTCAATATCCACGATGTGGCGGTAATGAAGGATTTTCGCGGGCTCGGGCTGAGCCAGAAGATGTTGCAGAAAGTCGAGGACATTGCCCGCCAGCGCGGTTGCTGCAAGATCACTCTGGAGGTGCTTGAGGGGAATGCCGTGGCCCAGGGCAGTTACGCCAAATTTGGTTTTTCCGCTGGCATGTTCGACCCAGCCCACGGGCGTATGTTGTTTTGGATAAAGCCCCTTTAAAAGCAAGCCCATAACACAATCCAAAAAAACGACGCTTGTCCTATAAGAGAAGCGCCGTTTTCCCTAAGCGAAAAGCATTACCTGTAGGTGCAGTTATTTCTGCACAACCTCAGCCACCGGCGCCTTGGGCTTCATCAGGCTGAAGTCGATCAACCCCTTGTGCTGGCTTTCGTAAGGGTTGCCGATCAACAGCGGGCGAGCCTTGAAGTCCGCGCTGACCAGGCTCTTGCTGTGGTCCAGCTCATCAAAACTCAAACCGGCCAGGTCTGCCCAGGTGTGGATCAGATGGGAGCTGCTGTAGGGCCGTGACAGGTCACCGGCAAGGTTCCAGTCATGGCTTTCGCGCCACTTCGGCGAGGCCCAGGCCATGAACGGAATGGTGTACATCGGCGCGGTCGGCTTGGCTTCGTTGCGGCCCAAGGTGTTATGGCCCAGTGAGTCGAACACGTCTTCACCGTGGTCCGACAGGTACAGCAGGAAGCCATTAGGGTCGGTCTTGGCGTAGTCCTTGATCAGGCTGGACACCACAAAGTCGTTGTACAGCACCGCATTATCGTAACTGTTGTAGGTCGGCACCTGATCGTCACTCACGCCAGCGGGCACGCCTTGGCGGTCGGTGAACTTGTTGAAGGTCGGCGGATAACGATACTGGTAACTCATATGAGTACCGAGCAGGTGCACCACGATCAGCTTGCGCGGTGCGCTGTCGGCCAAGGCTTTGTTGAACGGTTCGATCACGTCGCCATCGTATTGCGCGGCGTTCTGGTTGCGGTTGTTGTTCAGGTACACCTGCTCATCGGCCTGTTGGGAGAAGGTCGTGAGCATGGTGTTGCGCTTGGTCATGGTCTGCTGGTTGGTGATCCAGAAGGTCTTGTAGCCGGCCTGCTTCATCATGCTCACCAGCGATGGCGTGCTCAGGTACAGATCCGGGTTCTCTTCGTCAGCGAACGTCAGCACCTGTTGCAGCGCTTCGATGGTATAGGGGCGCGGTGTGATGACGTTGTCGAAAACCGACAGCTGGTCCTTGAGCTTGTCCAGCTCCGGTGTGGTTTCCCGCGGGTAGCCATAAAGGCTCATGCGCTGGCGGTTGGTGGACTCGCCGATCACCAGCACCAGTGTTGCCGGCTGGTCAGCCATGGCGTCCTTGAGGTTGCTCAGGGGCTTGATCTTGCTGGCGCTGTGCAACATGCCTTGCATGTTCTCCAGCTGCTCACCATAGCGACGATAAGCCACCAGCATTTGCCACGGCACGGCGGGCTCGATGCGATCTTCGAACTTCTCCAGGCCACCGGCGAAATCGCCGGTACGCAGGGTTTGCTTGACCAGCGGGTACCCGACCACGGCCCCCACAATCACGACGGCTGCCACCCAGGCCTGGCCTCGGGGCAGGTACACCGGACGCAGCCGAGTCCAGAGCCAATAGCCGACGACGGTATGGGCCAGGAAAGCCGCCACCATCCACCAGGCAAAATACTGCGTCAGGTACTCGCCAGCTTCAGACACGTTCGATTCGAACATGATGAAGATGACGCTCTGGGAGAATTCCTGTTGGTATATGAAGAAGTAGCCGAGGCTGGCCATGGAGCAGGCCCACAGCACCACGCCAATCAACGCAGCGAGCACGCGCGTGCGGGCGGGGAATAGCAGCATAGGCGCCAGCCACACCGCACTCATCACGAACGCCTGGCGAAACCCCGTGAAGCCGGATGTGTCGCTTAGCAGAATCAGCAGTTGGGTAATACCCGAGAAATACCAGAAGAACAGAAAAAGCCAGCCCAGCCCGGCCCAGTCGAAACCTTTCGCAGTCGTTTTGCTGCGTTTGAACAAGCTCATCAAGCGCTCCAGCCCTCATCGACGAAGCCACAGGCACCCGGTTGGTGACCGCGGGCATACGCCGAGCAACCCTAAAAGGCCGGGAGTATTGCGGTAGAGGTGTGAAAACTTCGTGAGTTTTTCGGATACAAATCGATGAGTTGGGTGCGAATGCGCTTGTGGCGAAGGACTTATTTGTGACGAGGGGGATCTGCGGCGAGGGTATTTATCTGTGGCGAGGGGATTTATCCCGTTGGGTCGCGTAGCAACCCTGCTAGGCAACAGTCAGAGATCGGCATACCAGGCGCAGGTGTCCGGGACCGCTGCGCGGTCCAGCGGGGATAAATCCCCTCGCCACAAGAGCCCATGGCGGGGCTTGCATGGAAGTGACGCCGGATTGGCCGGTATCACTTCCTGGTGCCGTGCCTCTAGGGCAGGTTATCGAACCAGCGTCTGGCTTTGCTGGGGTAGCTGTGCGTGCTGCAACTGCATGCGCAACTGCATCACTTCATCGAGCAGCAGATCACGTTCTTCCTTGAGTAGGCGTAATTCGTCGCGACGAATGGTCACGTAAAGGGTTTGGGGAGGACGTGCGGTAACGACAGGGCCCATTGCTCACCTCGCAAATGGCTACATCAACTATAGAGATGCCGCCAGTTTTTGGTCGACACCTCTACTATCGGCGCCGATTCTGATTTCTTTTGCTTGTGATTGGAACTTTTTTATTTTTCATGGTCGCTGTGTCTTCGGCCGGATCTGGAGCGTTATCCCTTGTGATCGCTCGAATTACCCGGAAACTATGCAGCAATGCTCTGGACTAACCTCCACTAGTCGATAGCGTTTCATCTTTGACACACCTTTATTTGTAGTAGGGAGCATCAGCACATGCAACTCGGGATTATTGGACTGGGCCGCATGGGCGGCAATATTGCGCGGCGCCTGATGCTCAATGGGCACACCACCGTCGTTTATGACCGCAATGCCGCTTTTGTCGAAAACCTGCGCCAGGAAGGCGCCACGGGCGTTACCGATCTGCCGGCGTTGGTCGCCGGCCTCGAGAAACCGCGGGCGGTCTGGGTCATGCTGCCGGCGGGCGCACCCACCGAAGACACCATCAACGTCCTCAGCGAATTGCTTGAGCCGGGCGATGTGATCATTGATGGCGGCAACACGTACTACAAGGATGACATTCGTCGGGCCCAGGCCCTGTCGGAAAAAGGCCTGGGCTACATCGACGTCGGCACCTCTGGCGGCGTCTGGGGCCTGGAGCGCGGTTACTGCATGATGATTGGCGGTGACGCCGAGGTGGTGAAGCGCCTGGATCCGCTGTTCGACAGCCTGGCCCCTGGCATGGGTGATATCCCCCGTACCCGTGACCGCAAGTCGGACGACGACCGCGCCGAGCGCGGTTACATCCACGCAGGTCCGGCAGGCGCCGGGCATTTCGTGAAGATGATCCACAATGGCATCGAATACGGAATGATGCAGGCTTTCGCCGAAGGCTTTGACATCCTCAAGACCAAATCCAGCGAAAGCTTGCCGGCGCAACAGCGTTTCGACCTGAATGTCGCCGATATCGCCGAAGTCTGGCGGCGTGGCAGCGTAGTCTCCTCCTGGTTGCTGGACTTGACCGCCGATGCGTTGGCCAGTGATCCGCAACTCGACGGTTTTTCCGGCGAAGTCGCTGACAGCGGGGAAGGGCGCTGGACCATCGAGGCGGCCATTGAACAAGCCGTGCCGGTCCCGGTGCTGTCCAGCTCGTTGTTCGCCCGTTTCCGTTCCCGCCAGCAAAGCACCTACGGCGACAAGATGCTCTCGGCCATGCGCTTCGGCTTTGGCGGCCACGTGGAGACACCGAAAAAATGACCTCGATCGGCAGCAAATCCAAGGCAGAAGCCGCGCCGCCGACCACGTTGTTCCTGTTCGGCGCCCATGGTGATCTGGTCAAGCGCCTGCTGATGCCGGCGCTTTACCACCTCAGTCGTGACGGTCTGCTGGGCGATGGGCTGCGGATAGTCGGCGTCGATCACAACGCCATCAGCGACGTGGACTTCGCCAAGAAACTCGAGGACTTCATCCGTCACGAAACGGCGAGCAAGGGCGGCGATGCCAGCCGTGCGCTCGACCCGGTACTGTGGGCCAAGCTGGCCAGGGGGATCAGCTACATCCAGGGTGATTTCCTCGATGACAGCACCTACCAGGCGCTGGCGGCGAAAATCGCCGCCAGCGGCACCGGCAATGCGGTTTTCTACCTGGCGACCGCGCCGCGCTTTTTCAGTGAGGTGGTCAGCCGCCTTGGCGCGGCCGGGCTGCTTCAGGAGCAGGAGGATGCTTTCCGGCGCGTGGTGATCGAAAAGCCGTTCGGTTCCGACCTGCAAACCGCCGAAGCGCTGAACGCCTGCCTGCTCAAGGTCATGAGCGAAAAACAGATCTATCGGATCGACCATTACCTGGGCAAGGAAACGGTGCAGAACATTCTGGTCAGCCGTTTCTCCAACAGCTTGTTCGAAGCGTTCTGGAACAACCACTACATCGACCACGTGCAAATCACTGCCGCCGAAACCGTCGGTGTGGAAACCCGTGGCAGTTTTTATGAGCACACCGGCGCCCTGCGGGACATGGTGCCCAATCACTTGTTCCAGTTGCTTGCGATGGTGGCCATGGAGCCGCCGGCGGCATTTGGCGCAGACGCGGTACGCGGGGAAAAAGCCAAGGTGGTCGGGGCCATCCGGCCCTGGTCGGTGGAGCAGGCGCGTGCCAACTCCATACGGGGCCAGTACACGGCCGGTGAAGTCGCTGGCAAGGCGGTCAAGGGCTATCGCCAGGAAGCGAATGTGGCTGCCGACAGCAGCACCGAAACCTATGTCGCCCTCAAGGTCATGATCGACAACTGGCGTTGGGTGGGCGTGCCGTTTTACCTGCGCACCGGCAAGCGCATGAGTGTGCGCGACACGGAAATCGTCATCTGCTTCAAGCCGGCGCCATACGCGCAGTTTCGTGATACCGAAGTCGACGAACTGCAACCTACGTACCTGAGAATCCAGATTCAGCCCAATGAAGGCATGTGGTTCGACCTGTTGGCCAAACGGCCAGGGCCGGCACTCGACATGGCGAATATTGAATTGGGCTTCGCTTACAAGGATTTCTTCGAAATGCAACCATCCACGGGCTACGAAACCCTGATCTACGATTGCCTTACCGGCGATCAGACGTTGTTCCAGCGCGCCGACAACATCGAAAACGGCTGGCGTGTGGTGCAACCCTTCCTCGATGCCTGGCAACAAGATGCCACGGTCCAGCCTTACAAGGCCGGAGAAGATGGCCCGTCGGCCGCCGATGATCTGCTGATACGCGACGGTCGCGTCTGGCACAGCCTCGGATGAGTATTCAGGTGAAACACCCCATCCGCTTTTTGCTCAGTGACATGGACGGTACGCTGCTGCTGCCTGACCACAGTCTCAACCAACGCACCATCGAGGCCGTTCGTGCATTGCGCGAAGCCGGTGTGCTGTTCAGTCTCGCCACCGGGCGGCCGCCCCGGGCGATGCTGCAACAGATCGAGGCCCTGGGCGTCGACCTGCCCACTGCTGCGTTCAATGGCGGCACACTGGTTCATCCGGACGGCAGTTTCCTTGCCGTGCATTACTTGCCTGCCGAGGCGGCGCTGACCACCCTGGCGTTGTACGCCGATCAGCCCGGTATCGAGGTGTGGGTATTCGCCGATGGCGACTGGCTGGTGCGTGATGCCAACGGGCCGATGGTGCCAGTGGAAACCCGTGGCCTGGGCTATCCGCCGGTGCAGGTCGACAGCTTCGAACCTTACCTGGAGCGCATCGATAAAATCGTCGCTACCAGCGCCAATACGGATCTATTGGTTGAATTGGAGGCACGGTTGCATCCACTGCTCAAGGACCAGGCCCAAGTATCGCGTTCGCAGCCGATCTACCTGGACGTGACGGCGATGCAGGCCAACAAGGGGCAAGCGCTGGCGACCCTGGCGGCGTTCCTGGATGTGCCGCTGGAGCAGACGGCGGCCATGGGGGATGGCGGCAATGACCCAGCGATGTTTCATCGTGCGGGACTGTCGATTGCCATGGGGCAGGCGGAGGAGGCGATCAAGTGTCAGGCGGATGTCATTACAGCCGCCGTTGTCGACGACGGTGCGGCGCTGGCGATCGAGCGGTACATCCTGCCCCGATAGCGACCAGGAGCCTTTGTGAGAGCGAGCTTGCTCGCGATAGCGCCGGTTCAGCCGTATCTATGCTGAATGTGCCGCCGTCATCGCGAGCAAGCTCGTTCCCACAGGGGGAGCGTTTACAGCCAGTACGTCACTGCATACCAGCCCAAGCCACCCATTACCACGGTGTAGGGCGCGGCCATCCAGACCATCCGGCCATAGGACAGGCGAATCAGTGGTGCGATCGCCGAGGTCAGCAGGAACAGGAAGGCGGCCTGGCCGTTAGGCGTGGCGACGCTGGGCAGGTTGGTGCCGGTGTTGATGGCCACCGCCAGGGTCTCGAACTGCTCACGACTCATGTGGCCGGAGACAAAGGCCTGCTTCACTTCGGTGATGTAGATGGTCGCCACGAATACGTTGTCGCTAATGGCCGACAGCAGGCCGTTGGCAATGAACAGCATGCCTGGCTGTTGATCGGCGGGCAGGGCGAGCACCCATTGAATCAGCGGGGTGAACAGTTGCTGGTCATGAATGACCGCCACCACGGCAAAGAACACCACCAGCAGTGCGGTGAAGGGCATGGCGTCCTTGAACGCGTTACCGAGACGGTGCTCGTCGGTGATCCCCGTGAAGGCGGTAATCAACACGATGACCATCAGGCCGATCAGGCCGACTTCGGCAATGTGCAGCGCCAGGCCCACGATCAGAATCAGGGCGGCGATACCTTGGACGATCAATGCCGCCCGCTGACGCGCAGTGCGTTCGCGATTGTCCTGCTCGGCGTAGTCGGCCAGTACGGTGCGTACGTTTTCCGGCAACAGCGTGCCGTAGCCGAACCAGCGCAGCTTTTCCAGCGCCACGCAGGTCAACAGCCCTGCCGCCAGCACGGGCAACGACACAGGCGCGACTTTTACGAAAAAGTCCGCGAAATGCCACCCCATTTCATGGCCGATCAGCAGGTTCTGTGGTTCGCCTACCAGGGTGCACACACCACCCAGCGCGGTGCCTACGGCGCCATGCATCAGCAGGCTGCGCAGAAATGCCCGAAACTGATTGAGGTCTTCATGATGGCGCGACGGCAGGTCGTGGTCCTCATCGACGCTGCTGTCCTGGCGCGGATCATTGCCTGAAGCCACACGGTGATACACCGCATAGAAGCCCACCGCGGCGCTGATGATGACCGCTGTGACGGTCAAGGCATCCAGGAACGCCGACAGGAACGCCGAGAGAAAGCAGAACATCAAGGACAGCACCGCTTTGGAGCGAACCCCCAGAAGCAGGCGCGAGAACAGGAACAGCAGCAGGTCCTTCATGAAGTAAATCCCGGCCACCATGAACATCAGCAACAGGATCACCGGAAAGTTGTGCAGCAGCTCGTCGTACAGCGCCTTGGGTGTGGTCATGCCCAGTACGAGGGCCTCAACCAGCAGCAGCCCACCGGGCATCAGCGGGTAGCATTTAAGGGCCATGGCGAGGGTGAAGATGAACTCCACGACCAGCATCCAACCGGCAACGACCGGGCCCAGGGTCCACAGCACCACGGCATTGAGAATAAGGAAGGTGATGATGCACGCCTTGTACCAGCGCGGTGAGTGCCCAAGAAAGTTATGCGCGAACGCTTGAGCCATTGGACCGGACATCGGCTGCTCCTTTTAATTAGAAGCGCGCAACTTGCCGTAAGAAATGCGGAAGATCAAGCGTAGGAACGAATACTGTTAGCCTGGAGGAATCCGGCTCAGGCCCAATACCGTGTCACCACCGCTCGATAACGGCCATGCAACGAGTAGCCCCCCACCAGGATTTTCCCGTCAGCTTGCACGGCGATGGAGGTAGCGGTGTCCAGGCTATAGCCCAGTCGCGTGCGAACCCAGCCTTCGCCTTGGCCAAAATCGGGATCGAGGCTGGTATCCGGCAGATGCCGGGCAACAATGAAATCAGCCTCGATACCGCCGATGGTGGCGCCAGCGGTCACCAGCTTTCCATCCGGCAGAATCTGGGCGGCGGTCCATTGGCTGGCGTTGCGGCCGACCTCCAGGAGCCGACACTGGCCCTGGTTGCAATGCCGGTCTGGCGTGCCGTCCTGGCGTACCTTGAAGGACAGGCAATGCATCGGGTCGCGGCTGCTGCCCAATGCCTGCAAATCACCGTTTTCGTGCTCGACGATCTGGCTGACCATGACGCTGTGCCCTTGCATCATGATGGACAGGAATCCGTTCTCGCCGAAGCTGTCATCGAGTTTGCCGCTGGGGTCATAGCGGGCCATTAAGCCATGTTGGGGCAGGTCGATGGCACCGCCCACCACGATGCTGCCGTCGGCCTGGAGTATCAGGCAGCCCAGCCAGGTATTTTTCAACAAGCGCCGGACCATCACAAAACCGCGATTGTTGAACGAGGTATCCAAGGTGCCATCGGGCAACAGCCGGATCAGCACGCCGACATGATCAGACAATTGGTAATGATGGTTGGCCAGCAGGAGAATCCGGCCATCGGCTTGCACACGCATGTCACAGGCTTCGAGGCCCGGTACGCCGGGCGGCAACCACGGGTCGCGCAGGCCTTGGGAGAGATTGCCGCAGAGCCGGATGACCTGCCGCCCAGCGTTGCCGAAGCTTTGTACGGCACGGCCATGCTGATCGAACAGCGCCAGGGCGGGAAAGGTGCGGTCGGGGCCTTCGTAGTGCAGGCCTGACAACAGGATATGCCCGTCGGGCAACTCAATCACTTTGCCTGCAGTCGCTTCGAAGTTCTGTTCAAAAGAGCCGATGACACAACCGCCGGTGCCGAAGCCAGGATCGCTCGAGCCGTCATGATTGAGCCGTGCCAGCCCGAACCGGCTGCCGTGGGGGGTATCGATCCTGGCCGCCACCAGAATCCGCCCGGTATGGTCGATGGTCAGCCCTGTGGTCAGGCTCGATGCACCATCGGCGAAATGAACCCAGGCTTTACCGGTAGTGGCAAAGCCTGGGTCGAGCTCCCCGGCGTGAGCCGCAGCCGTCGGGAGTGCAAACACGGGGTGATCGAGCATGCATGCCTCTCCTTGCGCGTCGACCAGCCCGGAAGGGCGAGACGACTGCATGAGGGCAACATTCAATCCCTGAACGTGACAGTGCACAACTGTCAGGCACTATAGATATAAGGGCGATTCGTGCCATAACGATGGCTTTTCGACCCACTGCCGAGTCTTTAATCAATAACCGTCTCTATGAGCGCGTTATTCAGGCATGGACCAGGATTGCAGTTTGTAACCTTCCTGGCTCAATTCAGCACGGGCCTGTTTCAACAGGTTGGCCAGTTGGGCGGGGTCGGTATAAGCGCTGCTTGGAATCTGAGTGCGGCCAATATGAGTATTGGTGCGGTCGATGACGGTCAGGCTCAGTTCGCCGTTACCGTCTTGGGGAGCCCAGGCCACGCATTGGAAAGGACGGAATGCGCGGTCGGCAATCAAAAGAGCTTCGTTGATACGGAGCGGGGCGTTCATGGCATTTTCTCTTAAGTGTGCCCAATCAAATGATCTGCCGTCGGTTGGGCGTACCGTGCGGCTGGTTACTTGTACTGATGTCCGCAATAGGGGGACAGGTCACACAATCTTCAAATAAATTTCGACTTTCTTTCAGACAAGGCCCGTGGGCTTTTGTTTGAAAGCTGGATGAAAGATTTAACGCACCGGCAACTTATCAAAGGCTTGCTTATAACCGTTTTGTAGCGATGTCGATAATCAATTGATACAAGGGCGTGTCAACTTCTTGCTACTGTTACATGCAGGTTCGCCAAACGACTGTTTCTACTCATATTTCTTAATTTTGGCGCCAAGGATCAGTCATGATCGAAGCCAGTACGTCGCGTCGTCTGCTCGTGGTTGATCCCTGCGATGACTGTCATCGCCTGTTGCCTGGCCTGCGTACCATTGGCTGGGACGTCGACAGTTGCTCTCTCGAGCATGCCGCCGACCGAACCTGTGACGTGGGGCTTTTGCGTTTGCAGCCTTTTCACCTGGACCGTCCGGAAGCGGTCAAGGAGTTGATCAGTCGCAGCGGCACCGAGTGGATCGCTGTGCTCAGCCAGGAAGTCCTGCGCTTACAAAATGTGGGTGATTTTGTCTGCGAGTGGTTTTTCGACTTTCATACCTTGCCGTTCGACGTCTCCCGGGTTCAGGTGACGCTGGGACGGGCATTTGGCATGGCGCGCCTGCGAGGGCAGGGCTCGATTCACATCGATCAGCCCGAACATGAATTGCTCGGCGACAGCAAGCCGATCCGCGAACTGCGTAAGTTGTTGAGCAAACTGGCGCCTGCCGAATCGCCCGTGTTGATTCGTGGCGAGAGCGGCACCGGCAAGGAACTGGTGGCGCGCACCCTGCATTTTCAGTCTCACCGCCGCAATAAACCCTTCATCGCCATTAACTGCGGGGCCATCCCGGAGCACCTGATCCAGTCTGAGTTGTTCGGTCATGAAAAAGGTGCCTTCACGGGCGCTCATCAACGCAAGATCGGGCGGATCGAGGCGGCCCACGGCGGCACATTGTTTCTGGATGAAATCGGCGACCTGCCGTTGGAATTACAGGCCAACCTGTTGCGCTTTTTGCAGGAGAAGCATATTGAGCGGGTCGGGGGCAGCCAGCCGATTGCGGTCGATGTGCGGGTCTTGGCGGCCACCCACGTCGATCTGGAGGCAGCCATCGAGCACAAGCGTTTTCGTGAGGATCTGTACTACCGCTTGAACGTATTGCAGGTGGTGATGGCGCCGCTGCGTGAACGTCATGGTGACCTGGCGATGCTAGCCAGTCACTTTTCCCATTTCTACAGCCAGGAAACCGGCCGCCGGCCCCGCAGCTTCAGCGAGGATGCGCTGGTGGCGATGGGCATGCATGATTGGCCGGGTAATGTGCGGGAACTGGCCAACCGTGTCCGCCGCGGGCTGGTACTGGCCGAGGGACGGCAGATCGAAGCCCGGGACCTGGGCCTGGCCAGTCACCACGGTGTTGTTGCACCCATGGGCACCCTGGAGGACTACAAGACCCGCGCCGAACGTCAGGCGCTGAGCGACGTGCTCAACCGCCACAGCGACAACCTGAGCGTGGCGGCCAGGGTGCTGGGCGTGTCCCGGCCGACTTTCTATCGGTTGCTGCACAAGCATCAGATCCGCTAGGGCTGCCAACACAAAACCCCTTGTGGCGGGCTTGCTCGGGTAGCGGTGGATCAGTCATTTTTGCTGGGACTGACACACCGCTATCGCGAGCAAGCTCGCTCCCACAAGGAGAATAGCGGTGAACCTGGATGTTCAGTCCCCCAAAACCCCTGTGGGAGCGGGCTTGCTCGGGTAGCGGTGGATCAGTCATTTTTGCTGGGACTGACACACCGCTATCGCGAGCAAGCTCGCTCCCACAAGGAGAATAGCGGTGAACCTGGATGTTCAGTCCCCCAAAACCCCTGTGGGAGCGAGCTTGCTCGCGATAGCGGTGGACCTGCCTGCATAAATGTGGGAAGTGCCGCCGCCATCGCGAGCAGGGGATGACGCTAGAAGTAATACGGAAACTTCAGGCTAAAGGTGAAATCCGGCGCGTCGTCGGTCAGCCCGATGGACAGGTTGGGCACGATGGTCAGGTTGTCGCTGGCCGCCACGGTCATGCCGATGTTGAAGTAGCCGGCATTGGCGTCGCTGGATACCACCGACTCCCAATCCCCGCCGTCCTGCTTGAGCTTGCTTTTCTTTTGTATGAGGTCAGAAACCGAGAACGACATACTCATTTTTTCGTTCAAGGCAAAGGCGATGCCCGCGCCAAGCTGGAAGCTGTCGCCGATGCGTACCTTGCCCGGTACCTTCTGGTTGACGGTTGAGCTGATGTCGTCGAACGACTCTTCGAAATTGTGGGTGTAGGACAGGGTGCCGAACAGCACCGCCGGGTCGAAGGTCTTGACCAACGAGAGCCCGGGCGTGATCGACCAGACGCCGTTGCCAGTAGGCAGGTCTTCAGGCACGAACAGGTTGGTGTTGGCCTGGGATTGGCGCAGCTTGATGCCGAACGGATCCTTGCCCGTTGGCGCCTTGACGCGCAGGGTAACCACCGCGTCCGGGGTGTCGATCGATTCATCCATGAACTTGTAGGCGATGCCGAAGTTGACGTCACCGATGGTGGGGTCGCGGGTGACGGTTTCTTCGCTGGTGACGCCGGCGGCTCCATTGTTGGCGCCGCCCGATTGGTACGTGGATTCGCGGTAGATCACCGGCACGTTGAGGTCGAACTGCCAGCGATTATCGAAGTTATAGCGACCGGTGAGGTCCAGCGTCCAAGTGTCGGCCTTGATTCGGTCGAGGTTGATGTTGCCCAGGAAAATCGAATCCAGGGCCAGGAAGCCGTTGAGGATCAGTTGTCGTGTGTCGTAGCGCGAATAGGTCACGCCGGTTTCGAAGCTGAATTTGCCGCCGCCAAAGAAGCCACTGGCCTCGTCATAGAGGTTGGAGACGCTCTGGGCCGGTTGGGAGTCATCCGCCAGGGACTGTCCGTAGCCGCTGCCGCCGGTCGTTGGCGCACCGCTGCCGGCCACGGTCTGGCTGCCTTTCATGTCGGCCGGGGATTTGACCAGGCGCTTGGGCGGTGGGGCGGCGGGTTGATCCTCCACCTGGCGAACCCGCTGTTCGAGCACCGCCAGGGCTTTTTGCTGGACCTCGTATCGCTGCTTGAGCTCAAGAAGTTCCTGTTTCAGGGCCTCGATGTCCGCGTCCGGTGCCGCTTGCAACACGGTTGCCGGGAACAACGTGCTTAAACACATCACAGCGCGCAACGATACGGATCGATACATGAAATATGCCGTCCCTAATTGCCCAATGGTCGCAAAACAGCGTAGTTCAATAACCGAGGTTACGAAGGCCGCGTAGTTGGGTCAGGTTGCAGTCCAGCGCCCCAGCACTGGGGCCGTTATTGTTCAGCACCACGTTGAGCTGCGTCATGTTGTTGACCAGGTTGCTGTTGCCCAACAGACGGGTGTTTTGCAGCAAGCCGCCCTGGGCCACTTGTTGCAGGGTGCTGCCCTGATTGTGGCTGGCCTGGATCGCCATTTGCACGCCGCTGCCGGTGGCGGTGACCGCGACACTGCCGGCGGCGTTGCTGCCGCTGATGGTCTGGCCCTTGGTCAGCAATTGGCCTTGGGAGGGCGTCAATGCGGGTGCCTGGCTGCTCTCCTTCACGTTGATGGTGACATTGTTGTAGGCGGTGTTACCGTCGCCGGCGGCGCGTACGCTCTGGGTCACGCCCTGGCTGCTGCCAAGGCCTGCGCCACCGGTAATATTGCCGTTGCCCTGTTCCGGCGCGCTGCCGTTGCCGGTCTGCTTGATGGTCGAGACGTAGAACTCGGGTTTGACGGTAGCGGCCTGGATCTGCATGGAACTGCTGGCGCCGATCAGGTCGCCGCTGGCGTTGCGCCAGGTACTGCTCATGACGATGCCGAAGCTGATGACTCGGCCGGGCATGACATAACGACCACGTAGCTCGGCAAGCTCCTGGTCCTTGACCTCGATGGGTTTGAATCCGGCATGGGCATAGCCCGAGGCAGTCGCGGCCAGGCAGGCCAGCGACAGCCAGTGTGAAGTTTTCATGTGTTGCTCCCGGAGCGTCCTGCTCCTTTTTTCTTTGGCAGTTGTCGGCGATTAGAAAAAGTCGCTCTGTATGAAGCCGAAATCCATCAGTTCTGCATCCTTGACCGGGTTGAAGCCGTCCAGCTTGTTACGCGCCGTCAGCGGTTGCGGAGGGCTGCGCAATGCATTGGTCTTGTCATAACCCGGGCCGACGATGGCAAAGACGATGCCGTTCCAGCCTTTGACGAAATCATCATGGGTGTAGCGTTTGTGCCCCAGCACCGGGTCGCCGATGTAGACCCATTGCTTGTCGGCCCGTTGCAACACCACGAAGTGCTTGTAGCCGCGTATTTCCATCAGGACCACCACCGGAATCGTCACCGCTTCGAGTTTCTCAGGCGGTATCCGGTAGCCCCGGGCGCGCATGCCGATGGTTTCCACATAGCGTTTCATGTCCAGCATGGAAAACCCTTGGGTGCGAACCAGGTTCTGGTCGGCATTGGTCAACATGCCCTTGATGACATGCTCTTCATCGACGTCAAGCCAATAGGCCTGGCGCAACACCGTGGCCAGTGCGGCAGCGCCGCAGCTGAAATCGGTTTTCTGCTCGACGATGTCGCTGAACTTGCGTTCGCGTACGCTTTGCACCGGCTTATAGACCAGCATGCCGCCAGGCAGGGCTGCGACTGGCATCTGCGCCGCTTCAGCTACGCAAGCAAAGCACAGGAGCAGGGAAAGGGCAGTCATACGCATGATGAGTACGCCTTATGGAAACCTGGAAAAAAAAGCCCCGTTTCCGGGGCTTCTTTCATACGCGCTTACATGCAGGCTTTGCAGCCGGCTGCGATGGACAGCGAGTTGCTTTGCTGGTTGCCCACGCCTGCCGATACGTTGGCGCCGCCGTTACCGGAGAAGCCGTTCATGGAGTTGTGCATCGTGGCGTTGTTGATCACAGGGTTTTTCCAGCCATCGGGCGTCAGCACCTGCTGGGTGTTGCTGCCGGCCAGTTCAAACGTACCCACGGCGGAGAACTTGAACTTGTCGTCATCGTGACCACCGCCGTAGCCACCTTTGTTGTCCCAGCCACCGTGATCATCCTCGGCGGTACCGGTACCTTTGGCTTTGAACGTGCCAGATGCGCTGTAGGTGCTGGTGAGGGTGTCGGTTTTGTAGGTCCGCACGCCTTTGTTGTCGACCACAAGACCGGTGGAAGACTGGTCAGCCGAGGCAGAGGCTTGTGCGACACGGCCTCCGGAGACGGCGATGGCCAGGTTGTTTTTCTGTTGGTTGAAGTTGCCGGCGGTCACGTTGATGCCGATGTTGCCGGAGCCGTTGTTGCCTGCACTGGTGAGTGAGGCGTTGTTTTGGGTCGAGTTGTTTTTAACGTAGTTGTTGTTATTGACTTGCGTGGCGCTGGAGGCGGCAACTGCCGAGCCGAAGATGAAGCTTTCGTCGGCGGTGGCCAGGGCGGCGGCGTTGTCTTGCTGGTTGCCGTCGCCAGCGGCGATATTGGCGCCCATGTTGCCGTTGCTGCCATTGAGCGAGTCTGCGGCGTCAGCAGTGTTTTTGGTGGCCTGGTTGGTCACCACGTTGCCGTCGCTGTTCTGCTCATCCAGCACCGTAGCCCCAGCGCCGGCATTGATGGAGAGCAGTTGATCCAATGTTGGCCCTTGATGGTCATGGTGGTCATGACCATTGCCGTGCCCGTTACCGTTGCCGTTTCCTCCGGCCTGTGCGGCCATTGCCATGACAGCGGCGAGAGCGAAAACCAATGGTTTGAGTGCCATTGTAGGTTTCATGGTGTTTCTCCTTGCGTGTCGTTGGTTAAGTGTCAGTGCTTTTCTTATGGTTGCTGCGCCGGGTCAGTCTGCGACCCGGATGCTCAGGGTGTTGGCCATACGGTTTCCCACCCCGGCACTCTGGTTCACCTGGATGACCCCTCGGCTGCCGGTGAAGGCCTGGTCGCTGGTGACGACCTGGCGACTGCCGCTTGGGGTGCCAGTTGCTCCTGAGTTCGGTAGCAACGCCACGTTCTGTTGAGAAAGGGCGCTGTCGTCAATGCTCTGCGGATGGGCGCTGATACCCACGCGCATGACATTGGCCATCTGATTGTTGGCTCCGGCGGACTGGTTGACGCCCAGTACTCCGTTGCCGTTGGTGAAAGAGTTGCCGCCGATGCGGGCGGTCGCGTTCATGGACGGGTCAGCCGGTGTGTCGAGACGTTGGTGCACGTTGGTGGTGGCGTGCGCGCTGGTGCCGATGGCGATGGCCCGAGTATTGGTCTGCTGGGTCTGGTCGCCGGCCGCCTGGTTGACGTTGAAGTTGCCGGTGTAATGGCTGCCGGAATCTTGCAAGGTGGCGCTGCTGACCACCGCCGCGCCAGGATCGGCGAACGCGATGGAGGTGCCGAGCAGGGCAAGCAGAAACAGGGCTGGCTTCATGTCACTGACCTCCCGCCAACCGACCCAGTGGGGCCAGGCCGGAACTCAGCGAGCGGTTGATGGTGCCGGAAATCGCGCCACCACTGCCGCCACCGTGGCCGGCACTCATGCCCGGCATGCCGTTGGGGTTGGTTACGACATTCAGGCCCTGTACGCCGGTGTTCGAGTTAATGGTGTTGCGGATCGAGGCGCCGCTGGCAACGCTGGCGAACTCGCCGTCACTCAATTCGGTGCTGGTGATCGCCTGATTGATTCGGTCGGATGGGTTGGCGTTGACAGTGGTCGGGTAGGGGTCTTTGCCACCGTTGCGACCGATGTGGACGGGCTGCACGTCACGGTTGAGCACAATGACGCCATTTCCCTCGGCCTGCACCGGTAGGCTGAGCGTTGCGCCAGCGGCGCAGCCGATCAATAGCAGGCAAGTCAAACTTCTTTTGAAAGTCCCCACGGCATCGATTCCTTCTTCGGTGGGCTGGCCCTTGTCAGCGTTGCGAAGTGGGAGAGCAGGTGTTGTGCCGTGTTTTGGAATGACTTCGAATTCAATGGGTTAGGTTTTTTGGGGTGGGTCGCGAAGTGGATCTGTTTCATCCGTGAGACAGCCATAATGGCCGCTAATGGCCGTGCGCTATCGCTTGGCTCTGGATCAGGGGCCTGGAGGCAGGTGTTTCAAAAAACTTACAGTGACGATGACAATTGTGTGAAGCGGCACGGGGGCAGGGTTTGGCACGGGGCAAGTGTTTCAGCAGCGGAACACATTCCCGTGGTGAGGGGGGCAAGGCTGCTAGCCTTAAGGAGGGATTTTGACCGGGGTCAGGCTTCGAGCAGTCGGGTCACGGCTGCGAACACCCGGTCCCGACGTTGTGCCCAATTACCTTCGATGACTTGGAAAGGCTGCCGATGCCGGACCAGCCAATGCTCGATCGCGTCGAAGAAACGCAGGCGCGCTGTCAGATCGGGCTGGCAGCGCAGGCCGTCACCGGTCCATTCGACCTGCTCGGGGCTCAGCAGCAGGTGCAAATCGTAATGGCGTGCCAGCAAGGCCGGTTCGAGCCAGTCCGGGCAGTCGTCGAACAGGGTCTGGCTCCAGAGGATATTGCTCAGCAGATGGGTGTCGAGGATCAGCAACGCGGGCTGATGGGCGCGGGCCGTGTCCTCCCAGGCCAATTGGCCGGTGGCGATGTCAGTGATGTCGGCCAGGCAGGTATCGCGCAGGGTCTGTTCCATGAAGTGGCGAACGTATTCGTCCACGCGCAAACCGCCGAAATGCGCCTGCAATTGCGCCGCCAGCCAGCTTTTGCCGCTGGATTCCGGACCGGTCAGGACCACCACTTTCATGCGCGCAGGGCCGGGTCGACGCGCCATTCCCGCCAGCCTTGCACGGCCAGCAGGGTGAACAAGGCGTAGAGTGCGGCGGTCAGGTGCAGGCCTTTGTAGATGAACAGGCCAACGAAGATGACGTCCAGGGCGATCCACAGGGGCCAGCATTGCACGCGTTTCTGCGCCATCCACCACTGGGCCACGAGGCTGAAGCCGGTAAGCGCCGCGTCGAGCCAGGGCTGGGCGGCGTCGGTCCAGTGCGCCATGGCGGCGCCCAGGATCAAACTGCCTGCCGCACCAATGGCCAGGCCGAGCAGCACCGACGGCGTGCCCAGGTACGTCACCTGACGGCCATCATGATGCTGTCCGGCACGGGTCCATTGCCACCAGCCATAGAGTTGCAGCGCGGCGTAGATCACCTGCAGCAACATGTCTGAGTACAACTTCACTTCGAAGAAAATCCAGCTGTACAGCAACACCATGACCAGGCCGATCGGCCAGCACCAGGGGTTCTGCTTGACCGTCAACCAGACAGCAATCACGCCGAGGGCTGCGGCAAACAGTTCAAGCCCGGACATGGCGGTTCCTTGGGAAAATAGGAGAGGGCGGCGATTGTAAACGTTATGCAGTGGCCAGCTCCAATATCAATGCTGGCTGTGCCGCCGCTATCGCGAGCCGGCTCGCTCCCACAAGGGACTTGCGGTGTGGGGCCAATACAAAAAAAACCTGCGGGAGCGAGCTTGCTCGCGATAGCGGTGGCTCAGCTTGTATCAGTGCTGATATGTACCGTCGCCATCGCGAGCAAGCTCGCCTCCCACAAAAGGGGCCATCAATCCTTAGACACGGAACTGTGTGAGCAACCCGTTCAACTGCTCACTCAGAGCCTTGAGCCGCGTGCTCGCCAGGCTCGACTGTTCGGCGGCCAGGGCGGTGCTGTGGGACAGGCCGGCCGCCTGGGTGACGTTCTGGTTGATGTCTTCCACCACATGGGCCTGCTGCAGGGTGGCGCTGGCGATGGAAGCGTTCAGGCTGTTGAGGTTGCGCAAGGCCTGGCCGATGGCGTTGAGGCTGGCGCCCGCCAGGCCGGCTTGTTCGATGGTGAGCTGCGAGGCTCGGCTGCTGTCGCTGATGACTTTTACCGCCGCTTCGGAATGGTTCTGCAGACGTTCGATCATTGCCTGGATTTCGGCGGTGGACTTTTGCGTGCGCTGGGCCAGCAGCCGTACTTCGTCAGCCACCACCGCAAAGCCGCGGCCTTGCTCACCGGCGCGAGCGGCCTCGATGGCGGCGTTGAGGGCCAGCAGGTTGGTCTGCTCGGCAATCGAGCGGATCACCTCCAGCACGCTGCCAATCTGGGTGCTTTCGCTGGCCAGGGTGCGAATCACTTCCACCGCCTGATCGATGGTCTGGGAGAGGCGGTCGATCTGTTGCAGGCTGCCGTCGATATTGACCTGGCCTTGCTGGGCCTGGGATTCGGCGTCACGCATCTCGCTGGCGGCGTGTTCGGCGTTCTTCGCCACGTCCTGCACGCCATAGGTCACTTCGTTGATCGCGGTGGCCACCAGTTCCATTTGTTGCGATTGCTGCTGGCTGCGCTCCTGTGCCTGGGCGGCGTCGTTGCCCAACTCGTTGGAGGATTGTCCCAGCGCGCTGGCCGAGGCTTGCAGTTGGGTCACCACTTGCCTCAGCTTGGCGGTAAAGGCATTGAAGTGCCGCGCCAGTTGGGTGACTTCGTCCTGGCCGTGGGTGTCGAGGGTGCGGGTCAAGTCGCTTTCGCCGCTGGCGATGTTGGCCATGGCGTTGACCGTTTCCTGCAGGGGGCGAACGATGCTGCGCACAATCAAGGTCAGCAGCAGGCCCATGAGCAGGGTGATCACCAGTCCGATCACGGTGGCTTTGATCACCTGGGACTGGAATTCGGCTTGCACGTCATCAACATACACGCCCGAACCGATGATCCAACCCCACGGCTCGAACAGTTTGACGTAGGAAGTCTTGCCCACCGGCGCCTCGGCCCCCGGTTTCGGCCAGAGGTAGTTGATCATGCCGGCGCCCTTGGACTTGGCGATGGCAACCATCTCATTGAACAGCGCATAACCGTTCGGGTCGCGGATCGCCGAGAGGTTCTGGCCTTCGAGTTTCGGGTTGGCCGGGTGCATGACCATGACGGGCGTCAGGTCGTTGATCCAGAAATAATCAGTCTCGTTATAGCGCAGGCCACGCACGGCGCTGAGGGCCTGCTTTTGCGCGGCGTCGCGGGTCAGGGTGCCGGCAGTTTCCAGGCCATGGTAATAGCTCAGCACGCCGCTGGCGGTCTGCACCACATGCTGGGTTTTCTGCACTTTGGCTTGGTAGAGGTCGCTATGGATCTGTATAAGCATCAACGCGCCCAAGGTGAACAACATCACGATGGCCACGATCAGGATGAGCCACAAGCGTCGGCTGATCGACACACTGCGCAAGCTATTCATACGCTGTCACTCCGGTTTCTTATTCTTGTCATAACGACGGCCGGCACTGTAGCGCCTGGCAGCTATCCATCATTGACCTGAGTCATAACGCGGCAGCGTTATCAGGGCTTGTCTGATAGGATTTCGGCCCCGCAGCGCAAAACCTGAGCCTGTCCTGATTTTTTCATTGGTTTTTTTGAAAAATCGCAGTCACCGTGCACCCGCTGTTTTCACTCGCATACCGCTTAAAATTTGATGAGACCTGCGCAAGCATAGTCTTTTGGGGGATGAATGGATTTGTGGACCGCCTTTTCGGCACTGATTCTTGGCGTGGTAGAAGGCTTGACGGAGTTCCTGCCGATTTCCAGCACGGGGCACCAGATCATTGTCGCTGACTTGCTAGAGTTCGGCGGCGAGCGCTCTATGGCGTTCAACATCATTATCCAGCTTGGCGCGATCCTGGCGGTGGTGTGGGAGTTTCGGCGCAAGATCTTCGACGTGGTGCTGGGCTTGCCGACGCAACCCAGCGCTCGCCGGTTTACCGCCAACCTGCTGATCGCTTTCCTGCCCGCCGTGGTGCTGGGCGTGCTGTTTGCTGATCTGATCCACGAGTACCTGTTCAACCCGGTCACGGTGGCGATGGCGCTGGTGTTGGGTGGCTTGGTGATGCTCTGGGCCGAGAAGCGCCAGCATCAAGTGCATGCCGAAACGGTGGATGAGATCAGTTGGAAGGATGCGCTGAAGGTCGGCCTGGCCCAGTGCATTGCGATGATTCCCGGGACTTCCCGTTCGGGCGCAACGATCATCGGTGGGTTGCTGTTCGGGCTGTCACGCAAGACCGCGACCGAGTTTTCGTTCTTCCTGGCGATGCCGACCATGGTCGGGGCAGCCGTCTATTCGGGCTATAAGTACCGCGAACTGTTCGTTCCGGCGGATTTCCCGGTGTTCGCCATCGGTTTCGTCACCGCGTTCATCTTCGCCATGATTGCGGTCAAGGGCCTGCTGCGCTTTATCGCCAGTCACAGCTACGCGGTGTTCGCCTGGTATCGGATCGCGTTCGGCCTGTTGATCCTGGCAACCTGGCAATTCGGTTGGGTGGACTGGGCGGCAGCCCGGCCATGAACGATTTCGGTGCCCGCAAACGCTCCGCGCACACTGCCGACGGTGCCGTGCAGAACCTGCGGCTCAAGTTGATCGTGTTTGCGCTGCTGTGTGCCTTGCCGTTGTTCGGTTCGCTCATGCTCGGATTGCGAGCCGTGTCCTGGGTGCCGATGACAGCCTATGGGCTCGTCAGTCTGGTGGCGTTTCTGCTCTACTGGAGTGACAAGCGCAAGGCCCGTGCCGACGCCTGGCGCATCCCCGAGAATGTGCTGCATGCCGTGGAACTGGCGGGCGGTTGGCCGGGGGCATTGCTGGCCCAGCAGGTGTTTCGCCACAAAACCCGCAAGGTGTCGTTCCAGGTGGTGTTCTGGTTCATCGTCCTGCTGCACCAAGTGTTCTGGATCGACCAGTTGTTCCTCGGGCGCCTGCTGGCGTTGTTCTAGAGCAGCAACCCGACCTGGGTGCGCTTGGGCAATTTGCTGACCACCAATTGGTGAGAGCGTTGCAGCAGGCCTTGCAGCTCGTCGGCGCCCAGCGGGTAGGGCAGGTGCATGATGATCCACTGGGCCCGCGCCAGGTAGGGCGCCGGATGAATGCCCGGGCGGTCGCAATGACCGAGGAACAGATCCTTGTCGACCTTGAACGCCAACGAATCGCTGCGCAGGCCTTGGAGAGCGAACATCTTGTTTCCGGCGATGGAGAACACCCGCACGCCGCCCCATTTGTAGTCTTCCCGAGCACCGGGCAAGCCCAGGCAAAATTGCGCGACATCCTCTTCGCTCAAGCTCATATCTTTCTATCTCCACAGCCTTCGAACGCTTCTACCAGATGGTCGATCCATGCGCGCACCGCCGGCAGCATGCCACGTCGATGCGGGTAGACCGCCTGCAGCCAGCCATCGGGTAGCGACCATCCAGGCAATAATTCCACCAGTGTGCCGTCTTGCAATTCCTGCTCGCAATACATACTTGGCAGTAAGGTAAAACCCAAGCCGGCAAGGGTGCAGGCACGGCGTACGACAAAGTCGTCGATGCCCAGGCGGGCCTCCAGGGCCAGTTCGACACTTTCCCCGTTGGTCTTGACCAGGCGCAGGTGCACCAGGCGATCCGCTTCAAGGGCTCCCAGCACTGGCAATGGCTTGAGATCGTCCGGGGTTTCGATCCGCCGTCCTTCGACAAAGGCTGGGCTGGCAACCAGCATCAGCCGTGCCTGGCGCAGGCGCCGGGTCATCAGCAGCGGGTCTTCGTCTCCCAGGTCACGCACGCGCAACGCCACATCGATGCCTTCGCTGATCAAGTCCACCCGCCGGTTGAGCAGGGTCATATCCAGTTGCACCAAAGGGTATTTCGCCAGGAAGGTCTCGATCACCACCGGCAGGAACTGGTGGGCCAGCCCGACCGGGCTCGAAACCCGCAGGCGCCCACGGGGCTCGCTGGACATGCTTGCCACCGCTTCGTCAGCCATCTCGGCCTCCAGCAACATGGCCTGGCAATGGCGCAGATAACGTTCGCCGACCGCGGTCAGTTTCAATTGGCGAGTAGTGCGTTGGAGCAGGCGGGCGCCGAGGCGCTCTTCCAGCTCGGCGATACGCCGCGACAATCGCGACTTGGGAATGCCCAGCAATCGCCCGGCCGCCGCGAAACCGCCGGCTTCGACGACTTTGGCGAAGTAGTACAAGTCATTGAGGTCTTGCATGTCTGGCTCGATTGTCCTATCAGTGGGACAAACTATCGCATTTATGCTCACTTATCGAATATTGGATCGATCTATAGGATTGTCTTCAATTGATCGCCTGGTTGCGGTCCTCACTTGGAGAGCACTCACATGAAATTGCTGCACATCGATTCGAGCATCCTCGGCGATAACTCTGCTTCCCGCCAATTGAGCCGTGAAGTGGTTGAAGCCTGGAAAGCTGCCGAGCCAGGCATCACGGTGACCTACCGCGACCTGGCGGCCGACGCCATCAGCCATTTTTCCGCCCAGACCCTGGTTGCCGCCGGCACCAGCGCCGAATTGCGCGACGCGGCCCTCAAACACGAAGCCGATCTCAGTGCGTCGACGATGGCCGAGTTCCTGGCGGCTGATGCGGTGGTCATCGCTGCGCCCATGTACAACTTCAGCATTCCGACCCAACTCAAGGCCTGGATCGACCGCATTGCCGTGGCCGGCCAGACGTTCCGCTACACCGAAGCCGGCTTCGAAGGCCTGTGCGGTGGCAAGAAACTGGTGATCGTGTCCACAGCAGGCGGCCTGCATGCTGGACAGCCGAGCGGCGTTGGTCATGAAGATTACCTGAAAGTGATGTTCGGTTTCCTTGGCATCACCGACATCGAATTCGTCCGTGCCGAAGGGTTGGCCAAGGGTGACGAGATGCGTATCAAGGGCATGAACCAAGCCCAGTCGCAGATCGGCCAGCAGTTCGCTGCTGCGTAAGGCTTGCGTAAAGGCACCAAGCTCTTCGGGCAACCTTGGTAAAACCCTGTATTCTCGTCGTCATTGGATGGTCGGGATGCAGGGTTTTCTGCATTCGGCGCTGGGCGTTATGGCGCAGGTTATGCACGGCCAGGATTGCGAGCGGCGGGGCCTTCCCGTGCGCTGGTGAAGGTGGAAGATTCGATGACACGTTTTGGTGCAGCGCTGCTGCTTTGCTTGTTAGCCAGTCTCGCTTCAGTGCAGGCCGCACCGGGGCCGCATCCGCATTGGAGCGCCGGTTTCCATGAACTGAGCTTTCTCGATCCGCTGGATCAGCAGCCGATGCACGCCATCGCCTTTTATCCGTCCACCGACCGGGGACAGTCCAGCCTGCTGGGTGGCTACCAGATCGATGCCGCGCCAGACGCCCAGATCGCCATCGGCCGCTTTCCGCTGCTGATGCTGTCCCATGGCAATACCGGTACGCCGCTGGCCCTGCATGACCTGGCCACTTCCCTGGCGCGCCAGGGGTTCGTGGTGGTGGCGGTGATTCATCCCGGCGACAACGCCCAGGACCACAGCCGGCTCGGAACCCTGAGCAACCTGTATGGCCGGCCGATCCAGATTTCCGAAGCCATTACCGCCACGCTCAATGACCCTATGCTTTCGCCGTTCGTCAACGCCGGGCAGGTCGGGGTGATCGGCTATTCGGCCGGTGGCGAGACGGCGCTGATCCTGTCCGGCGCGACGCCGGATCTCAACCGCCTGCGTCGCTACTGCCAGGAGCGACCGGATGACCGTGACGCCTGTAACACCCAGGGCGAGTTGATTGCCGATCGCGACGACCTGTACCCGGTGGCCGACCCCAGGGTCCGCGCATTATTGCTCATGGCGCCGTTGAGCCTGAAGTTTGGCCGTCACACCCTGGCCGACGTCCATGTGCCGGTGCTGTTGTACAGCGGCGACGGCGACAAGCTGGTGGCTTTCGATAAAAACGCCGCCGCCTTGGCCCGCAAGCTGCCTACCGCACCGGATTTCAAGACGCTGGCCGGAGCGGGGCATTTTGTCTTCCTGGCCCCGTGTACCGATGAACAGATCGCCGCGATGCCGGCGTTGTGCACCGATGCTGACGGTGTCGACCGCAAGGACATCCACCGCACCATGATTTCCGAGGCCAGTCGTTTCTTCGGCGAGGCCTTGGGCAAGCCGACCCGGGCGGGGATGAGGACGGCCGATCAATAATGGGCGTTTGTCGCTTGGCGACGTAGCAGCAGGGTCAGGCCCAGCCCGCTGACCGACAGCAACGCGGCGCAGAAGAAGATCGACGAATAGCCCAGGTTCAATGCCACCGCGCCCATCAGCGGGCCGGCAATCGCCAGCGCCAGGTCAAAGAACACCGCATAGGCGCTCAATCCCGCGCCACGGCTGGTGTTTGGCACTTGCTTGATCGCTTCCACCCCCAGTGCCGGGTACACCAGCGACAGCCCGAAGCCCGCCAGCCCCGCGCCGATCAGCGCGACCGCGGTGTTCGGCGCCAGCCAAAGCAATACCAGCCCCAGGGTTTCGATGCTCATGCAGGCAATGGCCGAGCTGAAGCCGCCGAAGCGGGCGATGCTGGAGATGAATATCAACCGCGCCAGGATGAAGCAGACGCCGAAAACCGTCAGGCACCAGGCCGCTCCGGTCCAGCCGCGGCTGATATAGAAGAGCGTGATGAACGTGGTGAGTGTGCCGTAGCCGATCGAGGCCAGGCACAGGCTCGCTCCGTATGGCGCAATGCGCCCGAACACCGCCCAGAAGGGCAAGCGCTCGCCACGAATGACCGGCACCGACGGTTTGTTGCGAATCATCAACAGCGCCATGCCGGCCAGCACCGACAGGGCGATACCCAGGCTGGCGAAGCCCAGTTCGCCGACCATCACCACCCCCAGTGGCGCGCCGATGGCAATGGCCCCGTAAGAGGCGATGCCATTCCAGGAAATCGAGCGGGCGGTGTGTTCCACGCCCACCTGGCCCATGCACCAACTGATGGTGCCCACGCCAATCAGCCCCTGGGCCACGCCGAGCAGCAATCGGCCGGCAATCAGAATCAGCAGGCTGGTTAGAGGAAAGCTTTGCAGCAGGGTCGAGATCAGCGTCAGCACACCGCTGAGTACAATCCCCGATAACCCGTAGACGATCGCCCGCTTGGTGCCAACGCTGTCCGACAACCGCCCGGCCATGGGGCGGCTGAGCAGGGTCGCCAGATACTGTGAGCCAATGGTCAGCCCGGCCACCACTGCACTGAAACCCAGCTGCTCGTGGACATACCCGGGCAGAACCGCAATCGGCAGGCCGATGCAGAGGAAGGCGATGAAGGTGTAGAACACAATGGAGACGATCTGCAGGGTGATCGACAGGGAGCTGGGGGCAGATGAGGGCGTTGGCATGGGGCTCGTTCGCGGGCAGCGGTAAGAGAGCCTCATCATGGCGCGAGGTGGGGATAAAAGAAAGCAGGCTAACGGTTTGCATTGGTGGAGAATGTGCCGCCATCGCGAGCAAGCTCGCTCCCACACTTTGCCAGGGTGGTTGCGAGATTCAGGTTCGCCACTAATCCCTGTGAGAGCGAGCTTGCTCGCGATGGCGGTGGTTCAGGCAATGGTGATGTTGGCTGGAAGGGCCTCATCGCGAGCAAGCTCGCTCCCACAGGTTTTTACCCTTGGAAGACAAAAAGCCCTGTCACAACGGACAGGGCTTTCACGTGCAGCGTGCAGCTAAGGGCGGTGCTTAGAACACCACACCCTGGCTACGCAGGTAGTCGTCATAGGTGCCGCTGAAGTCGACCACGCCGTCGGCGCTCAGCTCGATGATGCGGGTGGCCAGGGAGGAGACGAACTCCCGGTCATGGCTGACGAAGATCAGCGTGCCCGGGTAGTTTTCCAGCGCCAGGTTCAGCGCTTCGATGGATTCCATGTCCAAGTGGTTGGTGGGTTCGTCCATCACCAGCACGTTGGGCTTTTGCAGGATCAGTTTGCCGAACAGCATGCGGCCCTGTTCACCCCCGGAAATGACCTTGACCGACTTGAGGATCTCGTCGTTGGAAAACAGCATACGGCCCAAGGTGCCACGCACCAGTTGTTCGCCGCCCTGGGTCCATTGGCCCATCCAGTCGAACAGGTTGACGTCGTCTTCGAAGTCGTGGGCATGGTCCTGGGCGTAGTAGCCCAGTTCCGCGGCGTCGGTCCATTTCACCGTACCGGCATCCGGTTCCAGTTCATTGACCAGGGTGCGCAGCAAGGTGGTCTTGCCGATGCCGTTCGGGCCAATGATTGCCACGCGCTCGCCGGCTTCGACGGTGAAGCTGAAGTCCTTGAACAGCGGCTTGCCGTCAAAGCCTTTAGCCATGCGCTCGACAATGACCGCCTGGCGGTGGAGCTTTTTGGTCTGCTCGAAGCGAATGAACGGGCTGACACGGCTCGATGGCTTGACCTCGGCCAGTTGGATCTTGTCGATCTGCTTGGCGCGGGAGGTGGCTTGCTTGGCTTTCGAGGCGTTGGCCGAGAAACGGCTGACGAACGATTGCAGTTCGGAAATCTGTGCCTTCTTCTTGGCGTTGTCCGACAGCAGCTGCTCGCGGGACTGGGTCGCCACGGTCATGTATTCGTCATAGTTGCCCGGGAACAGGCGCAGCTCGCCGTAGTCCAGGTCCGCCATGTGGGTGCAGACACTGTTCAGGAAGTGACGGTCGTGGGAGATGATGATCATCAGGCTCGAACGCTGGGTCAGCACGTTTTCCAGCCAGCGGATGGTGTTGATATCCAGGTGGTTGGTCGGCTCGTCCAGCAGCAGCACTTCCGGGTCGGAGAACAGTGCCTGGGCCAGCAACACACGCAGTTTCCAGCCTGGCGACACTTCGCTCATCGGGCCGAAATGCTGCTCGATGCCAATCCCCAGGCCCAGCAGCAGTTCGCCGGCGCGGGATTCGGCGGTGTAGCCGTCCATCTCGGCAAACTCGGTTTCCAGCTCGGCCACGGCCATGCCGTCTTCTTCGGTCATTTCCGGCAGCGAATAGATGCGATCGCGCTCGGCCTTGACCTTCCACAGCTCTTCATGGCCCATGATCACGGTATCGATCACGGTGAATTCTTCGTAGGCGAACTGATCCTGGCGCAATTTACCCAGGCGTACGTTCGGCTCGAGCATCACCTGGCCGCCGGACGGCTCAAGATCGCCGCCAAGGATTTTCATGAAGGTCGACTTGCCGCAACCGTTGGCGCCGATCAGGCCATAGCGGTTACCCGCGCCGAACTTGACCGAGACGTTTTCGAACAGCGGCTTGGCGCCGAACTGCATGGTGATGTTAGCTGTAGAGATCAAAGGTTTATCCTGCGGAACATTCAGAGTAGCTAAGGGTGCGGCAGTACCTGTTCAGTACCTGTTTGCGCAGGTCCCGACCGCACTAAGGCATCGCGGTCGCAAGCGCAAGGGTCCATCCGGCATAAGAGGACAGCAGCATACGGAGCGCCCGGCCCGAATAGACGTGCGCCGAAGCCGGGTTTCCGGTATCGGCCAAAGGGGGCGCGTGATGTTTGGCGGCGATTGTACTGATCTGGCCGCATTAACGATAGGGTATTGCCCCGGCATGACAGTTTTTCACAACTGAAGGATAACTTTCGGCTACAAACTCTGGCTAAAATGCCATCTCACCCGACGCCGTCTCCCTTGTCACTCGGCTGGCCGGGGGGAACCGCCTGTTCACTCCTATTTGTGATCGATTCCGTGAAGCTCATCATTATCGCGATCTATATCCTGTCCATCGGCTATGTGCATCTGCGTGGGCATGTACGGCATAAGTTCGGACGCCAGTTGAGCGACCATTCGTCCTTTCTCGCGCCGATCAACTGCCTGCTTTACCTGTGTTCGAAACTGCCCAACAAGCCTTTCCTCAATCCGGCGGATTTTCCCGACCTGAGCCCGTTGCAGGCCCACTGGCAGGAGATCCGTGCCGAAGGCCAGAACCTGTTGCAAGCGGGGGAAATCAAGCGCTCCCATCAATACGATGATCTTGGTTTCAACTCATTCTTCAAGACCGGTTGGAAGCGTTTTTACCTCAAGTGGTACGGCGACAGCCATCCCTCGGCCATGAAGCTCTGCCCGCGGACCACGGAGCTGGTGCAAAGCATCGGATCGATCAAGGCCGCGATGTTCGCGCAATTGCCACCGGGGTCGAAACTGGTCCGTCACCGCGACCCGTACGCAGGGTCGTATCGGTATCACCTGGGCCTGGAAACGCCCAATGATGCCGGCTGTTATATCAACGTCGATGGCGAGCCTTACCATTGGCGTGATGGCGAAGCGGTGATGTTCGACGAGACGTTCATTCATTACGCCGAGAACACCACGCCACACAATCGCATTATTTTGTTTTGTGACGTGGAACGCCCCATGAAATTTTCCTGGGCCACTGCGTTCAACCGCTGGTTCAGCCGTACCGTGATGGCCGCCGCCGGCGCGCCTAACGATGCGGGTGACAAGACGGGGTGGCTGAACCGGGCATTTTCCAGGCTCTACAAGATTCGTCTGCAGGGCAAAGAGCTGAAGAAACGCAACCGCAAGCTGTATTACTTGCAGAAATGGGCCTTTTTCGGCGGTTTGTTGGCGATCTTCGTCTGGATCTGAGAGGGTTCCTCCCTGAACCCTGTCCGATCATTGCATGGGTTTTTGCGCGTCTAATTGTTCCCACATTCTCGCCGTGATCCGCTGTCGATGGTTGTAGCCCTCCCACGGATCGGCGCCCAGGCCCTTGGCCCGTTCCAGTGCCGTATAGATATCCCACTGCTGGGCGTTACGCAGATTGTCGAGTTCGGCACGGGCAATCGGTACGGATACCGGCAGGCCTGGCCTGGCGCGTACCGAGTAGGCGCTCACGGTACTGGCGCCCCGGGCGTTGCGCAGGTAATCGACGAATATTTTCCCGACGCGATTTTTCGGCCCCATGGTAGAGGTGATCCGTTCGGGCATCTGCTGGGCCAGATACTGGGATATGGCCTTGGCGAACGCCTTGGTGCTGTCCCAGCCTTCGCTTCGCGCCAACGGCACGATGAGGTGCATGCCTTTGCCGCCGCTGGTCTTGAGAAAGGCCTGCAAGCCCAGCTCATCGAGCAGCGCCAGAGTCAGGCGTGTCGCCTCGAGCATGGCGCTCCAGGGCAACGACGGGTCGGGGTCCAGGTCCAGGACGAACTGGTCGGGTGTTTCGATCCGGTCGTGGGTCGCGGCCCAGGTGTGCAACTCCACGGTGCCCATCTGGGCCGCGCTGATGAGCGACTGGACGCTGTCGATTTCCATCAGGGCGGCATGGCCGGGGTCCAGCCCCGGATCCAGTTGCTTGATGTGGGGAATGTCCAGGCGATCAGCGTGTTTCTGAAAAAACTGCTCCTCACCGATTCCGTCCGGAGCTCTTAGCAAAGCAACGGGACGCTGCTTCAGGTGGGGCAGGATCCATGGAGCGATGTCCGCGTAATACTGGGCCAGTTCGGCTTTTTGGACACCGCTGACACTGTCGATGACGCGCTCGGGATGGCTAATCACTACGCCGCCGATTTTCACGCTGCGGGTTTTGCCGCGGTGTTGGGGTTTAGTCGTCATGGCCTTTATCGGCATGGGCTGCTCACGGACAATCCTGCTGGTCGGTGTGCTGGCTGACAGATCCAGGAAAACCGCCTGGCGTATCAGGCCGTCACGGGTCCATTCGGCGAATTCGACTTCACAGGCTTGTGTCGGCTCGACCCAATGCACACCGCGTTTTTGCGCGCCGTTGACCGGTGTAGCCAGCGGCGCGGTGTCACGCTCCTGGGCACTGAGTTGTTCATGGAGGTGCTTGAGCTGGGATTGAGTGAACCCGGTGCCGACCCGACCGGCATATACCAGCCCCGACGGCCCGTTGACCGCCAGCAATAACGCGCCGAAACCGCTGCGCTTGCCCTGTGGGCGGGTAAAGCCGACGATCACGAAGGCTTGGCGAAGCCGGCATTTGAGCTTCACCCAATCGGCGCTGCGTCGGGACATATATGGACTGCCCAGGCGCTTGCCGACCACGCTGTCCAGGGAGAGGGCGATGGCGCTTTCGAACATGTCGTGCTGGCTGGCAGAAAACGCTTCGGAGAAGCGCAGGCGCTTGCTGGCATTGTTCTTCAGGGCCTTTTTAAGCGCCGCGCGGCGTTCTTCCACGGGTGCCTGGCGCAGATCGACGCCATTGAGAAAGGGCGCATCGAACAGGAAATACACCATGTCGACGCTGCGGCCGATTTCGAAGGCCTGGCGCAGGGCGTCGAAATCAGAATGCCCGGCATCGTCCAACAGGACCAATTCACCATCGAGCCAACTATCCCCCAGGTTCAACTTGGCCAGGGCAGCGGCATGCAGCTTGAGGCGCTCGGTCCAGTCCTGCTGATTGCGATTGAGCAAGCGGATTTCGCCATCTTCGATGCGCGTTAGCAGCCGATAGCCGTGGAATTGCACCTCATAGCGCCATTCACCGGGCGGCGGTAGCTCCACGGGTGTAGCCAGTTGCGGTAACAGGCGTTCGGGCAACTTCTCCTCTTGCGCCGCTTTAGCCCTTCGGGGGCGGCGAACGGGCTTTGATTCATCCAGCTCGGCGTCGGACAAACGAGCATATTCACTCTCGGCATTGGCCATGACAGGTTCCCTTGTATTGCTGGCGCCAGGGGATTAGCCCCGGGAGGCCTTGGTGGCTTTTTTAGCGGGAGCGGGCTTGCTGGTCTTCGTGGTTTTCGCGGCGGTTTTCGCGGCGGGCTTGCCTTTGCCGCCCAGGCTGCGCTTGAGCAGTTCGGTGAGGTCGATGACGTCGGCACTCTTGCGCTGTTCTTCGCCCGGGTCGGTCTCCACGGCTTCGAGGCGGCCTTCGTTGGCCTTCTTCTCCACCAGTTCCATGATCTTGTCCTCGAAACTGTCGCGGTATTGCTCCGGCTCCCAGTCGGCGCTCATGTCCTGCACCAGGCGCTTGGCCATGTCCAACTCGCCCTTGGCCAGGGTCGGGTGGGTGACTTCTTCGCCCAGTTCCAGGATATCGAGGTCGCGCACCTCCGCAGGCCAACGCAGCATCACCAGTACCAGGGCCGATTCCAGAGGCATGAGCGCCGCCAGGTGCTGGCGGGTGTGGAGCACGACGTGGGCCAGGGCCACTTTGTTGGTCTTGACCAGGGTTTCGCGCAGCAGCGCATAGACTTTGCCACCGCGCTTGTCCGGCGCCAGGAAGTAGGGTGTGTCGATGTTTTGCAGCGGGATTTTTTCGCTGTCGACGAAGGAGAAAATATCGATGGTCTGGGTGGACTTGGGATGGGCGGAGCGAATTTCCTCTTCGCTGAGCAGCACATACTGGCCCTTCTGGTATTGCACACCTTTGACGATGTCTTCCTTGGTCACTTCCTTGCCCGTGACCTTGTTGACCCGTTTGTAGCCCACCGGGTCCATGCTGCGCTTGTCCAACCAGTCGAAATCCACGCCTTGGGACGAGGTGGCCGATACCAGCGCCACAGGAATGTGGACCAGTCCGAAGCTGATTGCGCCTTTCCAGATTGCCCGTGCCATGGTGGAGGTTCCTTGCCGATGAGTTCGTCTTTCTGGTGACCCTGGTGCCTCGGGAAAAGTTTCCACCGCGCGCCGTCTGGTTTCCACAGGACATCGGTGATGAACGTCGGTCCTTTGAACAACCCGAGAACCCCGTGGGAGCGTGCTTGCTCGCGATGACGGCGGCACATTCAACATGGGGTCAAGCTGACCGACCGCTATCGCGAGCAAGCTTGCTTCCACATCTATTTAGATATGCCTGGTTACATCTTCAGGGGGATTTTTTACTTAACAACGGCGAACCTGCGGCGTAGCGTGCTTTCGATATGCCTGAACCCATGAGGTGCTCTGATGAACAGGCTGATGCTCGCAATCATGACGCTACTACTGACCACGGCGGCTCAGGCTCAGATGCCTGGTCATGGTGCCGTGCTCCTCGCCCAGAACCTGCCCGGCAACAACAATCCCTATAACAGCCCGATTCGCCGGGCCAATCCCAACAGCATGCAAGGTACCCAGCCTAACGTACCGATGATCCACAGCAACCCGACGATTCCGGCTCCGCGTCCACCGACCCTGGAAAACGGCGGTATCGGCAACGGTTACCCTCGTTCCGGCCAGCCGCCGGCTTCGCCACGGCCCACCCTCGACTACACCCCGCCGCCCAGGAGCACGAACAACGGCAATCGCTAGGCGCTGAATCCTGGCTGTTTCTTTCCACGCTACAGAAGGAGGTGTGCATGTTGCGTAAAACACTCCTGGCCGCACTCTGCGCCAGCGCTGTTCTGACCCTTGCCACGCCGGCCGCTGCCGCACAAACCCAGCAAGCGAAAAGCGAGGAGGGCACCTTGGAGGTGAGTACCGTGGCCAAGGGCCTGGAGCACCCTTGGTCGCTGGCGTTCCTGCCGGACCAGCAAGGCATACTGGTCACGGAACGCCCCGGCAACCTGCGCCTGGTGGGCCCCGATGGCCAGTTATCGGCGCCGTTGAGGGGCGTTCCCAAGGTCTGGGCCAAGGGCCAGGGCGGTTTGCTGGATGTAGTGCTGTCACCGGATTTCAAACAGGACCGCACGGTCTACCTGTCCTATTCCGAGGCCGGTGAAGACGGCAAGGCCGGTACCGCGGTGGGCCGTGGGCAGTTGTCACAAGACTTGAAGAGGCTGAACAGTTTCAACGTGATCTTTCGCCAGTACCCCAAGCTGTCGAAGGGCAACCACTTTGGCTCGCGCCTGGTGTTCGACCGGGACGGTTATCTATTCGTCACCCTGGGGGAAAACAACGACCGTCCGACGGCCCAGGACCTGGACAAGTTGCAAGGCAAGATCGTACGCATCTACCCCGACGGCAAGGTGCCGGACGATAACCCGTTTGTCGGCCAGGAAAACGTTCGCCCCGAGATCTGGGCCTACGGTATTCGCAATCCACAGGGAGCGGCCCTCAACCCACGCAACGGCACGCTGTGGGAAAACGAGCATGGGCCCAAGGGGGGCGATGAGCTGAACATCATCGAGCGTGGCAAGAATTATGGCTGGCCGTTGGCGACCCACGGCATCAATTACTCCGGTGCCCCGATTCCCGAAGCCCAGGGCACGACGGTCAAAGGCACCCTGGGTCCTCACCATGTCTGGCAGGTGTCACCGGGGCTCAGCGGCATGGCGTTCTACGACAGTGATCGCTTCAAGGCCTGGCGGCACAGCGTGTTCATCGGTGCGCTGGTCTCCAAGAACCTGATCCGTCTGCAATTAAAGGGCAATAAGGTCGTGCACGAGGAGCGTTTGCTCGGTGAGCTCGACGAGCGTATCCGTGACGTGCGCCAGGGGCCGGATGGTTTCTTGTATGTGCTGACGGATGAAGGCGATGGGGCGTTGTATAAAGTCGGCCTGCAGTAATGCGCAGCGCGGGTGAACCAAGCCAGCTGTGTATTTTGGATTGACTTGGTCCCCGTCCCCCGGCTAACTTCCAACCATGACTTCCACCGTACTGCGCAGCCAGCCAAGCATTATTACCGCCATTCCTTATTTGGCGGGCTAGCTGACGACTGCACCCAACCCGCCCTAGAGGCGGGTTTTTTCTTTCTGTCTCCAGGGCTCTGTCCAAACCAGGAGACCGCCATGATCACAACCGCCGCCGAACAAGCCCTGCTGGAACACTACGTCAAAAAGATCCTGGCTGCGCCGGTGTACGAACTGGCCGTGCGCACGCCACTGCAAGCGGCCCCGGCATTGTCCGAAGCCTTGGGGAACCAGGTCCTGCTCAAGCGGGAAGACCTGCAGCCGACCTTCTCCTTCAAGATCCGCGGTGCCTACAACAAACTGGCGCAATTGACCCCGGAGCAGCGGGCTCGGGGGGTTATCACTGCTTCGGCGGGCAATCATGCCCAGGGCGTAGCGCTGGCGGCGCGGGAACTGGGGATTTCGGCGAGTATCGTCATGCCCTTGACCACCCCGCAATTGAAGGTGCTGGGCGTGCGCAACCGGGGCGCTGAAGCATTGCTGCACGGCGAGAGTTTTCCGTTTGCCCTGGCGTATGCACTGGATTTGGTCCGGCAGACTGGGCGGGAGTTCGTGTCGCCTTTCGATGACCCGGACGTCATCGCGGGGCAGGGCACCGTCGCCATGGAAATCCTGCGCCAGCACCCCGGCAGGTTGGACGCGATTTTTGTCCCGGTCGGTGGCGGTGGGCTGATCGCCGGAATCGCCGCCTACGTCAAATACCTGCGTCCGCAAGTGCGCATCATCGGTGTCGAGTCGCAACACTCCGCCTGCCTGCAGGCGGCGTTGGTGGCGGGAGAGCGGGTAACGCTGCCGAGTGTGGGAACCTTCGCCGATGGCGTAGCCGTTGCGCAGATCGGTGCCCATGGCTTCGAGATCTGCCGTTTCTGTGTCGATGAGGTCATGACCGTCAGCAACGATCAACTGTGCGCCGCGATCAAGGATATCTATGACGACACTCGCTCGATCACCGAACCCTCGGGCGCCTTGGCTGTGGCGGGTATCAAGCAGTACGTGGCCCGAACCGGTGCACAGGGCCAGACCCTGGTGGCGATCGATTCTGGCGCCAATATCAACTTTGACAGCTTGCGCCATGTGGCCGAGCGCGCAGCCGTCAACGCGGTTTGCAGCCCGAGTCACACTTTTTTTGAAGCAGGCGACGGATGCCCTCTCACCCTATCCCAATAGGGGCTAATCTAGCTTGCGACAGGAAGAAAGCGATTGCAGTTTGCATGGGTTTTTTATCCTTTACTTGCATTCTGCACGACTTGTCCGGCGCCAGGTAAAGCTAAGTAGTTGATTTGAATCAAGCCTGGGCGTCGTGAATTCAGGCATGTTACTTGCGGGATGATTCAGGAGTTCGCCTTATGGGGCTCATTGATTAGAAACGCCAAAAACGAAGAACGGCACGGCATTCGTAGTCCCAGTCCGCATGGAAGAAACGGACGAAAAGAATACCGCCGTTGTGTACATAAATTGGCCGCCTCAACAGGAGAGAGTTGCCATGTTTTTATCTGCCCTCGAAATGCGAAACATCATTGAAAGCAGCTTGTTGCCCAAGCGCTCGCAATGCACCTTGTCACCCGATTTATCGATGACCATCAAGATTTACGATGATCATGAAACTGACCGCGTGGCCTTGGTAAAAACTGGCATCGATGCGCAAAAACTCACGGGTTGCCGGGCAATCAACGACTTGATTGCCGAACTGCGCAGCGAACTCGACCAGAACCACGGTCAGCACCACAATCCCGTTGGCAATCATTTTCATCAGTTACATCGGATGACCGGGCGTTAAGATAAACGCCCAGTTCAGAGTACATCGACGCCTGGCCCGGTCATTGTCCGAGCCAGGCGTTCTGTTGTCTGCCAACCGCTAGTCAATTATTGATAATTGCAAGAATCCGATAACTTGCGATACGAGACATCACGGGTTTGTCCCGCTTTGTCGATGTACACCATCTGTGCCGTCACAACTTCGCAATAAGGCGTTGACGGCTCCTTCAGCGATATCAGCTTTTTGATCTCCAACGGCATGCCATAACGGTAGGGTATGGGCTGTACGGTATTGTCAGCCTGGGCCATTGCACTGATGCCAGTCAGAAGTACCAAGGATGACGCGGCGACTAATCTACGAATATTCATGAGCGAGACTCCGCAGCAGAGAAAAATCGGCCTGATGTTCAAACATCGGGCCTGCCGCGCGGGACCTCAGGAGGGATACGCGGCCCGGGACAGTGTCGGATCGCGGGATTAAACCAGGGTTAAAGCGAATGTCTTGGCTTTTACGGGAAGGCTATCGCAACCAAAGCCGGGTGGCGTTTGGCTGCGATGGGTTGGGACGGTCAGTTCAGTTGTTGCCGGTAAGGCAGGTCAGGGCCGGTTTTCGCACAGGTCAGGGCTGCCGTGCGTATGGCGAAGTCGAGCATGGCGTTGATCTGGTCACGGGCCAGGGTGTTCAGGCCTTCGACCGAGTCCAATTGCTGCTCGGTGAGCCAGGTAATCAGCGCGGCCTGAAAGGTATCACCGGCGCCCACGGTGTCGGCGATCTTTACCGAACAGGCGGGCAGCGACCATGAGCCATGCTGACGGCTGAATACCGTTGCGCCCTGGCCGCCACGGGTCAGGAACACCAGTTGGCAACGGTGTTGCAGCCAGCCATCGATCACCGCTTGTGGCTCAAGCTCAGGGTAGAGCAGGTGCAGGTCCTCGTCGCTGACCTTGATCAGGTCGGCATATTGCACCAGCGTTGCGATCCGCGAGCGCCACAGTTCGATATCCGGCTGTGGATTGAGGCGCACGTTCGGGTCGAGGCTGATCAGGCGCTTGCCGCTTTCGCGCTGTACCAAGGCCAACAGGGTGTCGGCAATCGGCTGGACCACCAGGGAGAACGAGCCGAAATGCAAGCCGCGAACCTGCGGGCCCAACGTTGGCAGGTGGGACGGGCTCAATTGCCGATCCGCGCAGCCTTCGCCGCGAAAACTGTAGTGGGGCGAGCCGTTGGCGCCGACGGCTACCATCGCCAGGGTGGTTGGTGCGTCGAAGTCCAGCAGGTATCGGGCGCTGACGCCTTCGTTGAGCAGTACTTGCTGCAAGCGTCGGCCCAGGTAGTCGGTGGACAGCCCGGCAAACAGCGCCGACTCGACACCCAGGCGCCGCAAACCGACCGCCACATTGAACGGCGAGCCGCCGGCAATGGCCTTGAAGTTCACTTGCGAGGCTGGGCCGTCAGCCTCGGTTTCACTGAAAAAATCAAACAGCGCTTCACCACACACCAGATACATAGTTGCCCGCTCTCAAAGGGTTGCGACGTGTTGTCGATAGTGTTCATAAGCTTGTTGGGAAGCTGCTACATGCTCGGCGATGGGCCGGGTTTTACTGCTCAGGTCGAGCTTGACGCAGCGCTCGCACAGTTCGGCCAGGTTTTCTTGCGCCCCTGAATGGCACCATGCCGCCTGAATCGCCGCGCCGAGGGCCGCAGCTTCGCTCTGTTCGGTGCAGATAACCGTGGTATTCATGATATCGGCGACGATCTGCCGCCACACCGGGCTCTTCGAACCGCCGCCGATCAGGCGGATGCTGCGGGCCTCAAGCCCGTTCGCCCGCAACAAGTCCAGGCCGTAGCGCAAACCAAAGGTGGTGCCTTCGACCACGGCCCGACACAGATTGGCCCGGGTCAGGTTGGTGGCGGTCAGGCCCAGCAGGCTGCCAGTGGCATGGGGCAGGGCAGGAACGCGCTCGCCATTGAGAAACGGCAGCATGCACACGCCCTCTGCGCCAATCGGAGCCTGGGCTACCAGGGCGTTGAAGGCGTCGATGTCCAGGTCGAACAACTCGCGCATCGCCCCGGTGGCATTGGTCAGGTTCATGGTGCAGATCAGTGGCAGCCAACCGCCGCTGGAGGAGCAGAAGGTCGCCACCGATGCCTCCGGGCTGACCGCAGGCTCCGCGGCATAGGCGTATACCGTGCCGGAGGAACCGAGACTCATGGTGATCACGCCAGGCTGGATATTCCCGGTGCCGATGGCGCCCATCATGTTGTCGCCGCCACCGCTGGCCACCACAGCATCTGGATTGATGCCCAGCTGTGCGGCAATGGCTGGCAGGATCCGTCCGACCGGTTGATGAGCATCGATCAGTTCCGGCAACGCCACTTGCAAGCGGCCGCTGGGGTCGATGTGTTGCAGCAGCGGCAGGTCCCACTCACGGGTGCGCACGTTGAAATAGCCGGTACCCGAAGCATCACCGTATTCGCTGCAATGGCGCCCGGTGAGCCAATGATTGAGGAAGTCGTGGGGCAGCAGGATGCTGGCGATGCGTTCGAAAACCTGGGGATGCTGCTCCAGGGTCCAGAGCAGTTTGGAAACCGTGTAGCCCGGCGCGATCACCACGCCGAGGCGTTCGAGGCTGCCATTTTCACCGCCCAGGTGCGCCAGGAGCCGATCGTTTTGCGGTGTCGTCTCGGTGTCGCACCACAGCTTGGCCGGGCGCAAGACCTCGCCTTGGTCATCGAGCAAGACCAGGCCGTGCTGCTGGCCGGAGACGCCGATGCCGAGGATGGCCTGGCCATCGACCCCGGCAGCGGCCAAGGCTTGATGGGTCGCCTGGGTAAATGCATCGAGCCATTGCTGGGTATCTTGTTCACGGCGACCGTTGGCCCCGCTGATCATACTGTGGGCAGCGGCGCCCTGGCCGAGTACCTGGCCGCTGAGCGCATCCAGGATCAGCGCCTTGGTGCCTTGGGTGCCGCAGTCGATGCCCAGGAACAATTGTTGGTTTGCCATGGAATAAACCCTGAGTGGTCAGAACGTTCCCACGCTCTGCGTGGGAATGCAGCACGGGACGCTCCGCGCCCCCAAGAAGCCGAATGCGGAGCGTCCGTTGAGGTGTTCCCACGCAGAGCCTGGGAATTAAGCCTCAGTCGGCCAGTATCCGCTCAAGCGTGCGCGTCACACCATGCTCACGCAAGCTGTTGCAGCACCATTCGAATGCTGCCACGAACTCTGGCGAACGGGGGATGGCGGTGCCAAAGATTTCTTCCACTTCCAACATCCGCTGGGTCACCAGTGCATCGTCAGTCACCAGCGCCTGGCAGAATGCTGCCCGTGGGTCCGGGATCGAATACGTCACGCCGTTTTCGTCGACGCCCTTCAGGTACACGGCCCAAGCCGCCACCACCAGCGCCGCGCGGCGGGTTTCGCCACCGTCGGCAATCAAGCGGTTGATGGTCGGCACGGTGAATTTCGGAAACTTCGACGAGCCATCCGAACACACTCGTTCCAACTGGTCGGCGATGGCCTGGTTGGAAAAACGCTCCACCAGGGTGTTCTTGTAGTCGGTCAAGTCGATCCCTGGCACCGGCGCCAGTTGCGGTGTCACGTCCAGGTCCATATAGGCCCGCATGTAACGCACGAACAGCGGGTCATTCATGGTCTCGTGGACGAAGCGATAGCCCTTGAGAAAGCCCAGGTAAGTCAGCGCCAGGTGACTGCCGTTGAGCAGCTTGATCTTCATCTCTTCATAGGGCGAAACGTCATCGGTGAACTGTACGCCGACCCTTTCCCAGGCCGGGCGACCGTTGACGAATTTGTCTTCCAGCACCCATTGCACGAACGGTTCGCAGACCACCGGCCAGGCGTCATCGATGCCATGTTCGTCATGCAGTTGCAGGCGATGGGCGACGCTGGTCATCGGTGTGATGCGATCGACCATGGCGTTGGGGAAACTCACATTGCGGTCAATCCATTGCCCCAGTTCAGCATCGCGCAACGCGGCGAAGGCCAGCAGGGCCTTGCGGGTCACGGCGCCGTTGTGGGGCAGGTTATCGCAGGACATCAGGGTGAATGCCGCGGTGCCGGCGGCGCGGCGTTTGGCCAGGGCGGCGCAGAGGAAACCGAAGACGGTCTTCGGTTCGTCCGGGTGGGCCAGGTCGTGCTGGATCTGCGGCAGGTGGGCCATGAACTCGCCGTTGCTGTCGTCGATGCAATAGCCGCCTTCGGTGATGGTCAGCGAGACGATACGGATCTGCGGGTCGGCCAGTTTGTCGATCAGCGCCTGGGCGCCGTCTTCGGCCAGTAGCATGTCGGCGATGGCACCGATCACCCGGACTTCGGTGTCGTCGGTGTCCCCCAGTTCATAAAGCGTGAAGAGGTAGTCCTGGCTGGCCAGGTCGTCCCGGGCGCGACGATCTTCGGCGCGCAGGCCGACGCCACAGATGGCCCAGTCCAGGTCGGCGCCGGTGTTCATCAGCGCATCGGTGTAATACGCCTGGTGAGCACGGTGGAAACCGCCGACGCCGATGTGGGCAATGCCCTGGCGAATCTCGCTCAAGGAATAGGCGGGCAGAGCGATCTCAGGCTTGAGGTTGTGCAGGTTCTGTCGGTTGAGTTTCATCACAAGTCTCGGCAATCAGGCGGCGGCGCGCAGCGCACGGGTGACCGCTACGCCTTCGGCATCGAATAGGTGGCAGTGTTCGGGGTCCAGGTGCAGGCTCAGTTGCTCGCCGAAACGGCTCGCCAGGTCACCGCGAACGCGCATGGTCAAGGCTTCGCCGGACGCGGTCACGACGTGGCAGAACGTGTCGCTGCCCAGGCGTTCGCTGACATCGGCGGTAACTTGCAGCGTGCAATCGCCCGGTTGTGCCAGGTTCAGGTGCTCCGGACGAATCCCCAGGGTCACCGCGCTGCCAACACTCAGGCTGGCACCGCTCAATGGCAGGCTGATACGGGTTCCGGCGTCCAGCAGGACTTCGCAGCCCTGGCCGTCCAGGCCCGTGACCTTGCCTTTGAGAAAGCCCATTTTCGGTGTGCCGAGGAACCCGGCGACAAACAGATTGGCGGGTTGGTGATACAGCTCCAGCGGCGAGCCGACCTGTTCGATGCGCCCGCCATTGAGCACCACCACCTTGTCGGCCAGGGTCATGGCTTCGACCTGGTCATGGGTCACGTAGATCATGGTCGCCTGCAGCTCCTTGTGCAGCCGGGCCAGTTCCAGGCGCATCTGCACGCGAAGGGCGGCGTCGAGGTTGGACAAGGGTTCGTCGAACAGGAAGATTTTCGGGTTGCGCACGATGGCCCGACCAATCGCCACACGCTGGCGCTGGCCGCCGGAGAGCTGCTTGGGCTTGCGCTCAAGCATCGGCCCCAGCTCGAGGATGCGTGCCGCTTCGTTGACCTTTTTCTCGACCTCGGCCTTCGGCACGCCAGCCAGGTCCAAGGCGAAGGACATATTTTTGCGCACGCTCATGTGCGGGTACAGGGCATAGGTCTGGAACACCATCGCCAGGTCGCGTTTGGCCGGGCTGACTTCGGTGATGTCCCGGCCATCCAGTTCGATAGTGCCGTCGCTGACTTCTTCCAGTCCGGCGATCAGCCGCAGCAGCGTGGACTTGCCGCAGCCCGACGGCCCGACGAAGACCACGAACTCGCGGTCGTTCACTTCAAGGTCGATGCCCTTGATGATGGAGAAGCCTTCGAAACCTTTTTGCAGATTCTTGATTTTCAGGTTGGCCATGATGATGGGCCTCCACTTCTGATTATTGTGTAGGGCGCGTTATTTCACGGCGCCGAAGGACAAACCGCGCACCAACTGTTTCTGGCTGATCCAGCCAAAAATCAGGATCGGCGCGCAGGCCAGGGTCGAGACGGCCGACAATTTGGCCCAGAACAGGCCTTCGGGGCTGGAGTAAGAGGCGATCAACGCCGTCAGGGGCGCGGCTTTGGATGAGGTGAGGTTCAACGACCAGAAGGCCTCGTTCCAGCACAGGATCAACGACAGCAACACGGTGGACGCCAGGCCGCCCTTGGCAATCGGCAGTAGCACGCGAACCATTTCCTGCCACAGCGTGGCGCCATCCAGGCGTGCGGCTTCGAGGATGTCGCGGGGAATGTCCTTGAAGTAGGTGTAAATCATCCAGACCACAATCGGCAGGTTGATCAACGTGTAGATGACGATCAGCGCGAGGCGGGTGTCCAGCAGGCCAAAACTCTTGGCCAGCAGGTAGATGGGCATCAGTACGCCCACCGGCGGCAGCATCTTGGTGGAGAGCATCCACAACAAAGTGCCTTTGGTGCGCTGGGTTTCGTAGAACGCCATGGAGTAGGCTGCCGGCACTGCAATCAGCAGGCAAAGGGCGGTGGCGCTGAAGGAAATCACCACTGAGTTCCAGGCGAAACTGAAGTAGTTGCTGCGCTCATTGATGTGCAGGTAGTTCTCCAGCGTCGGCGCGAAGATGAATTGCGGCGGCGTGGCGAATGCGTCGATTTCGGTCTTGAAGCTGGTCAGCACCATCCAGAAGATCGGGAAAAAGATCAGGATCGCGATGGCCCAGGCCAACGTGCCCAGCAGCAGGCTTTGCAGGCGACGGGATTGTTGAAGAGTCATGGCGACGGCCTCAATGCTTGTCGGTGAGGTTTTTGCCGATCATCCGGACCAGGATGATGGCGGCGATGTTGGCGATGACCACGGCAATCAGACCACCGGCCGAAGCCATGCCAACGTCGAACTGCACCAGCGCCTGGTTGTAGATCAGGTAGGCAAGGTTGGTCGAGGCGTAGCCAGGGCCACCATTGGTGGTGGTGAAAATCTCGGCGAACACCGACAGCAGGAAAATCGTCTCGATCATCAGCACCACGGCAATCGGGCGGGCCAGGTGCGGCAGGGTCAGGTGCCAGAAAATCGCGATGGGGCCGGCACCGTCCAGGCGCGCGGCTTCTTTCTGTTCCTGGTCGAGGGACTGCATGGCGGTCATCAGGATCAGGATCGCGAAGGGCAACCATTGCCAGCTCACGATGATGATGATCGACAGCAACGGGTAGTGGGCCAGCCAGTCCACCGGTTGCGCGCCGAACAGTTTCCACACCGCAGCGAGAATCCCCGAGACCGGGTGGAAAATCAGGTTTTTCCAGATCAGCGCGCCCACCGTGGGCATGATGAAGAAGGGCGAGATCAGCAACACCCGGACGATGCCGCGGCCGAAAAACTCGCTGGCTTCCAGCAGCGCACTGATCAACACCCCGAGCACGATACTGATCAGCAGCACGCTGCCCACCAGCAACAGGGTATTGGTCGCGCCGGGCATGAAGCCCGAGTCGGTGAGGAAATAAGTGAAGTTCTCCAGCCCCACGAATTCGTTTTCGCCGGGGTAGAGCAGGTTGTAGCGGATCAGCGAGAAATAGACGGTCATGCCCAGCGGCACGATCATCCACAGCAGCAATAAGGCGACCGAAGGGCTTACCAGGAACCAGCCGGGGTTGGCCAGGCGGGTCTTGCGCGCCGGTTGCTGGAGTTCGATGGGGGCTTTGGCGGTTGTCGTTGAGCTATTCATGGCATTGAACCGATTTTTGCGGGCCTATGAAGATCCACTGTGGGAGCGAGCTTGCTCGCGATAGCGTCGTGTCAGTCACTCGCAATATTGGCTCGCAGGCCCTCATCGCGAGCAAGCTCGCTCCCACAGGAATCGGGAGCGGGCCTTGATGAGCTGACTACTTGGGATACCCAGCGCGTTTCATCTCGCGTTCGGTGGTGGACTGTGCGGCGGTCAACGCCTGGTCCACGGTCTGCTGGCCGGTCAGCGCGCCCGAGAAGAATTTGCCGACCTGGGTGCCGATGGCCTGGAACTCGGGAATGGTTACCAATTGGATGCCGATGTAGGGCACAGGCTTGAGGGTCGGTGCTTTCGGGTCGGCGACTTTCAACGACTCCAGGGTCACCTTGGCAAACGGCGCGGCCTTCATGTAGTCGTCGCTGTAGGTCGAGGTGCGTGTGCCCGGCGGTACGTTGGCAATGCCGTCGGTCTTGGCGACCAATTGGCCGTACTCCTTGGAAGTCGCCCAAGTGGTAAAGACCGTGGCGGCTTCCTTGGCTTTGGAGCTGGTGGGGATTGCCAGCGACCAGGAGTACATCCACGAGGTGCCTTTGTCGGTTTTTTCGTGGGGGGCGAAGGTGAATCCAACGTGATCGGCCACCTTGCTCTGGGTCTTGTCGGTGACGAACGAACCGGCGACGCTGGCATCGACCCAGATCGCGCATTTGCCGCTGTTGAACAGTGCCAGGTTTTCGTTGAAACCGTTGCTGGAAGCACCCGGCGGGCCGGATTTCTTCATGTTGTCGACGTAGAAGTTGAGCGCGTCTTTCCACTCGGGGCCATTGAATTGTGGCTGCCACTTCTCATCGAACCAGCGCGCACCAAAACCGTTGGCCAGGGTGGTGATGAGCGCCATGTTCTCGCCCCAACCGGCTTTGCCCCGCAGGCACAGGCCATACTGTTCCTTGCTCTTGTCGGTGAGTTTTTCCGCGAACTCACCGATCTGGGTCCAGGTCGGGTGTTCGGGCATGGTCAGCCCGGCATCCTTGAACAGGTCGGTGCGGTAATAGGTGATCGAGCTTTCGGCATAGAACGGCAGGGCGTAGAGCGAGCCCTTGACCGACAGGCCTTCGCGTACCGATGGGAATATATCGTCGAGGGCGTAGCTGGCTGGCAGGTCCTTCATTGGCTCCAACCAGCCTTTGGCGCCCCAGAGTGCGGCTTCGTACATGCCAATGGTCAGTACGTCGAACTGCCCGCCCTGGGTGGCGATGTCGGTGGTCAGGCGCTGGCGCAGCACGTTTTCTTCAAGCACCACCCAGTTCAGCTTGATATCCGGATGTTCGGCCTCGAAGGTTTTCGAGAGCTTTTGCATGCGGATCATGTCGCTGTTGTTGACGGTGGCAATGGTGAGGGTCTGTGCGCCGAAACTGACGCTGCTGAGGGTCATGCAGGTGGAGACAAGCAGAGCTTTTACCGAAGGTTTCATCGCGCACTCCTTTTCCGCGCCCAGAAGGCTGCGGAAGGACAGTTATTGTTTTTGTGTCTTCCGGATGAAGGGAAGAATGTGCGCTGATTACAGCCCTCAATGGACGGCGTGACAAATCATCCGTCGCACTTATGCTGATACTTTTTTGCACTGGATAAGGTTTCAGGCGGGGAATTCATCTGTGGCGAGGGAATAAATCCCCTCGCCACAGGAGCGGGTTGTGCCTGAGAACGGTCAGCCCTGGTTCTGCTCGGTCAGCCGTTGCACCGCCAGCCGCCGGTAGTGGGAAGGGGTCATGCCCTTGAGTTGCTGGAAACGTCGGTTGAAGTTGGAAATGTTGTTGAAACCCGATTCGAAGCACACGTCCGTCACCGGTTTATCGCCATCGGCCAATAATTCGCAGGATTTACTGATACGCAGGCGATTGACGAATTCGATGAAACACCGGCCGGTGGCCTGTTTGAACACCCGGCTGAAGTAGGTGGGTTTCATGCCCAGGTGTTCGGCGACTTCTTCCAGGGACAATTCCCGGGCGTAATGGGCGAAGATGTAATCCACCGCGCGGTTGGTGCGGTCGATGCTGTGCTCGTCCGTCGATTGCGGGGTCGTGGCGCCGGAGAGCAGTTGGTAGTCGTCCGTGGCGGCCAGCAGCTCCATCAGAATGAAAAAATGCCCCAGGCGGCTCATGCCCCGGGAATCGGCGATGCGTTGCATCAGGATCATGGCCTGGCGGATGGTGCGTTTGCAGCGAAACTCGATACCGTACTGGGCGCGTTCAAGCAATGGTGCGACGGTCTTGAGCTCGGCAAACACCTGGTGGCCGCTTTCGAATAACTCATCGGTGAAATTCACCAGCATGTCGCGCTTGGGCACCACTTCGTCCTCGGCCACCTGGCTGATCCAGTTGTGGGGCAGGTTGGGGCCGGTCAGAAACAGCGACTGCGGATAGAAGTTGCCGATGTAATCGCCAATGAACACTTTGCCGGAACTGGCGACGATCAGGTGCAGCTCGTATTCCTTATGGAAATGCCAGCGCACCAGCGGGCAGGGGAAGCCGTGCTGGCGATAGATGATGGACAGCCCGTTATGGTCGTCCATCAACTCGTAGGAAGGGTCGGTGACTCTGGCTGTTCGGGTCATTTGCCTGGCGCTTTTTTTGTTATCGCCGCTGGATAATGCCCCCTTCGCCGCACAGGTGCCACCCCGGATGGGATATTGGTGCCTAGCTGTTGCGGTTTTTTTCTTCGATCCACTGGGACATGTATTGGGTGCTCTTGTGCTGGTGGTGACGCAGCATGCTGCCGGTGAAATTGTCCCGGCGTCGTTGCGCAAGCTCGGCACGGCAGGCCGTGATGCTTTCAATCAGCGCCGGGCCATGTACCCGTCGCTGATAACGGTTTGCCAGCAAGTCCAGGCCGGCATCCTGGGCCTTGGTCCAGCGCGCCGGGTCGCTGTACAGCTGCACTGCGGCGCGGGCAATGTCTTCGGCGCTTTGGGCAATCGACCCAGGCCAGGGCAGTTCACCGTGCATGGCCTCGGCGCCGATGGGCGTGGTGACGTTGGGCGTGCCGCAGAGCATGGCCTCGATCAGTTTGCCCTTGATGCCGGCGCCGAAACGCAATGGTGCCAGGCAGATACGTGCCGCCGACATCACCTGCAAGGCGTCTTCGGCCCAGTTCATGATGTGGAAGCCCTGGGCCGGGTTGTGCAGCGCGGCAGCCTTGGGTGGGGTGTAGGCCCCGTATAGATGCAGTTGCGCACCGGGCAGTTGCTGACGGATCAGCGGCCAGATGGCGTTTTTCATCCAGAGCACCGCGTCCCAGTTTGGCGCGTGGCGGAAGTTGCCGATGCTCAAGAAGTGCGCCCGGTCTGCGAACGGCACGAGCGGCTCACTCGGCAGGTCGAGCATCAGCGGGCACCAGAGCAGCAGGCTGCGAGGCAACTTGAAGTGTTCCACCAGCAGTTCGATTTCAACCTCGGACACCATCAGGTTGAGGTCGCAGCGATACAGGGCGGCGATTTCCCGTTGGGCCAGGTCGGTGCCGGCCATCAGCTCGAATTCGTCATGCAGGGCGGGGGCGAACAGGTCGCTGAAATCCTGGGAAGCGTCGTCGGCTTTCAAGCGATCCTTCAGGCGATGATGGCGAGCGTGACGCAGACTTTGCAGATCGGAGGTCTCCAGCACACGCAGGGCGTCGGGGCAGTTTTTCTCGACACGCCAGCCGAACTGTTCCTCCATCATGAACTGGTCGAACAACACGATATCCGGAGCCAGCTCACGGATGAACGCGTCGAAACGGCTGCTATTGAGTTCGATCGGCACTTCGCGGATGCCCAGTGCGACCAGGTCCGCGCGGTTTTCGCCTGGGTTTGCCGGGCTGCTGAACGTAATGTCCCAGCCTTGCCCGAGGAAGGTTTCCAACAGTTGCATGACATGTCCGCCGGCCGCCGATGAGCGTGGCTCGGGCCAGACATAGCCGATAACCAGGACCTTGGTGGCGGTGGGATGAGGCATGAGCAGGTATTCCCTAGAGACGAATCAGGCGCAGTCGGCGCGCGGGGCGCCGATAGTGACCAAGAATCCGTTTGGGCTCAAGCAAGAATGCTTTTGACCTTGTCACGCAATTGATCGATGGAGAAGGGCTTGCCGATCACTGCCATGTCCTCAGGCACATCAATGCTTTCGGCATAACCACTGGCAAACAGAATGGCCAGCCCCGGGCGTACCAATCGGGCCTGCTTCGCCAGTTCGCGACCGTCCATCACCGGCAGGCCGACATCCGTCATCATCAGGGCGATGGGTTGTTCGTCGTCGCGCAAAAACGCGAGTGCCTGTTCACAACCGTCCGCTTCCAACACCTGGTATTCCAGCTCTTCCAGCACATCGACGATCAACATACGCACAATGTCGTCGTCTTCGACGACCAGGATGCAAGGCTGAGTGGCGGAAGAGGGGGTGGACATAATAGGTATTCTCAAAAAAAGATGGGGGCGGGACGGGCACAAAAAAACGGCCTCATGCATGAGTAAGTTGCGAGGCGGCACAAGTTCCCTGAGTTGTACAAGAAAGGATCTATAGTACAAGAGCTGACAAGGATAGTCGCTTCCTTGCTACAAGGCTGAACGCCGTGGGATTAGTGTCTTTGTCTCGTCAGAAATGTGGATCCAACCGATGTTTTTCGGGCACACTCCACGGTCTTCAACTGTCCACCAAGGCCCTTATTCCATGACTCCTTCGTCTTCGGTTGACGAGCAAAGTTTTCGTAAACTCTTGATCCGCAATATCAGCCTGCCACTGGGCATGGGTGCCCTCAGTGCGGTGTTTTTCATCGTGCTGATCACCTATCTGCTGTCGGTGATCCAATGGGTCGGGCACACCGACCGGGTGATCAACAATGCCAACGAAGCGCTCAAACTGAGCGTGGACCTGGAAACCGGCATGCGTGGCTACCTCTTGAGCGGCGACGAGCATTTCCTCGACCCCTATGAAGTCGCCAAGCCGCGTATCGCCGTTGCGCTGGATACATTGCTGGAATTGACAGCCGACAACCCCGTTCAGACCGACCGCCTGCACAAGGTGCAAGCGCTCCAGGTGGAATGGGCCAGCTACGCCCAGAGCATGATCGACCTGCAACGCAGCAGCGGCGATTACCGGGGGGCGGTGAAGGCCGGGCGTGGCAAGCGTTTGACCGACGAAATCCGTAAGACTTTCGAAGACATCGTTGAAACCGAACAGCATCTGCGGGCGGCGCGCAACGACGAGGTGCGTACCACTACCGTCTGGAGCATTACCCTGTATCTGCTGTTCGTTGCCGCCGTCAGCGGATTGCTGGCCTACGTTGGCCGCCGGGACCTGTTGACCCTGTCCAGCAACTACAGCGCGAGCCTGAAAGTGCAGCAGCAGAGCGCTTTACACCTGGAGAAACAGGCTTGGCTGCGCAATGGTCAGACGCTGTTGGCCGAGCAGGTCCTGGGGCAACTGACGTTGAGCCTGCTGGGACGCAACATCCTGCAGTTTTGTGCGCAATACATGGGTACTGTCGTGGCGGCACTGTACGCGCGGGAAGAAAATGGCCAGCTCAAGCGCGTGGCCACGTATGGCATGTCCCGGGAGGAGGACGAACGGCATCAGGTGATCGTCGCCGGCGAGGGCATTGTTGGCCAAGCCGTACAGCAAGGGCGGCCGATCCGCTTGGATGATGTGCCCAGAGATTACCTTAAAGTCAGCTCCGGATTAGGCCAGGGCTTGCCCAACAGCGTGGTCGTGGTGCCGACCAGCGACGACGATCGGATCAACGGCGTCATCGAACTGGGTTTCCTGCGCCCACTGACTGACCGCGACCTGGAACTGCTTGAGCTGGTGGCCGGCAACATTGGTACTTCCATTGAGGCGGCGCGTTATCGTCAACGCTTGCAGGAAGTACTGGCCGAAACCCAACAGTTGAATGAGGAACTGCAAGTCCAGCAGGAAGAGCTCAAGACGGCCAACGAAGAACTGGAAGAACAGTCGCGCATTCTCAAGGAATCCCAGGCTCACCTGGAAACCCAGCAACAGGAACTGGAGCAGACCAACGAGCAACTGGCCGAGCAGCGTGATGCCATGGACCAGAAGAACAGCGAACTGAACCTGGCCCAGATCCAGTTGCAAGAACGTGCCGAAGAACTGCAACGCTCGAGCAAGTACAAGTCCGAGTTCCTGGCCAACATGTCCCATGAGCTGCGTACGCCACTCAACAGTTCGCTGATCCTGTCCAAGCTGCTGGCGGAGAACCCGCAGAAAAATCTCAGCGAGGAGCAGGTCAAGTTTGCCGAGTCGATCTACTCTGCGGGTAACGACCTGTTGAACCTGATCAACGACATTCTCGACATCTCCAAGGTCGAGGCCGGGAAGCTGGAAGTGCGCCCGGAAAACACCAGCGTGCCGCGCCTGGTGGAGGGGTTGCGCGAGATGTTCATGCCGTTGGCGGCAGAAAAGGGCCTGGGCTTCGAGGCAGAGGTGCTGGCCGACGCACCGTCGATGCTGTACACCGACCGCCAGCGCCTGGAGCAGGTGATCAAGAATCTGCTGTCCAACGCCGTGAAGTTCACCGAGCGGGGGGCCGTGCGCCTGTCCGTGGTCGGTCAGCCGGGTTCAGGCATTGCCTTTATCGTGCGCGACTCCGGCATCGGCATCGCTGCCGACCAGCAGCAAAGCATCTTCGAGGCCTTCCGCCAGGCCGATGGCACCACCAACCGCCGTTACGGCGGCACCGGCCTGGGGTTGTCGATTTCCCGAGACCTGGCCACGCTGCTGGGTGGTTCGATCTCAGTCACCAGCGAACCAGGACAGGGTAGTGTGTTCACACTGGTCTTGCCTGAGCGCTATGTCGAGCCGGGGCCAACCCCCACCGAACCGAGAGTCTTCACACCGACGGCCACCGAGCCGACGCCGGGCGCCAAAAAACCGGCCCCGGCACCGCTGACCGCCCAGGTGGACACACCTATCGCTCGGTTCGCCGATGACCGCGACAAGGCCCCGTTCGACACCCGCTGCATCCTGGTGATCGAAGATGAGCCCGAGTTTGCCCGGATCCTGTTCGACCTGGCCCACGAACTCGGTTACCAGTGCCTGGTGGCCCATGGCGCCGATGAGGGCTTCGACCTGGCCTCGCACCTGAGCCCCGACGCGATCCTGTTGGACATGCGCCTGCCGGATCATTCCGGGCTGACGGTGTTGCAACGGCTCAAGGAACAGGCCGGAACCCGGCATATTCCGGTGCACGTGATTTCCGTCGAGGACCGCGTCGAAGCCGCGATGCACATGGGCGCCATCGGTTATGCGGTCAAGCCGACCACCCGCGAAGAGCTCAAGGACGTGTTCGCTCGCCTGGAAGCCAAACTGACCCAGAAGGTCAAGCGGGTGCTGCTGGTGGAAGACGATGACTTGCAACGTGACAGCATTACCCGCCTGATCGGCGATGACGATATCGAGATCACCGCCGTTGGCTTGGCGCAACAGGCCCTGGACCTGCTGCGCACGAATGTCTACGACTGCATGATCATCGACCTCAAGCTGCCGGACATGCTGGGCAATGACTTGCTCAAGCGCATGTCCACCGAGGAGATCTGTTCGTTCCCACCAGTGATCGTCTACACCGGGCGTAACCTGACCCGTGATGAAGAGGCCGAGCTGCGCAAGTATTCGCGTTCGATCATCATCAAGGGCGCCCGCTCGCCAGAGCGCCTGTTGGATGAGGTGACACTTTTTCTGCACAAAGTCGAATCCCGGTTGTCCCATGAACGGCAACGGATGCTCAAGACTGCCCGCAGCCGTGACAAGGTTTTCGAAGGCCGCAAGGTGCTGCTGGTGGACGACGATGTGCGCAACATCTTTGCCCTGACCAGTGCCCTGGAGGCAAAAGGGGCGATCGTGGTCATCGGCCGTAATGGTTATGAGGCGATCGAACGCCTGAATGAAGTCGACGACATCGACCTGGTGTTGATGGACGTGATGATGCCGGAGATGGACGGTTTCGAAGCCACCGCGCTGATCCGCAAGGACCCGCGCTGGCGCAAGCTGCCGATCATTGCCGTAACGGCCAAGGCCATGAAGGATGATCAGGAGCGCTGCCTGGCGGCGGGTTCCAACGATTACCTGGCCAAGCCGATCGACCTGGATCGTCTGTTCTCGCTGATTCGCGTGTGGTTGCCGAATATGGAAAGAATTTAGTGGAACGTGACACTGACATTGAACTGCGTTTGTTGATCGAAGCGATCTACCTCAAGTACAGCTACGATTTTCGGGACTATTCCGGCGCGTCCATCAAGCGCCGGGTCCACCATGCGCTGAGCCAGTTCGAGTGCAAGACCATCTCGGCGTTGCAGGAGCGGGTGCTGCACGACCCGGGCGTGTTCATGCAATTGCTGCAATTGCTGACGATCCCTGTCAGCGAGATGTTTCGCGACCCCTCGCATTTCCTGGCGATTCGCGAGGAAGTGGTGCCGCTGCTCAAGACTTACCCGTCGATCAAGATCTGGATCGCTGGGTGCAGCACCGGGGAAGAGGTCTATTCCATGGCGATTCTATTACGTGAGGAAGGCCTGCTCGACCGTACGCTCATCTATGCCACCGATATCAATCCCCGCTCGCTGGAAAAAGCCAAGCAGGGCATTTTTTCCCTGGAAAACGTCCGGACCTACACGCAAAACTACCAGCGTGCTGGAGGCCGGCGATCGTTTGCCGATTACTACACCGCCGCCTACGATTACGCGATGTTCGACAAAACCTTGCGTGAGAACGTGACCTTTGCCGATCACAGTCTGGCAACTGACAGTGTTTTTTCAGAAACTCAATTAATTTCGTGCCGTAACGTATTGATTTACTTCAATAAGAAACTGCAAGATCGTGCGTTCGGATTGTTTCACGAGTCTCTCTGCCACCGTGGTTTCCTGGTGCTGGGCAGCAAGGAGACGCTGGACTTCTCAGCTTATGGCCATCAGTTCGAAGCGCTGGTCAAACAGGAACGGATCTATCGCAAGTTATGAACCATACGATGGACAGATCCAGGTCCCGAATCCAGGCCATTGCCGTCGGCGCATCCGCTGGCGGCGTCGAAGCGCTGCTCAAGGTATTCGGCCAACTGCGCAAAGGTTTCAGTGTGCCGATACTGGTGGTGCTGCATTTGCCGGATGAGCGCCAGAGCCAACTGGCCCAGGTGTTTGGCTATCGTCTCGCCGTGCCGGTGGAGGAAGCCCAGGACAAGCAGGACGTCGTGCCCGGCACCTTGTACGTGGCTGCGCCCGGCTACCACTTGTCGGTCGAGGCCGACCGCAGTTTGTCGTTGAGCCTGGAGGACCCGGTGCATCATTCGCGGCCGTCCATCGATGTGCTGTTCGAATCGGCGGCCGATGTCTACGGCCCGAACCTGCTGGCGGTGGTCCTCACCGGTGCCAACAACGACGGTGCCAAGGGCTTGGCCAGGGTGCGGGAGCTGGGTGGCATCACGGTGGTCCAGGATCCCCGGGAGGCACAGGTATCGACCATGCCCGAAGCGGCGCTGGCTTTGCATGAGCCCGACCATATCCTTACTTTGCAAGACATCGGCCAGTTGCTGGCCGGGTTGGAATGAACCACATGCCAAGAGATATTCAAGCCAAGCTGCTGATCGTGGACGATCTGCCAGAGAATCTGTTGGCCCTGGATGCATTGATCAAACGCGACGACCGGGAGGTCTTCAAAGCCCTGTCGGCTGATGAAGCACTGTCGCTGCTGCTACAGCATGAGTTTGCCCTGGCCATCATCGATGTGCAGATGCCGGGAATGAACGGTTTCGAGCTGGCCGAGCTGATGCGCGGTACGGAGAAAACCCGTAGCATCCCGATCATTTTTGTCAGCGCCGCCGGTCGTGAACGCAACTATGCCTTCACCGGCTATGAAAGCGGGGCGGTGGACTTTCTGCACAAGCCGCTGGATACCCACGCGGTCAAAAGCAAGGTCAATGTGTTCGTCGAACTCTATCGCCAGAGAAAGGCGATGAAGGAGCAGGTCGTTGCCCTGGAGCAGAGTCGCCGGGAGCAGGAGATTCTGTTGCAGCAGTTGGAAGCCACGCGCAGCGAGCTGGAGCAGGCGGTGCGGATGCGTGATGACTTCATGTCGATCGTCGCCCACGAGGTGCGTACGCCCCTCAATGGCCTGATTCTCGAGACGCAACTGCGCAAGATGCACTTGGCCCGGGACAACGCCGCGGCCTTCAGCCTGGACAAGGTGCGGGCGATGGTCGAGCGCGACGAACGCCAGATCAAGAGCCTGATCCGATTGATCGAAGACATGCTGGACGTCTCTCGGATTCGCACCGGCAAGTTGTCGATCCGGCCTACGCGTTTCAACCTGACGGCGCTGGTGCAGAACCTGCTGCACAATTTCCAGCCGCAGATCGCGGCGGCCGAATGTTCATTGATCTGTACCGCAGAGCCGGCGGTGGAGGGCTTCTGGGATGAGTTTCGGATCGAGCAGGTGGTGTCGAACCTGCTGACCAACGCCTTGCGCTACGGCGGTAAGAGCCCGATCGAGGTACGCGTCTACAAGACCCCTGGCCATGCTTGCGTCGAGGTCCAGGATCACGGCATCGGCATCAGCGAAGAAAACCAGCGGCGCATCTTCCAGCAATTCGAGCGGGTATCCTCCAAGGCAGTCGCCTCCGGCCTGGGCCTGGGCCTGTACATCTCCGAGCAGATTGTGTCCGCTCATGGCGGGACGATCACGGTCAACAGCCGCCTCAACGAAGGGGCGTTGTTTCGTGTTTGCCTACCCTTGCAGAAAACGGCCTTGCACAAAACCGTCGAACAGACGCAACCTCTGGGTGACCCTAAGGTCGTATCAGCAGCTATTGATCGAACAAAGGCTTCTCATGAGTGAAGATGCGCAAGACGTTGTACTGATTGTCGAGGATGACCCGTCGATCCTGATGGTGTTGTCTGCTTATTTATCAGGTGAAGGGTATCGGATACTGCAGGCAGAAAACGGCGAGCAGGCGTTCGAGATCCTGGCGAGCAAACCCCACCTGGACATGATGATCACCGACTTCCGCCTACCGGGCGGCATCACCGGCGTGCAGATCGCTGAACCGGCGGTCCGATTGCGCCCCGACCTGAAAGTCATCTTCATCAGCGGCTACGCGCAGGAAGTGCGCGACACCGACAGCCCGATCACCCGCAAGGCTCCGATCCTGGATAAACCCTTCGACCTGGATGAGTTGCAACACATCATGCAGTCCATGCTGTCGTAGGTTTTGTTTGGACCGGGGACATGGCTTGTGGCGAGGGGGCATCCCCTCGCCACAGGTTTACCACCCTGGACCCGATCGCAATTACCATCGCCTCAAATCTTGATCATCTCCCGCACCTTGGCGGTCAACAAGTCAAAGGTGAACGGCTTGGTGATCATCTGCATGCCCGGATCAAGGAAGCCACCACGTACCGCTGCATGCTCGGCGTACCCGGTGATGAACAGCACCCGCAGGTCCGGGCGGATCTGCCGACCGATTTCCGCCAGTTGCCGGCCATTCATGCCCGGCAGGCCGACGTCGCTGATCAACAGATCGATGCGTTGGCCTGACTGGAGAATCGGCACCGCCTGGTTGGCGTCAGCGGCCTCGACAAAGGCGTAACCCAACTCACTCAATACGGCACTGACCAGCACCCGCACCGCCGGATCGTCTTCGACGATCAGCACCGTCTCGCCATCCTGTGCGTTCGGCGCGTGCTGCGTGACGACCTGGGTTTCTTGTACCTGTTCACCGATGAAGCGGGGCAGGTAAAGATTGACCGTGGTGCCTTTGCCGACTTCGCTGTCGATGGTCACATGACCGCGCGATTGCTTGCTGAACCCATAGATCATCGACAGGCCGAGCCCGGTGCCTTGGCCGATCGGCTTGGTGGTGAAGAATGGGTCGAAGGCGCGACTGATGATTGCTTCGGGCATGCCGCAGCCGGTGTCCTGCACACTCAGAACCACGTAATCGCCGGGCTCCAGGTTGGAGAAGGCATCGGTGAAGCCGGCATCCAGGTGGCGGTTGAACGTCTGCACCGCCAACTTGCCGCCGGTCGGCATCGCGTCACGGGCGTTGAGCACCAGGTTGAGCAGGGCGCTTTCCAGTTGGTTGGGGTCGGCTTCGGCGATCCAGAGCTGATCGTCCAACTGCATGTCCAGCCGGATGCTTTCGTTGAGGCTGCGTTGCAAAAGCTCCCCCATGGACAGCACCAGCGTGTTCATCTGAACAGCCTTGGAGTCCAGTGATTGTCGCCGGGAAAAGGCCAGCAGGCGATGGGTCAGGCCCGCTGCGCGGTTGGCGGAGGTCACACCCAGGTCGATCAGACTGTCCAGATCCTCGGTGCGGCCCCGGGCCAGGCGCCGACGCAGCAGTTCCAGGCTGCCGATGATCCCGGTGAGCATGTTGTTGAAGTCATGGGCAATACCGCCAGTGAGCTGGCCGACGGCTTCCATTTTCTGCGATTGGCGCAGGGCCTCTTCGTTGTGCCGCAGTTGAGCGGTGCGCTCTTCCACCTGCTGCTCGAGGGTTTCGAGGGTCGTTTGCAGGCGCAGTTCACTGTTGCTGAGGTCGATCAGGCGGTCTCGCGCCTCGTACTGCCTTCGGCGACCACGTACTGCAGTGGTCACCAGGCTGACCAGGGTTACCGGGTGAAAAGGACGCTCGAGGAAGGTCACGTTACCCAGTTGCGCGCCGATGCGGGCCGCCGGATTCTGCTCGGGGCCGCCGTGGTGGGTCAGCAGGACGATAGGCAGGTCGGACCAGGCCGGTTGCTGCTCGATATGCAGTAGCAACGTTTCCAGATCCGGCCCGACCAGGGCTTCGGAAGACACCACCAGCAGCCCGGCGCCGTGCTCCAGCTCCTCGCACAGGTGCGCCAGATGGCGACAGATGAGGCCGGCAAAGCCGGCTTCGTTGAGGATCATCAGGGCGATCTGGCTGTCCCGTCCCAGCGGAGCGAGGATCAATGCCCGCTCCGACAGGGGCTCGGTCAACGTCACGGTAGGTCATCCTTGAGCAACGGGTTATCCGCTCCGACATAGTTCGGCACTCCGCGCAATACCCCCTGGAATGCTTCCAGCGGTTCGCCGATGGTCATGCCCAGGGGGCTGATGCGGTATTCGCGAATGGTGGATTCGTGGCTGCCGGTGCGTTTCTTGATAATGGATATTGCGCGGCGAACCTTGCCCAGTGCTTCGAAGTAACGCAGCAGAATCACCGTGTCGGCCAGGTAGGTGATGTCCACAGGCGCTTGCATATCGCCCACCAGGCCGTGCTGGGCCACGGTCATGAAGGTCGCCGCGCCCCTGCGGTTCAGATAGAGCAACAGTTCATGCACATGCAGCACCAGCGCGTTTTCCTCTGGCATGGCGGCCTGGTAGCCGTTGATGCTGTCGATCACTACGGTCTTGATGTTGCCTTCATCGACGCAACGGCGCACCCGATGTGAGAATTCGCCGGGAGACAGCTCGGCAGCGTCCACCTGTTCGATCACCAGGTTGCCGGTTTTTCTCAGTGCCTCCAGGTCGATGCCTACGTTCTTCATGCGCTCGAACAGCAGGCCCAACTCTTCGTCGAAGATGAACAGCGCGGCTTTCTCGCCACGCTGCACGGCAGCGGCGGCAAAGATCATCGAAATCAATGACTTGCCGGTGCCGGCGGGACCCAGGATCAACGTGCTGGAGCCGGTTTCGATACCGCCACCGAGCAGGGCATCCACGCCACTGAGGCCGCTGGAGAGCTGTTTGCGCAGATACTGCCCTCGGTGTTCGGCGGCCACCAGGCGCGGGAAAACATGGATGCCGTCGCCCATGATGGTGAAATCGTGAAAGCCGCCGCGGTATTTTTGCCCGCGATACTTCACCACCCGGATCCGTCGCCGCTCGGCGCCGTAATTGGGGGTCAGTTCTTCCAGGCGAATCACCCCGTGGGCGACGCTGTGCACGGTCTTGTCCAGGGACTCGGTGGTCAAGTCGTCCAGCAGCAACACGGTGGCATCGTAGCGCACGAAGTAGTGTTTGATTGCCAGGATCTGGCGGCGATAGCGCAGGGAGCTTTGCGCCAGCAGGCGGATCTCCGACAGGCTGTCGAGCACCACCCGGGTTGGCTTGACACGCTCGACCACTTCGAAAATCTGGCGGGTCGCCTCGCCCAGCTCCAGGTCCGAGGAATACAACAGGCTTTGCTGATGCTCGGCATTGAGCAGGCTTTCGGGCGGGGTCAGCTCGAAGATATGGACGTTTTCATCGATCGTCCAGCCGTGGGACGCCGCACCCTGGCGCAGTTCACGCTCGGTTTCCGATAGCGTGATGTACAACGAGCGCTCACCGGCCTTGGCACCGGCCAGCAGGAATTGCAACGCGACTGTGGTTTTACCGGTGCCGGGTTCCCCTTCCAGCAGGAACACATGGCCGCGGGACAGACCACCGGAAAGGATATCGTCTAACCCTTCGATACCGGTGGCGGCTTTTGCGCTGATCAACTCGTTAGATGTAGACAAAAATAGCCCTCTCATGACTAGGGAAGTGGGCAGCAGGCTGGAGTACGCCTGAGAATGAACTGCCTGAACACTTGACCTTTTGCGATGATGGCGGTTCCGCTTTCTGTTGCAAAACGAGGTCTACTGCACAACTTCTGGCTGGCGGTGCGATGCCTAAAGGCCTTGCTGCAACGCCGGATCGTCGGGGTTGAGCTGCTCGAGCTGGGCCAACAGGATCTGCACATTCTGCAGCTGTCCGGTCTCCTTCCAGTAGTTGATCAACAACACCCGGGCCTTGCGGTCGGCGGGGTAGCGCTGGACGATTTCCTGCAGTTGTTTCTGCGCGGCTTCCAGTTCCTGCTCGGCGTGCAGGGTGGTTGCCAGGTCATAACGGTAAGTCCGGTTATTGGGCTCCAGTTCCACGGCTTTGGCCAGGCCCAGTACCGCGTATTCGTTCTGGCCATGTTGCAGCAGCCACATGCCCAATGCATGTTGCAGATAAGCCGAGTTGGGTTGGGTTTGCAACTGCCGGGCAAGTAACTGCCTTGCGGTTTCGCCCTGGCCCAGTTTGTCCAGCACTTCGATCTGCATGACCAGTGCCGGCAGGTTGTCCGGTTGCAGGCGCAAGGATTGTTCCAGCGCCTGCTGGGCCTTTTTCAACTCGGCATTGTGCAGGTGCAGGCGAGCGAGCTGATAGAAGGACTCGGCGGTTTGCGGGCCGTCCCCAAGCACCTGCTCCCAGGTATCGATGGCGAGCTGCATCGCGCCGAAATACAGGCCCAGGTCGTCAGGTGACGAGCCCAGCAGGGCGTTCACGGCGGCGAACCGGACGCTCTGGTCGTCATCATCGAGCAACGGCCCCAGCAGCAGGCTGCGTTGGCCGGTCGGCACCAACCCGACGATGCTGGCAATGGCTGCTCGACGTACGTCTGGCGATTCGCTGTGCAGGTCCGCAGCCGCCAGCTTGAGGGCTTGCGGGCTTGGGTAGTTGGGCAGCTCGGCGTGCAGCCACACGCGCCGCTTGGGCGAGAGGTCCGGGCGTCCCAGCTGCTGATAAAGCACCCGCGCCGCGCCCGGCTGCCCGTTGCGGGCCTTTTCCAAGGCTTCACTGTAGCCACGCTTGATCGCTTCGGGGATTTGCGGGGTGGTGCTACGTAGCCACATTGCGACGAGACCGATCACCAACAGGACGGACAGGCTGATAAGCAGGTAGCGGCGGGGCAGGTGCATGCAGGAAATCCATAACCAGAAGCGTGAAGTGTCGCAAGCTTCGGTCAGGCGCGGGCCTGAGTCAAACCTTAAGGACGCTTCGGGCGATGACGTGGGCTTCAACCAAACCGCGTCATCGTTGATCGCGAGCAAGCTCGCTCCCACAGGGATTGGTTGTGGAAGCAGACTTTGTGATTGCCCCGCAATGTGGGAGCGAGCTTGCTCGCGATGGCGGCGGCACATTCGACATTTGAGCAGGCAGGTCTACCACTATTGCCGGAAGAACCCGGCTCCCAAACTCAAACCTCCGGCAAAGTCGAGCCACCATCGACCACCAGGGTTTGCCCGGTGACATACGCGGCCAAGTCCGATGCCAGGAACAGCATGGCCCCGGCGATGTCGCTCGGCTTGCCCAGTCGCCCCAGCGGCACCCGGCGGGCGATGTCCTGGTTGACTTCATCATCCCCGAGGTTCGTCATGGCCGGTGTTGCGATCATGCCGGGCTCGACGCCGTTGACGCGCACATTCTCAGCTGCCAGTTCCAGCGCCGCATTGCGTATGAAACCGTTGACCCCGGCCTTGGATGCCGCGTAGTGGCTCAGGCCCGGATAGGCCACTTGCGGACCGGTGACCGAGGAGGTCACCAGCACGCAACCCTGGCCCTGGCGCCGGAACATCGGCAGTGCGGCCTGGGTCAGCCAGAACAGCGCCGACAGGTTCACCGCCAGCGTTCGCTCAAGTAACGGCGGCGTGATCAGGGCGAAGGGCGTCAGCGGGAAATACCCGGCGTTGTGCACCAGGATATCCAGTCTTCCCAGGCGTTGCTCCAGCCCGGCCATCATCCCGGAGATCGCCGTGGCGTCGGCCAGGTCGACACCTACGGCGTCCACCTGACTACCCTGGGCAGTCAATTGGCTCGCCACTGCCTCAGCCTGCGCCAGACCGAGGTCGGCGATCACCACGCGAGCCCCGCGCATAGCGAAGGCTTCGACGATGGCCCGGCCAATGCCTTGGGCCCCGCCGGTCACCAGCACGGTTTTGCCGCTGAAATCCAGGTCATCAGGCATGGGGCTGCTCCATCCGACTGAACGCCAGGGTTGGCACGTCTACGATGCTGGAACCGCCGTCGGCCACCAGCGTCGCACCGGTGATGATCGAGGCTTGTTCCGATGCCAGGAAGCGACAGGCATTGGCAATCTCCTGCGCGCTGGCGGGTCGGCGCAACGGCACATCGGCGCAGACCCGGTCGTAGGCCTGTTGCAGCGTCTGGCCATGAAACTGCATCAGTACCTGCATTTCCTCATCGGCCATTGGCGTGCGCACCCAGCCGGGGCAGACGGCGTTGACTCGTACGCCTCTGGGGCCATAGTCCCGCGCCAGGGAGCGGTTCAGGCCCAGCAGCGCATGCTTGGTGGTGGTGTAGCCGCAGACGTGCGGTCCTGCCGCCAATGAAGCAATGGAGGCGATCAATACAATGGCGCCGGCACTTTCTTGCAGCAGCGGCAGGCAAGCCCGCGCGCTGTAGAAGGCGCTGTCGAGGTTGCTGCGCAGTGCCGCTTCCCAGGACTGCGGGCTGGTCTCGGTGGCGCTGCCCAAACCCATGCCGCCGGCACAGGCCAGCAACACATCGAGTCGGCCATGGCGCTCGCGGATTTGTGCGATGAAACCGTCCCAGGTCGTTGGGCAGGCGGCATCGCCCACCAACACCAGGCCGCCGATTTCCTCGGCCAGTTGCTCCAGGGGCTCGCGGCGCCTGCCGATCAACACCAGGTTGGCGCCTTCGGCGGCATACGAACGGGCGCAGGCGGCACCGATACCGGTGCCGGCGCCGGTGATCACGATGGTGCGTAATTCAGGCATCGGGATACTCCGTCCGGTTGAGCACCTGGCAGTAGGAACTGATCGGGAAATTGGAAAACTCGTCGAAGGACGCTCCGGCGTAACCGAAAATCTTGCCGTCGCTGCGGTGCTGTTGTAGGTCGATCAACACCAGGCCCAGGGTCGGGATGATCTTTTCCCGCCAGACGAACAGGTACAACTGATCGGTGATTTTGTAGGTGTCGCAGCGATCGGTGTCGCACAGGCCTTGTTCAACACCCTTGAGGCATTGCCAGGCGTAGAACTGCTCGTTCAGGTAAATGTGTTCGTAGACCTCGCTCGGGCTGTAGCGATACAGGTTGCGCAACCCCACCAGTTCGCCGGTCGGTACGTGCGGGCACAGGCCTGGCTGCCAAGGGCGGTCGAGGCTGCCGTGGAGAAATTGCACTTCAACCGAGGTCAGTGGCTTGCCGGCCAAGGCGCGGCTGTAAAGGCCTTCACGGGTTTGCTCCGGCGCGGGCATACGGCCGAGCACGGCAGTGAATGCAGCGCTGGCGGTATCGAGCACAAGGCTGACCGAGAAGGTTTGAGCGCCTTCACCCTTGAGGAAATCCACCAGGTACAGGCCTGGGCGTACCGACGTGGCTCGATACGACGCGGTGCCGCTGGGGTGCCCGTCAGCCGCGTCCCAGGACACGGTGTCTTGTTCAAATCGATGCTCGATCTGCCAGCCATTGGCGAAATTCAGGATGAAGGTCTTGTTCTTCAAATCGGCCAGGTTGGGCAGGATGAAAGCTTCAGGGGCGAAGCCGTCAGCCAGGGCGCCGACGGTGATCCAGTCTGTAGGTGTGCTCATTGCAAGGCTCCGGTTGGATAAGATAGCCACCCGGATCATGCGGTTCTGAGCAAGGTTGGCCTATCAACCGAATGGTTGAACCGGTGGGAGGAACAGGGCGCTGACCAACTCGGTACGACTGCTTACACCCACTTTGCGGAACAGGTTGATCAGGTGGGTCTTGATGGTCGGCAAGCCCACGTCCAGCTCCCGGGCCAATTGCTTGTTGCTCACGCCCTGGCGCAACAGCAATGCGATCTGGCGCTCCTTGGGTGTCAGGTCGCTTAATGCGTCCTCATGGGGGGGAAGATGGGCGACGGCCAGTTGCAGCAGGGTCTGCAACGCCGTGAGTTGGGTCAACTGCTGGTGGGTGAAGGCACCTTGTTCGGCGGTACGCAACAACGAAATGGCGGCCTGGGGCTGACCGTTCCGGTGGGCGAAGACTTCCACGACATCCACAACGCCATAGCGCTGCAAGAAGCTGCGATAGCGATGGTTGTCCCGTATCGGTTGACGGGCCATCGCCAGGCCCAGGGGCACCACGGCCAAACCGCTGGACAGGCAATTGCGCGGTTGCAACGGGTCGAACTGGCGATAGTTGTCCAGATAATCGCGATGCATCTCGCCGCTCATGCCTTGCAGGTTGAAGTCATGGGCTTGCAGGTGCCGGTCGACGCAGTAGAAAGCCGCCCGGCTGACGGGAATGAGCTGGGTGAACGCGTGCAGGCAGTGGCCGGCGATGTCCTGGGTGGGGATGACGTTCATGGTCGCGACCTTCGTCAAGAGGCCGCCGGTGGGGGGCGGCGGCCGGGTTCGATCAGGCTACCGCGAAGTAGTGCTTGACGAAACTTTCGCTGACCACTTCCCACAGTACGGGCGTGCCCTTGGTCACGAACCAGCTGTCGCCAGCCTTGTAGCGGGTGCTCTGGCCGGTGGTTTCATCGGTGAGGACCACTTCGCCGGTGACCACGGTGGCTTGTTCCGTGAATGGATAAACCATGCGGAACTTGCCTTGCGTGGTGCCGAAATAGGCACTGCTGATCGGGTCGGTCGGGGCGCCAAAGGTCATCTTGCCGAAGGCTTTGACCTCGCCTTCGAGAATTTGTGAGCCGAGGTCGGCGACAGTACCCCAGGCGTCAAGTTCGGACAGCTGGATGTCTTTTTCGAGGGTGATGAGGGGCATGGCAGTGACTCCTGATGAGTGAAAAAACAAAGGTGGGGCTTGTCCAGTGCCAGTCAGTTGAACCTCGACCCTGTGGCAGCGAGCTTGCTCGCGATAGCGGTGGGTCAGGCAGCATTGAAGTTGACTGTTGCGCCGTCTTCGCGAGCAAGCTCGCTGCCACAGGGGGTCGCTTAACTGACTGGCATCAGGGTTGTATTGACCATCAGCGACGGCCACTCCAGTAACCCGACAACTGATGCCAGGACTTGCCGGCAGTCAGCAGCAGTGGGCGGATGGCGTCTTTGCCGATGATGGTCGGGCGGTGGATCGAGCTGACCAGGTCGTAGCGCGCCGAGCCCTCGCTCATGCCTTCGGCCAGCACCTTGCAGATGATGTGGCTCGGCGTGACGCCAAAGCCTGAGTAACCCTGGACGAAAAACGCATTGCTGCGACCGGGCAGGGTGCCGATCTGCGGGAACAGGTTCGGGCTGCACGCCATCGGGCCGCCCCAGGCCAGGTCGATCTTCACATCCTTGAGGTAGGGGAAAATCTTCAGCATAAGGCGCCGGTTCCAAGCCTTGAGGTCTTGGGGGATGTGCTCCACCAAGGGCGTGGCGGCACCGAACAGCAGGCGGTTTTCGTTGGTGACGCGGTAGTAGTCGATTACCGGGCGAATATCGCTGTAGGCACCGCGAATCGGGCTGATGCGCTGGATCAGTTCGTCCGACAATGGCTCGGTCATCATCTGGAAGGCGTAGGTGTTGATAGTCGAGCGATGCAACTCCGGTTCCAGCTTGTTGAGGAAACTGTCACAGGCCCACAGCAGCTTGCTGGCCCTGACCGAACCACGGCCGGTACGCACGGTGATCCGCTCACCATAGCTGACCTCAAGGGCCGGGCTGTTCTCGAAAATCCGCACGCCGTGGCTGACCAGGGCCTTGGCTTCGCCCAGCAGCAGGTTCAGCGAATGCACGTGCCCGCCACCCATGTGCAGCAAGGCGCTGCCGTAGGCCTTGGAACCGATGATCTGTTGCACGTCGGAGCCACCGAGGAAGCGGATCTCGTGCTTGGTGTTGATTGACTTGAAGTCTTTTTCCCAGGCTCGCAGGGTTTTTTCCTGGCGGGCGTTAAAACCCATGTAGCCGTAGCCATGGCAGAAATCGGCATCGATGGCGTACTTGGCGATACGGTCCTTGATGATATCGGCGCCCAGGTCGCTGATCTCGAAGACCTGGCGCAAGCCCTCTTCACCGACGTCCTTCTTGATTTTTTCCAGGTCATGACCGATGCCGGCCATGATCTGCCCGCCGTTGCGCCCGGTGCCGCCGAAGCCCAGGTAACGCGCCTCCAGCACCACGATGTTGGTGATGCCTTTTTCGGCAAGCTCCAGCGCAGTATTGATGCCGGAGAAACCGCCGCCAATTACCACAACGTCGGCGTCCACGTCCTGTTCCAGGGTGGGGAAGCTGAGGTTGTATTTCTTGGTGGCCGTGTAATAGGTGGGCGTTTCGATATTGATCATGACGCAACCTGACAAAGTGAAAGGAAACTCCGTTGCAGCGTCTTCGCAAAGCGCTGCATGCGTTGGCCCTATTAAGAGCCCTGGCGGGGGTACCTGTCTTGATCATCCGTGCCGGGGTATTTGATCGAGCGCGCCAGATGGTCGGGGTCGGCCCCATGAAAAGTGCAATCTTGGATCTGGAAGGTGCATTTTTCAGCGGCCCTCGATTGCCCATACTGGACCGGCCTTAATCATTGACCCCGCGGTTTGCGCACCATCAGGTTGCCGGGCAAACGCGGGATCGGTAGATGCCAATAATAAAAGAGCCCGTCCATGAAAAAGCCAAATCCGCTGCTCGAAGACCTCAAGCCTATCCTGCCGGCGATTGCCGCCAATGCCTTCCAGGCGGAAAAGGATCGTACCGTCCCTGCCGAGAATATAGCCCTGCTCAAAGGCATCGGCATGCACAAGGCCTTCCAGCCGAAAAAGTACGGGGGCATGGAGATTTCCCTGCCACAGTTTGCCGATTGCATCGCATTGTTGGCCGGTTCTTGCGCCAGCACCGCCTGGGCCATGAGCCTGTTGTGCACCCACAGCCATCAGCTGGCGATGTTCCCGGCCAAGACCCAGCAGGAAATCTGGGGCGATGATCCCGATGCTACCGCCAGCAGTAGCATCGCGCCGTTTGGCCGCACCGAGGAAGTCGAGGGGGGTGTGACGTTCAGCGGTGAGATGGGCTGGAGCAGTGGTTGCGACCATGCCGAGTGGGCGATCATGGGGTTTCGCCGCAAAAACGCTGAAGGCACCCAGGACTATTGCTTCGCCGTGTTGCCTCGCAGCGATTATGAGATTCGCGATGACTGGTTCGCGGTGGGCATGCGCGGCAGTGGCAGCAAGACGTTGATCGTTGACAAGGCTTTTGTGCCGGAGCATCGGATCCAGAAAGCCAAGGACATGATGGAAGGCACGTCCGGCGGGTTTGGCCTGTACCCCGACAGCAAGATTTTCTACTCGCCGTATCGTCCGTATTTCGCCAGTGGGTTTTCCACCGTCAGCCTGGGCGTAGCCGAACGTATGCTGGAGGTCTTTCGCGAGAAAACCCGCAACCGCGTGCGCGCCTACACCGGTGCTGCGGTCGGTGCCGCAACGCCAGCCTTGATGCGTCTGGCCGAGTCTACCCACCAGGTGGCGGCGGCCCGTGCTTTTCTGGAAAAGACTTGGCAGGAGCATGCCGAGCACGGCGAGCGCCAGCAATACCCCAGCCGTGAAACCCTGGCGTTCTGGCGAACCAACCAGGCCTATGCCACCAAGATGTGCATCCAGGCGGTGGATCGCCTGATGGAGGCGGCCGGTGGTGGCGCGTGGTTTGAGAACAACGAACTGCAGCGACTGTTCCGCGATGCCCACCTCACGGGCGCTCACGCCTACACCGACTACGACGTCTGTGCGCAGATCCTCGGTCGTGAATTGATGGGCCTGGAGCCCGATCCCACCATGGTTTGACCGCTCGCACACCGAGCCCGGCTCATATAACAACAATCGAGGCCGTCACCTGAGGCGGCCGGGAGTCTTGCATGTCTAATGTTTGCGATACCGCTTTCGACACCCGCGCGTTCCGCCGCGCCCTGGGCAACTTTGCCACTGGCGTGACCGTGGTCACCGCCGCGACTGACGACGGCCGCAAGGTCGGCGTGACGGCCAACAGTTTCAATTCGGTGTCCCTGGACCCGCCGCTGATCCTCTGGAGCATCGACAAACGCTCCAGCAGCCACGGCGTGTTCGAAGCTTCCAGCCATTTTGCCGTGAACGTGCTGGCCGCCGACCAGATCGACCTGTCGAACAACTTCGCCCGGCCCAAGGAGGACCGCTTCGCCGAGATCGAGTACGAGGCCGGCGAAGGTGGCGCTCCGGTGTTCGTGGACTGCTCAGCGCGTTTTCACTGTGAAAAATTCCAACAGGTTGACGGCGGCGATCACTGGATCATGATCGGCAAGGTCGTGGCCTTTGACGATTTTGGGCGTTCCCCGTTGCTCTATCACCAGGGTGCCTACTCGATGGTCTTGCCCCACACCCGCATGACCAAACGGGAAGAGGGGCAGTCCCCCAGCAGCCACTTCCAAGGTCGCTTGAGCCACAATCTGTATTACCTGATGACCCAAGCGTTGCGGGCCTACCAGGCCAGCTACCAACCTCGCCAGTTGTCCACTGGGTTGCGTACCAGTGAAGCGCGGATGTTGATGGTGCTGGAGAACGACGCCGGGCTGAGCCTTTGCGATCTGCAGCGGGAAGTGGCGATGCCGGTGCGCGAGATCGAAGAAGCCGTGGCCAACCTCAAGCGCAAGGGCCTGGTGAGCGATGAAGGCGATCGAGTGCGCCTGACCGGCAAGGGTGTCGATGAAACCGAAGGGCTCTGGGCGATTGCCAAGGCGCAGCAGGATAAGGTGTTCGGCCAGTTCAGCGAGGAGCAGGTCGAGCATTTCAAAGCGGTGCTCAAGGGTGTGATCAAAGGCGCTTGAGCCTGCATCGACAGCAATCCCGTGGCGCAGGAGCAAGCTCCCTCGCCGCGGGGACCGATGGTTCAAGGCTACTTGATCCTGATCCAGACTCTTTGAATGAATGGTTCGGTATTGGATGGAAGCTGTTAATATTTAGTTAACTCATTAACTAAATCTTCTTTCGCGACCACTCTCCATGCCCAAACCGCGCCAATCCTTGACCCTGACCCTGCTACAGGCCCGTGAAGCGGCCATGGGTTTTTTCCGTCCTTCCCTCAATCAGCACGGCTTGACCGAACAGCAGTGGCGGGTCATTCGTATTCTCAGCCAGCACGATGAGCTGGAGATCAATCGTCTGGCCGAACTGGCCTGCATTCTCAAGCCCAGCATGACCGGCGTATTGGTGCGTATGGAAGCGGCGGGCATGGTGGAGCGGCGCAAGGCCGAACAGGATCAGCGGCGGGTGCTGGTGCGCCTGGCACCCCAGGGGCAGGCAAGCTTCGATTCGATGAGCCAGAGCATGGAGGCGAACTATCAGCGCTTGCAGGGTCAGTTGGGGGAGGAAAAATTGCAGACGTTGCTGGGGTTGCTCAATGACTTGAAAGCGATCAGGCGCTGAGACATCCAGGCGGTCCCGCTTGGCTTTTGTGGCGAGGGCGCTTGCTCCCGCTCGATTGCGTAGCAATCATAAGAAAGCGGGGGCGCTGCGCGACCCAGGGGGAGCAAGCGCCCTCGCCACAAGAGGTTTGTGTTGCTATCAGTACACGCCACCCGCCGCAGGCTTTGGTGTGTCTTTGAACGTCGCGGCAAGGGTCTGCAAACCGCGCATCAACACCGTGGTGTCCACGCCCACCGCGACAAACGCGGCGCCAAGTTCGATGTATCGCCGAGCCAGCTTTTCATCGGCACTGAGAATCCCGGCCGCTTTACCAGCCTGGCGGATGCGGCCGATGGCGTCCTCGATGGCGGCTTGCACATCCGGGTGCCCGGGATTGCCACGAAAGCCCATGGACGCGCTCAGGTCCGCCGGCCCGATGAACACCCCGTCAACACCGTCCACCGCTGCGATGGCGTCCAGGTTAGCCAGGCCCTCGCGACTTTCGATCTGCACCAGCAGGCACATCTGTTCATCGGCCTTGTCGAGGTAGCCGGGGATGCTGTTCCAGCGCGACGCTCGGGCCAGCGCGCTGCCGACCCCGCGCACCCCGTGGGGTGGGTAGTGGATGGCACGCACCAGCTCGCGCGCCTGGTCGGCGCTTTCCACCATAGGTACCAGCAAGGTTTGCACGCCGATGTCGAGCACTTGCTTGATCAGCGCGGTGTCGCCAATCACCGGGCGGATCACCGGCTGGCTGGGGTAGGGTGCCACGGCTTGGAGCTGGCCGAGCAGCGTGCGCAAGTCGTTGGGCGCGTGTTCGCCGTCGATCAGCAACCAGTCGAAGCCAGCGTTGGCGGCGAGTTCGGCACAGTACGCATCGGCCAGGCCCAGCCACAGGCCGATCTGCGCTTCACCGCTGCGCAGGCGTTGTTTGAAGGTGTTGATAGGCATGTCCATGAACCGGTCTCCGATCAGACGAAACGGCAAGCGATGGAACCGAGCATGTCGTAGTCGACGTGGAAGGTATCGCCCGGGTTGGCTGCCACGGGGCGGGTGAAGGAGCCACCGAGAATGATTTGCCCCGGTTGCAACGTCACGTCGTAGGCCGCCAACTTGTTTGCCAGCCAGGCCACGCCTTTGGCCGGATGATTGAGCACGGCCGCCGAGACGCCGGATTCTTCGATCACGCCGTTGCGGTAGAGCACCGCCGGCACCTTGCGCAGGTCGATCTCAGTGGGCCGTACGGCGCGCCCGCCCATGACCACACCGGCGTTGGCGGCATTGTCGGAAATGGTGTCGAAGACCTTGCGGGTCGCTTTGGTCTGTGGGTCGATCTGCTGGATACGTGCGTCGATGATTTCCAGCGCCGGGATCACCCATTCGGTGGCGTCCAGCACATCGAACACGGTCACGTTCGGGCCCTTCAACGGCTTGCCGAGGATGAACGCCAGTTCGACTTCCACCCGCGGCACGATGAAGCGTTCGAACGGGATGTCGGTGCCTTCGTCGAAGAACATATCGTCCAGCAGCGCGCCGTAGTCCGGTTCGGTGATGTTCGACGAAACCTGCATGGCCCGGGACGTCAGGCCGATCTTGTGGCCGACCAGCTTGCGGCCGTCCTTGATCTTTTGTGCGACCCAGGCGCGCTGGATGGCGTAGGCATCATCGATCGTGATGTCCGGGTGGTCGAGGGAAAACTGGCGCACCTGTTCGCGCGAACGTTCGGCATGGTCGAGGCGGGCGGCGGCTTGTTGGATGAGGTTCTGGTCGAGCATGGCAAGGATCTCTTAGTGAGGATTGACGATGGCGGCCCGGGTGCGCAGCACCAGCAGGCCGCCAAGGGCGATGAGCAGCGCCAGCGCATACAGGGCCAGGCTGGCGCTCTGGGTGGTGTCGCGCATCCAACCGATCAGGTAGGGGGCGAAGAATGAAGCGATGCTGCCGAAGGAGCTGATCAGGGCAATGCCGGCGGCCTGGGTGCTGTTGGACAGGAAGGCCGCTGGCAGCTGCCAGAACATCGGCAACGCCGCGCTGGCGCCCATGCCGGCGACAATCAGGCCAGCCAGCACCAGGGTCGGGTTGCTGGGCGAGAGCCCGGCGAGCGCGATGCCGGCCGCCGCCATCAGCAGCGGTACACACAGGTGCCAACGCCGTTCGCGATTGCGATCGGAGGACCGTCCGCAGCCGATCATGAAGAAGCAGCCGGCCAGGTAGGGCACAGCGCTGAGCAGCCCGACCTTGCCGTCGCTGCCGATGCCGGCGCCGTGGATCAAGGTGGGCATCCAGAAGGCGAGGGTATTGACCGCCAGCATCACCGCGAAATACACCGCCACCAGCAACCAGACCTGCGGGTTGTTGAGGATCGCCGAGAACGAGGTAATCGATTTGCCTTGCTCTTCAACGCTCAGTTGTTCGCGCAGTTGCTGCTTGGCTTGCGGCGTGAGCCAACTGACCACCTCGAAGTTGTCCGGCAGGCACTTGAGTACCACCAGGCCGAGCAGGATCACCGGCAGCCCTTCGATGACGAACATCCACTGCCAGCCGCGCAAACCGCCAAGATCATGGAACTGCTCCAGAATGCCACCGGACAACGGCCCGCCGATCACCCCGGCCATCGGCACGGCGATGGCGAACAGTGCGGTCACCTGGGCTCGGCGCCGGGCCGGGTACCAGCGGTTGAGAAAAACCAGGATCCCCGGGAAGAAGCCGGCCTCGGCCACCCCTAGCAGGAAACGCAAGACGTAGAAGCCAGCTGCGCTTTCAATCAGGAACATGCCGGTGGACAAGGCGCCCCAGACCACCATCAGTGTCGCGATCCAACGGCGTGGGCCGACCCGGTCCAGGGCCATGTTGCTCGGTACGCCAAACAGCGCATAGGCGATGAAGAACAGACCGGCGCCGAAGCCGTAGACCGTGTCGCTGAATTGCAGGTCGGCGCTCATCTGCATCTTGGCAAAGCCGATGTTGATACGGTCCAGGTGGGCGAAGAGATAGCAGACCAGCAGCAACGGCATCAGCCGCCAGGTGATGGTGGCATGGGTGCGGTCGTGCGCGATGGTGCCGGCAGTGTCGGCGGTATTGGCTGTGCTCATGATCTTGTACTTTTTGTCAGAGAGGCCGATGGGACGAGCGGGTAGGCAGGTTTAACGTGGCTGGGCCTTGAGGAAGGCATGGACGTTGTTGGCCTTGAAGTTAAGCTGTTCGTGCAGCTCGATCATCTCGAACGACAGGGCCAGCAAACGTTGGGCCTGGAGGTCGGCGAAGTGTGCGGTGATTACCTCGAAGAGTTTTTCCGCGACTTTCTGGCGCGTGGCCAAATCGCGACCGTGGCCGACTTTCAGCGTCATGTGCACGAAGGCGTAGTCGTGCTTGCCGTCGGCCATGCGCCAGGTGTCCAGGCGCACGCCGCGGCTGCGGATGCCGCCCAGGGGAAACACGCCGCTGTCGCCCAGCAAGGTGTGGACCTTTTCAAACAGGCCGGGCAGGTCGGCCTGCTGTTCGATGTTGTCGGTGTATTCAGCAATGAAGTGCGGCATGGAAGCCTCCTGCGACGACAGCGTGAAGCTGTTGCTCAAACGGGAAAGATGGCGTTGATCTGGCCGGTGCCGGAGCTGCCAAAAGGCTCGGTGATGATTTCGGCGGGCTTGTCATAATCCGGCCCCCGAGCAGCCCCAGGAGCATGGCGGTGTCATGCATCTTGCCTTCGCCGAAGCAGTGCTCGGCGTAGTCCGGGAGCATGGCGCAGAACTCTTTCCAACGGCCTTGGCGCCACAGTTCGACGACGTGCAGGTCGACTTGTTTGTCGAACTCGCGCGTCCAGTTATGGATATTGGCTTCGGCATTGCGATCGTCGGAGAACCGGTGCGACAGCGAACCGGAGGCCAGCACCAGCACCTTGCGATCGCTTTTCTCGATGGCCCGGCGTACGGCGGCGCCAAAGGTGAAGCTGTCTTGCAGGCGATGCCAGGCGCACCAGGCGGCAATTGATACGACGTTGAATTTGTGTTCCTGCGGAACGTCCATGTGCATGTAGCGCATGGGCACCAGCGTGCCGTATTCCAGCTCCAGGCTCGGGATGTTATGGGCCAGGGTGCGCACGTCGGCGGCATTGGCCTCGGCGGCGATCAACTCGCCCAGCTCCGGGGCGCCCGAATACTCGTACTCCATGTTCTTGATGAAGTGCGGCAGCTCGTTGCTGGTGTAGATACCTTTGAATTGTTCGCCACTGTTGACGTGATAGGCGCTGTTGACCAGCCAATGCACGTCGAACACCACGGCGGTGTCGGCGCCCAGCTCACGGGCACGGCGCCCGATTTCCTTATGCCCGGCAATTGCCGCTGCACGGCAGCCGTGGTGCTTGCCGGGCAGCTCCGACAGGTACATCGAGGGAACGTGGCAGATTTTCGCAGCCAGGACGACTTCGCCCATGATGATTCTCCTGAAAAATTGTTCTTGTTGAGTACGAGCAATCGGTAAGTCACAGCTTGATGCTCTGGATGGCTCAAGCCCCTCGCCACAAGGTTAATCACCAGATTTTTCTACAGTCATACGCCCCACCGCGGAATGTGATGACTGCCCATGGAGATGCAAACGTTCTTGATCTCGGCGAATACTTCAAAGCTGTACTGTCCACCTTCGCGGCCGGTTCCGGAACCCTTCACGCCGCCGAAAGGCTGGCGCAGGTCGCGCACGTTCTGGCTGTTGATGAACACCATGCCGGCCTCGATGCCATGGGCCAGGCGATGGGCTTTGCCGATGTCCTGGGTCCAGATGTACGACGCCAGGCCGTACTCGGTGTCGTTAGCCAGTTGCAAGGCTTCAGCCTCGTCCTTGAACGGGATCAGGCAAACCACAGGACCAAAGATTTCCTCCTGGGCGATGCGCATCTGGTTGTTCACGTCGGCGAACACTGTCGGCTGGATGAACTGGCCGCGACTCAGGTGCGTCGGCAGGTTGGCCGGGCGTTCCAGGCCGCCGGCCAGGAGCGTGGCGCCTTCTTCGATGCCGATTTTGATATAGCCGGTGACCTTGTCGTAGTGGGCCTGGGTGATCATCGAGCCGACCTGGGTCTTCGGGTCCTGAGGATCACCGACGATCAGGCGTTTGGCGCGGGCGGCGAACTCGGCGACGAACTGCGGATAGACGCTTTCCTGGATGAAGATCCGGCTGCCGGCGGTGCAGCGTTCACCGTTGAGCGAGAAGATGGTGAACAGCGCCGCATCAAGAGCCCGCTCAAGGTCGGCGTCTTCGAAAATCAGCACCGGCGACTTGCCGCCCAGTTCCATCGAATACTTCTTCAACCCGGCGGTCTGCATGATTTTCTTGCCGGTGGCAGTGCCGCCGGTGAAGGAAATCGCTCGCACATCCGGGTGACGCACCAGCGCGTCGCCGGCCGTGGCACCGTATCCCTGGATCACGTTCAACACGCCGTTGGGAATGCCGGCCTCAACGGCCAGACGCCCCAGTTCGTTGGCGGTCAGGGGCGACAGCTCGGACATTTTCAACACTGCGGTGTTGCCCAGGGCCAGGCAGGGCGCGGTCTTCCAGGTCGCGGTCATGAACGGCACGTTCCACGGCGACACCAGCGCACAGACACCCACCGGTTGGTACAAGGTGTAGTTGAGCATCTGATCGTCGACCGGATACGTGTGACCGTCCATGCGGGTGCAGACTTCGGCGAAGAAATCGAAGTTGTGGGACGCTCGCGGGATCAGCACGTTCTTGGTCTGGTGGATCGGCAAGCCGGTGTCGAGGGTTTCCAGTTCGGCCAGTTTCGGCACGTTCTGCTCGATCAGTTCACCGAGCTTGCGCATCAACCGGGCGCGTTCCTTGGCCGGCGTATTGGCCCACTTCGGGAACGCGTCCTTGGCCGCCGCCACGGCCTGGGCGACTTCCTCGGCACCGCCGCTGGCGACTTCGCCAATGGCTTCGCCGGTGGCCGGATTGTAGTTGACGAAAACGTCTTTGCTTTCGACCTCGCGGCCGTTGATCCAGTGCTTGATCATGCTGCTCACGCCTCTTTACGGGATGCGAAGAACTCGGCTTCGCTGACAATTTGGTTGACCAGGCGGCCGACGCCTTCCACTTCCACGATCACTTCATCGCCCGGCACGACGTCCGCCAAGCCTTCCGGCGTACCGGTGGCGATCATGTCGCCGGGTTTCAGGGTCATGAAGCTGGACAGGTATTCGATCAAGTAGGGAATGTCGAAAATCATGTCGCGGGTCGAGCCTTCCTGACGCAATTGGCCGTTGATCCAGGTCCGCAATTTCAGGTTGCTCGGGTCCGGTACGTCGGCGACGTCGACGAGCCACGGGCCCACAGGTGTCGTGGCGTCGCGGTTCTTCACCCGCAGGTTGGGGCGGTAGTAATTTTCCAGGTAGTCGCGGATCGCGTAGTCGTTGCACACGGTGTAGCCGGCCAGGTAGCTCAGAGCATCCTCGCGCTTGACGTTGCGCGCGGCTTTGCCGATGACCGCCACCAGTTCACACTCGTAGTGCATGTAGGCGACGTTGTCGGGGCGCCAGGTCTCCTGGTTGTGGCCGGTGTAGGTGCCGGATGACTTGATGAACACCAGGGGTTCGGTCGGCGGTTTGAACGCCAGTTCGGCGGCGTGATCGGCGTAGTTCAGCCCAAGGGCGAACATGCTGCCGGTGGCCGGTGGCAGCCACTGGACCTGATCCTCGGCCAGCAGGCGACCGTCGGCCAAACGAACGGCGTTATGAGCTTCTACGGTGACGGCGTGGACCTGGCCTTCAAAACGAATGCGCGCGTGTTTCATGAACGTGCTCCTGTTGCCTCAGCCACGACGATATTGACGAGACGGCCCAGGCCGGCGATTTCGACTTCGACGCGGTCGCCGGGCTGTACATCGACCCGACCTTCAGGCGTGCCGGTGATCAGCACGTCCCCGGCGTGCAGGGTCATGAATTCGCTGATCTCGGCAATCAACTGGGGAATGTTGCGAACGAAGTTGGCAGTGTTGTTTTGCTGGCAAATCTCACCGTTTACATACAGCGTGATTGCCAAGCTGTGGGGATCGGCAACGTGGGCGGCCGGCACCAGTTCAGGGCCGACGGCGCAGAACCCGTCCCGGCACTTGGCCTTGACGGCGGGGCGGTAGTAGCTGTCTTCCGGCAGGCTGAATTCATTGACGACGGTGAAGCCGGCGACATAGTCCAGTGCCTCGGCGGCGCTGACGCGACTGGCCGATTTGCCCATCACCACGCCCAGCGCGGGTCCTGGTTGCAGCCGTTCCCCCTGGCCAGGATGAACCACCTCGGCGCCGTGGCGGTTACGGGTGTTGGGCGTCTTGATGAACAGCACCGGCTTGACCGGCGGCTTCTGGTAGGGCGGTTGCTCGAACTCGGCGAGGCGCTGCTTCAGCAGCCCTTGATAGTTCAGCGCGACCCCGAACAGGGTGCCGGTCGCGACGTCATGCAGGGCACGGCTCATGCTTGTCTCCTGGCATTGGCAGAGTGATGAGGGCTCTGCGCATATTGTTAATGTGTTAACAGTTATAATTAAGATGTTAACTATCGTCAAGCGTGGCAGAATTGCCGGGCGCTGGTTGCCGTGCCAAATTGGGTGCAGGATGAGCGCGAGCAGGTGCCTGAATCAGAATAAAAACGAGTACTGCGTGATGACCGACCGCCAGCCGATCCCGAACATCAACATTGGTCAGGTGTACGACCAGCGTTATAGCGACGCGCAGGTGCATTACGACCGGCTCGCCAACCTGGCGGGGTTCTTCGGCCGTAACATGCCGGTGCATCGCCACGATCGGTTCTTTCAGGTGCACTACGTCAAGAGCGGTACTGTGCGGGTGTATCTGGACGATCAGCAGTACGTCGAGTCGGGGCCGATGTTCTTTCTCACGCCGCCGACCATCCCCCATTCCTTCGTGACCGAGGCCGACAGTGACGGGCATGTGCTGACGGTGCGCCAGCAACTGGTGTGGCAGTTGATCGACTCCGATCCAAGCCTGGCGCCAGCCGGTGTGCAACTGCCGGCAACCTGCGTTGCGCTGGCGCAATTGGGGCCTGGGCAGGCAGGGGAGGTGCGGCGGTTGGAATACCTGTTCGAGGAATTGAGCGAGGAGGTGACGGCCGGGCGCCCGGGGCATAGCGCGGCACTGGACGCTTTGACGCGGCTGATCATGATCAGCCTGCTGCGCTTGAGCTCCAATTCCCTGGAGGCCAGGCCGGCCCGGCATGAAGACCTGAAGATCTTTCACCGTTTCAACGAGCTGATCGAGGCCCATTACCTGCAACATTGGCCGTTGTCGCGTTACGCCGAGGGCATCGGCGTCACCGAGGCGCGCCTTAATGATGTCTGCCGACGTATTGCCGACCTGCCTTCCAAGCGGTTGATCATGGAGCGGCTGATGCAGGAGGCCAAGCGACTGCTGTTGTTCACCGGCAGTTCAGCCAATGAAATCTGCTACCAGCTCGGGTTCAAGGATCCGGCTTATTTCAGCCGGTTTTTCCAGCGCTACGCCCAACTCACTCCTGGGGAGTATCGTCAGCGGCAATCGGGGTTGCGCTAAACCCCCTCGCCACGGTTGCTCTTGCAGCGGTGTGATGGTGACACTAAGCTGCCGACTCGCTCATCCAGACAGTCCGAACATGGCCACCCCCAGACCTTCATTGACCTTGACCCTGCTGCAAGCCCGCGAAGCTGCCATGGCGTTTTTTCGCCCGGCGTTGAACCAGCATGACCTCACGGAACAGCAATGGCGGGTGATCCGCATTCTGCATCAGCAGGGGGAGCTGGAAAGCCACCAGCTGGCTCACCAGGCCTGCATACTCAAACCGAGCATGACCGGTGTGCTCAGCCGGCTGGAGCGCGATGGCCTGGTGCGGCGGCAGAAGTCGAGCCAGGATCAGCGTCGGGTCTTCGTCGGCCTGACCGAACGCGGCCAGCAATGCTTTGTGTCGATGAGTGAGGGAATGGAAAGCAACTATCGGCGGATTGAGGAGCAGTTCGGCGAAGAAAAAATGCAGCAACTGCTGGTTCTGCTCAATGAGCTGAAAAACATCAAGCCTTGATCAAGGGGTGGCCAGGGATTGTTTCAACTGCTCCACCAACGCGGGCGTCATGTAATGCGGCCCGTCGAACAGGTAGAGCGGATAGCCGGCATAGGCTGCCAACTGCGGCGTGAGCTCGGCCACGGTGGCTGAGCGGAAGCCACCACCGTATTTAGGCCGGAAGGCTTCGACGATGATCCGCACGCGATCCTTGCCCAGCCGATCTCGCAAGGCGTCGGCGTAGTTACGGGCCACCGGGGCGGTGCGGGCATAGACGCCTACGCCGTCCTGGAAAAACACCCCGATGTCATTCGGCAACCACTGCTTGAGCCAATCAGCGGTGGCGGCAGGGCCGATATTGGCGCCGTCATAGACACTGATCCATAGCGGGCGTGGCAGTTTGGCCAGCAAAGCCGGCAGCTCGGAGGCACGCGCCCAACTGGGATCGACTTCGGCGGGAAAGTACCAGCCAGTGACATGCAGCGGCGTTGGCAACCCGGCGATGCGTTCCGACAGCGCAGCCAGTTGCTCGATGTTGTCCCGGGTGCGGTTTTCGCTGAAATAGCCGGCCAGCCCGAGGATGACATCCTGGGCCCAAGGCGCCTTGGCGATGCGCGCCCAGTCCGGCAATACCGGTACGCTGGTCAAGCCGGTGTCGGGCACGAAGGCCTGATCGTCCACCACCGTCCATTGCACCAGCAGCTCGTGCACCCCCAGTTTTTCCCAGGTACCGTTGATGCCGACGGTCTGGTTGTCCGGCTGCCAGACGATGCCGACGATGTTCGGAGCTGCGGTGGTGGTCATTGTGTAGTACGTCCCTGTACCGAGGCCGATGGCCGCGACCAGTAACAGCGCCGCGACGACCTTGTGTTTGACTGCGTTGGCGAAGCTTTTCAAACAAGCCCCTTCTGGATGCAGTGTAGTCGTGACTCGACCAGGCGAGCCGCTTTTCGTACCCGTGCAGCGAATATCACGTCAACGTCCTCAATAGGAGTAGGTCAGGCGGGCGAACACGCCTTTGGCGCGGTCCTCGCCAAACACTCTGGCCCGGTACTGCAGGGAAAAGTCCACGTAGGAGCGTGGGGCGTTGTAGGCGTCTTCGCGGAACCAATAGCGCACGTTGTTCCCGACCCCGATTCCTCCGGCATCACCGGACGAAAAATCGCCGTTGGAGCCGCTCTTCATCTTCGAATCGTAGTCGATCGCCGCCACGATATGGGGGAAGGTCACCCAGCGCGAGCCGGTGCCGCCAATCGCATAGCTGCGCCCCACTTGCCATTCGCTGTTGAAGTAGTCTCGCGAGTCGTTGATGTAATGGCCAACCTCGGCATACAACTGCGAGGTCCACCAGCTCGGCACGTCAACCCGCAGGTCGGTGCCAATGCTCGAACCGTAGCCCAGGCGCACCAGCCAGTCGCCGTCGACATCGGAAGACCCGAGAGGGAAGGTCCGTTCAAGGGCGGCCATGATGTTGACGGAGCTAAAGGGCTTGACCCGTATGCCGACGGCACCTTGCAAGGCATCGGCGCCGGTGTCCGAGTCGCTGTTCTTGCTCCACAAGGTGTCGGTGATGCGCCCGTAGAGTTCGACAAAACGGGCGTTGCGATAACCCAACGGACGCCAGGATAGTTCGGTGCTGTTTTGCAGCAGGTCGTTGCTCTCGTTGCCGCCGCTGCTATTGGTGCTCGGCGCTCCGCTCAGGCCACTGGAACCGCGATAGCTGGTGGTGCTGATCAGACCCATGGAGCGCGAAACGTCACCCACGGCACGACGGGTATCGAACAACTGTTGCGCGGACATGGGCGTTTCCGCGTTTTTTTGCCCATCGATCACGCGCTTGAAATAGGCCACGGCTTCGTCGTCCTCGTTGACTCGCATGGCGTTGTAGGCCGCATCCTGGGCCGCTGACGGGGGCAGTGGTGTGGTGGCGTCGGCCTTGCGGAAGGCCGCGTGGGCGGCTTCGTCGTCGCCGGCCTGCATCGAGAGATAGGCGAGCTGCAAGTCACTCACCGATGCCAGCTCACCACTGGTGCGCGCTTCTTGCAGACGTTCGCGGGCGGTGCGGCGCTGGCCGATGGCGGCATACAGACCGGCCTCTTCGTAGGCCGGCAAGCTGCCCAGTGCCAAGGCGCGGGAAAAGTCTTCCCGGGCACCGGCATCGTCCCCGGACTGCTGACGCAGGCGTCCACGCATGACTAATAGCCGGGCGTCATCGCCATGGGTTTGCAGGCCTTCACTGGCCGCTGCGATGGCTTGCGGTAGGCGCTTCTGGTCCGTCAGGGCGCTGACCAGCAGATGCCGATAGGACGGGTTCTGCGGCGCACGGGCAATGGCCTGGTTGGTCAGGGCGACCGCGGTTGCCGGATCTTTGCGGGCGAGGGCGGCATAGGCCTGGGAGGCCAGGGCTGTGCCAGCATCATGGGTGCTACCCGGCCAGATGGAACAGGTCAGGCCGAAGCTGCTTTCCTGACATTCCAGGGGCGGTGGCGGAAACTGGACCAGGGTGTTCACGCCTTGGGTTTTCTTTCGCAGCGCCCTGTGGGCGACGGCTTGTCGACGGGTGACTTCATCACTGTCGTCGCTGCCCAGGGTTTGCAATTGCCCCAGCGCCTGCTCAGGCTCGCCTCGGGCCAGCGCGGCATCGACGGAAAAGAGACGGATGTCGCGAATTTCGCTGGCCGATACGCCGGCAAGGGTCTGGGCACGGTTCAGGTCGACCTGGGCCGCCTGCGTCTTGCCCTGACGCTCGCGAGCATAGCTGCGCAGGATCCACGGAGCGGTCTTGCTGTCGTCCAGCGCCAGTGCGTTCGAAGCGGCTTGTTCGGCAGCGGGGTAATCCTTGGCCGCGAGCAGGGCGCTGATGAGCAGTTGCTGGTTGGCGGGAACTTCCGCAGCCCAGGCCACGGCTTTGCGCGCCTGGTCCACGGCCAGGGCCGTATTGCCTTGCTCCAGGGCGCGGTAGCCCTGGGTCGCCAACGGTACCGCCAATTGACGGCGAATCGCCGCGCGACGCATCAACAGCGTCTTGTCGCTGGCGAAGGCTTGCAGGGCATCGGTGGTGGCCTGGTCGGCTTCTTCCAAGTGTTGCTGGCGCTGCAAGGAATCGATCAGCAGCAATCGATACTCGCGACGACGGGGGGCCTGAGCGATGGCCTTGCGGGCCGATTGCGCGGCCAGGTCGAATTGTTCGCGATCATAGGCTTTGAACCCCTGGGACGCAGCAACGAAGCCCGGTGCCGGCGAGGCGGCGCGCGATGACGTAGCGGTCTGGGGTTGATCGCGTAGTTTCTTGTCCCGTTCGGCCAACTCGATCAGCGTGTTCAGGCGTGTCACGTCGGCGCGCTGGCGCAGGGCTTCGCGGGCCTTGGCGATGGCCAGGTCGTAATCCTTGCGCTCGTAGGCACTGTAGGCTTCGTTGGCGGCGGTGTAGGCCGGACCGGTCAATGGCAGGGGCAACGTCTCGGCCGGCGCAAGCACCGGGATCAGGCTCAGCCCCGTGGCCAAGAGGGTCAGAAGGGGGCGGTTCATGCCGGGAGCTCCATTGGGTAGAGGCTGTGCTGACGCGCCACCACTTGTTCGATAGTGGCCCGGGGCAGCACGCCGCTGTCGACCAGGTAATCGCCAATCCGGCCATGGTGCTGCGGCCGATACTGCAACATGGCGCGGCTGAACTGGTCGCGATCGAGCAGGCCCATTTCAATCAGCAAGTCACCCAGCAGTGGTGCGCTGGCATTGGGTACGGCGTGGCCGTTGCGTTCCGGCAGTTGGCGCAACAATGCGAGAATTTCGCTTTCCCGGGCGATCAGTTGCACCGGCTCGCTGCCCAATTCGGCGCTGACCTGCTGCAAGCCTTCGTCGGAAAGCGGGTTGGCGACGGCGATCTGTTCACGGCCTTCACCATTGCGTCCCAAGGGAATGGCCCGCCAGCGCAAGGCAAATTCGCTGTCCAGTGACGAGCTTGAGGCTGCGGCTTTTTCGGCCACGTCGAAGACCCGAGGCAGGTCATTCTGGAACGCGATGGCTTCGGCCAGGGTTTCATCGTCCAGCCAGCCGTTATTGAGCAAGATCCGACCCAGCGGCACGTTGCGCGACTGCTGTTCGTCGAGGGCGCTTTGCAGGTGGGTGTCGGTAATGGCCTGCCAGGACAGCAACACACTGCCCAGGCGACGCGGAGCGGTGGCAACCAGGTCGGTGGAAGGGAAGTCGTGCATGGTCTTGTCCCAGACCAGCTTGCGGTTCATCACCTTGCCCACCAGAAACATGCGCCAGGCCCTGGAGGCAGCCATGAAGTTGACGAAGTTGCCCACCAACATGCGCGGGATCGACAGCAAACCGTGCTGCCAGCCGTACAGCACGGTGGTGAAGTAATAGCGGTGCAGGATGCGCCAGGCCAGGGCGACGCCGTTGGCCAGCAACAGGTATTTGATCACGCCATTGGTTTCAAAGGGCGTTGGGAAGCTGACGTTCCACAAGCCACTGTTGCGCAGGATAATCAGGCCCAGTAGCTGCACGAGGATCACGTAGGCAATGATGCTGATGAACGCAGTCACGACACCCTTGCGGTCGCGAAACAGCAGGTATCGATTGGCCAGCGAGCCATTCCATCCCATCTGTTCCCAACCTTGCAGGCCGATGCCAAGGGTCCAGCGTGCCTTTTGTCGAAATGCGGTGCGGAAGGTATCGGGGAAAAACTCCCGCACGCATAACGGCATCGTCAGGGTCGATTCATAGGGTTTGCGGAACCAGGATTTGCGCAGCACCCGGAATTGCACCGGGAAACGCACGAAGATCGCGTTCATGCCAACCTTGGCCAGCCGCGCGCCGACGTCGTAGTCCTCGGTGAGGCTGTCGGTGTTGAACGGCTGGTTTTCAGTTTCGCCAGCCAGTACCCGCAAGGCACGATGAGAAAAGCAGGTGCCGACGCCGGCCGAGGGCACGGTGTCGGTCATGCTTTCACGCACCACCAGGTCCTTGCCGTGCCATTCGGCAAACTCGTCCATGTAGACGCCCGCCACCCATTCGTACCAGTTGCGCTCCAACGACACCACCGGCAACTGGATCATGTCCTTGCGCGGCAACAGGTAGTTGAACAGGCGCAGTTCCAACGGGTGGAGCACGTCTTCGCTGTCGTGCAACACGACGCCGGCGAAGGTCATGCCATGGGTCTTCTCGTGCAGGAAAATCGCCTGGATCACCCAGTTCAAACAGTCGGCCTTGCAGGTCGGCCCGGCATGGGGGACTTCCACGCGGTGCAGCTGTTTGTAGCGCCGACGCATCCGCTCGACTTCGTCAATGGTGCGCTGGTCGTTGATATAAGTGCCGACGAAGACCACATAGTTCTGGTAGTCGAGCGTCGAGACCATGTTTTCGATCATCGGCGCGATGACGTCGTATTCCAGCCAGGCAGGCACCATGATCGCCAAGGGCTGCTCGTCCCGGGCCAACAGTTGTTCGACGGTCAGCGGCCGGTATTTGCGGTCCACGGTGAACTTGCGGTACAGGCGGCGAGACCAGTACCACAGGTCAATGATCAGATCGTCCAGGCTGGAGATCAGGATCAGTACCGCGACCACAATGGTCGCGGCTTCCAGGTAGTTATAGTAATGGGCCAGCCAATAGGGCCAATAAAGCGACGTCATCGAAGGTTACCGTTACTGGCGATTGCGACGGGCGATACGGCCAGCCAGCAACAAGATAAGGAACAAGGCAATGCCACCTGGAATCAGCCAGAGCAGTGAAGGTTTACGCCAGGCATCCAGGCCCTTGGGTTCTTCCTGGCCGATCAACTGGCTGCCGCTGGGGTCCTGGGTATCGAAGATTGCCACGGCACCGCTGTCGCCCAGAATCGCCACGTCGCCACGCGTCAGCACAACCGGCTTGGCCAGGCCCGGTGGCTGGCTGCCCAGGGTCCGATAGACCAGGCCGTGCTGGCCCGAGGTCTGCACCACTTGCAGTGAAGCCAGTTGGTTGAGGCGCTGCACATCCAGCATCACCTGGTCTTTATGGTTGATACGCAGGTGACCCTGCTCGTCGACCTGGACCGCTTCCTTGGCGTCCTTGAGGGGCAGCTCGAAAGCCAGGAAAGCCTTGTCCGGGCTGACGACGGCTTTTGGATCGGCGCTGACCTTCAACTGCGCGCGCAGCGGCGAGACACCGGCCGCATCGGCCACCGAAATCACTTGGGCCAGGCTGCTGGCCGGATGGTCAAGGTAGGCCTGGGGAACGAGCACCTGAGTGTCGACGGCGAAGCGTGCAGCCATGCTGGCGAAATCGTCATCCAGCGAGGTTTTGTCCAGCACGATATGGCTGGTTGGCAGGACCGCTACCGGGAAGGCCTGCGGCGTCTCCAGGCAACGGTCGCTGACCGGCTGGCGTTGGAACGAGACGCGCAAGACGTTTTTCGAGCCCAGGGCGTAGCGGGGGATATGCGCCTGGATGCGTTGCGGCTCACCGTCGGTGGTCAACTGTTGCGCACCGATCAGGAAATCATTGAAGTACAGCGAGGCCACGGGCGGGGTGTGCGAAGCACCTGGCGCTGCGGATACATCCACCACCGCGGTCACAGGCAGGCGGCCGTCATACGCCACGCTGCCCAGGGGAAACGAGGTGCTCCAGTCGAAGCGCGAGGCTACGTCGAATGTGCCAGAGGCGCCGCCCAAACGCGCCAGCGCCACGCGACCATCGTCGCTCAACGGCGTTTGCGCTTCGGTCACGGTCAATTGGCGGCTGCGCGCCAGTTTGTTCCACGCCGAACCGAGTAAGGACAAGGCTTTGCCGGTCGCATCCGGGGCGATGACCAGCACCGGGCGCGTGCCCAGCAGGGCCAGGCGCACGTTATCCGTGCCGGCGCTGGCCAGGGCGACGTTGACGTGCTGATCGCGCCATTGGGTCAATGCACTGGCCGCTGTTGCGTCGACGCTCTGGACCTGGCTCTGCAAGGCATCCAGCGATTGGTTGATGGCCTTGAGCAGTTGTGGGTCGTTGATGGCCAGGTCGGCCTGTACGTTTGGCGCCTGGCCGAGCATCAGCAGGGCGCCGATTTCGGCGGCGTTGGCCAGGGTATGCGGGCCTTTGCCGTTGAGGCTGGCGAAGGCTGGAATGTTCAACAGCTCGGCGGGGACGCGCAGACCGCTCAGGTCGACACTGTCCTGCACGGCAGGGAAGGGCAGGATACGGCTGTGTTTGCCGATGCGTTCCAAGGCCACGCCCAATCGCCAGGCGGCATCATAGCTGCCGGCCGACAACGAGCCTGGCGCGACGAGGATGCCGGGGTTGGTGGGCAGTGTCGTCCAGGCGGTGCCGACATCCTGCAATTGGCTGGCGTCGTAGCTGTAGTTCAGGCGCGTATCGGGTTGAATGCGCAACACGTTGCCGATGACCCGATCGTCTTCGCACAATGGCCGGGGGACGACCGAGGACCAGGCAATGCCCAGGCGCACCAGGCCGTTGTCACGTGCAGCCTTGTCTACGCCCAGCTTGAGGCTGGCATCGCCCTGCGCCTCGCTGAGCCCCTCGGCTCGTACCGGATACCCATCGAGCGACAGCAGCATGGTGTTGCGGCCGCCTTCGCCGTTGAGATAGCTGGCGTCCAGTTGCAGCGTCGCATCGTCAAGGGTCACGCCGGCTGGGACCGGTAAATACAGTTCGCGTCGAGCGTCGCTGGCGCCAAGCAGGATCGGCGCAGTGATGCCCAGGTCGCTCAAGCGAATCTCACGCTCCTGGCGGGTGTCGGCGTTGAGTCGATGGATTGCCTGGGTGAGCGGGCTATCCGCAGCCAGGGCAAAGGTTGGCATGAGCGCGAGCAGGCTCAGGCCACAGGCAAGGGCGCTGAGCGCGCCCGTAGGGATGGCAACGGAAGGCTTCATTCAGGCAAATCTCGATCTGATAAGGGTGGGTAGCGGTTATGAGGTGAAATCGGCGAGCAACTCGTGGGGCGCGGACATTGGCGCGTGCGCCAACGCCTGGAACGAATGTGCCTGGCCCACGGAAAAATCGCTGACAGGGCGGCCCATCAGGGTATCGACGATGCGTTGGCTGGCCTTGCCATCGCCATAAGGGTTGGCGGCCTGGGAAGCACGACGCCACAAAGCACCATCGTCGAACAGTGCGTCCACACCGGCGATGATCGAGGCTGGGGAAGTGCCCACCAGGCGCACGGTGCCCGCGGCTACGGCTTCGGGGCGTTCGGTGACGTCGCGCATCACCAGCACGGGCTTGCCCAGGGACGGCGCTTCTTCCTGCACACCGCCAGAGTCGGTGAGGATGACGTGGGCGTGTTGCATCAGGCGCACGAAGGCCAGGTAATCCAGAGGCTTGATCAGGTGTACGTTGAGCAGGTCGCCCAGTTGCTCGGTCACCGGCCCCAGCACGTTGGGGTTGAGGTGTACTGGGTAGACGATCTGGATATCCGTACGCTGGGCCAGGTGGCGCAGGGCCTTGCAGATGTCCAGGAAGCCCTCGCCGAAGTTTTCCCGGCGGTGACCGGTTACCAGCAGCAGCTTGCGCCCGGTTTGCAGGAACGGGAATTGTTGGTCCAGCTCGCCACGCAGTTGTGCATCTTCATCGATGCGTCGGGCGGTCATTTGCAGTGCGTCGATGACGGTGTTGCCCGTCACCAGACAGCGACCCTGCAGGCGTTCATTGAGCAGGTTGTCGCGCGATTGCCCGGTAGGTGCAAACAGCAGGTCGGCACTGAGGTCGATGCAACGACGGTTCATTTCTTCCGGCCATGGGCTGTAGATATCACCGGTGCGCAACCCGGCCTCCACATGACCCACGGGGATACGCCGATGGAACGCTGCCATCGAAGCCACCATGGCCGAAGTGGTATCACCATGGACCAGTACCCGATCCGGCCGAGTCTGCTCCAGTACCGGGTCGATGGCGCTGTACAACGCAGCGGTCAGGGAGTTGAGCGTCTGGTGCGGCGTCATCACGTCAAGGGTGAAATCAGCCTTGAGATCGAACAGATCCAGCACCTGCTTGAGCATGCTTTGATGCTGGCCGGTGACACAGATCAAGGACTCAATGCCGGGTTCGGCTGCAAGGGCCTTGACCAAAGGCGCCATCTTGATGGCTTCTGGACGGGTACCGAAGATCGAGAGGACCTTGATCCGTGAGTCTTGAATAGCGATGACGCCCTTCCTCGCGCAGTTTTCTGCGCCGCACAACAGCCGTCCAAGCACAAATAATGTGTTGGGCAAGCAAGCGGTTAAGTTGATTGGATCCGATATCAGGCAAAAACGGCTACATGCACAGAAAGTGACGTAGTGGCATCTTGCGATCTGATCCGTCAAATTAATAACATCAAAGATCGTTGCTGCAAAGTTTTATATGTGAAGTTTAAATAATATTTTTTTTAAGAACTTGTTAATGGCGAGAGAGAGGAGTGTTTAGGCGATTTTTATATTTTATTACTCTTTGATTAATAAGGATTTTTAGTTTTTTTTGAGTTGAGGTTGGACGTTTTTTCCAGGTTGTGGGGAGTGGCGACATTTTTTTGACAGGTGGCGCCAATGTTTATGTAGGAAATTAGCTAGCCATTAGAATGACGCCTGGATATTGTCATGCTCTGGTCATGCCTTAGTACTTGGGTGCCAAGTCTTACAACTATGTGAAAGTTCAATTTAATTTGAGTTTTTATTTAAAAAAACTCTACGGTTATGCACATTGTTCGGGCTTATAAGCAGCATGGTTCTTAATTAGAACAAGTGATGGTAGCGCCTTCTTGCATCGCCAGAATTCCGCTCAAAGTCCTATCGCCCCTGTAGCCGATAATCGCACGCTTTGTCATACGTTAGCCTCGGGGATATTGACCGAACTAACCGGTTGGTACATTTTAGCTGCCATACGTCTTGCGACGCATTGCCAAGACCATAATAAAAAACAGAGGAATACCTCATGCGCACCTATCTGCAAACGCCCAACGCCTTTCCCTCGATCTGTTGCTCCCGGCCTGGAGCCTCTCGCAATACCTCTATTCGGATTCGATAGCGGCCACCGTTGCCGTTTACTCGCGCCGGTTGGAACCCGGCACTCGACAATCCGAGAGGTCTTCAAGATGGCAAAAGTCGTTGATCTGTATTTCAAGCTGCTGAAGCTACTGATCGTGCTGTGCATGATCGCCATGATCGTGCTGGTATTTGGCAATGTGGTACTGCGCTATGCCTTCAACTCCGGCATCAGTGTGTCGGAAGAGCTGTCGCGCTGGTTTTTCGTCTGGATGATTTTTCTCGGTGCGCTGGTAGCGCTCAAGGACCGCGCTCATCTGGGGATGGACAGCCTGGTCAAGCGCTTGCCGCCGGCCGGCAAGCGCGGGTGCCTGGTCATCGGACATCTACTGATGTTGTACATCTGCTGGCTGATCTTCAGTGGCAGTTGGCAGCAGGCGTTGATCAACCTGAAGGTGGTCGCGCCAGCCTCAGGCCTGTCAATGGCCCTGTTCTACGCCGCCGGCCTGGTGTTCGGCGCCAGCGCCGCGCCGATCCTGATCTACGAACTCTATCTGGCGCTGTCCGGCAAGCTGGGGGATGACGAACTGGTCATGGTCCAGGACAACGACGCCGCCGAGGTGATCGCCCATAACTCCATCAAGAGTACTCGTCCATGACGCTGGTTATTTTCCTCGGGTCGTTGATGGGCAGCATGGCGCTGGGCATACCCATTGCGTTCGCCTTGCTGGTGGTCAGCGTGGCGCTGATGTTTTATCTGGATCTGTTTGACGCACAAATCATCGCCCAGAACCTGCTCAATGGCGCCGACAGCTTTCCGTTGATGGCGGTACCGTTTTTCATGTTGGCCGGCGAAATCATGAATGTCGGCGGCCTGTCCAAGCGCATCGTCAACATTGCCATGGCTCTGGTGGGGCACAAGCGTGGCGGTCTCGGTTACGTGGCCATCATTGCGTCCTGCCTGCTGGCGTCGCTCTCCGGCTCGGCCGTGGCCGATGCCGCGGCACTGGCGGCGTTGCTGGTGCCCATGATGGTGCTGGCCGGACACAACCGGGGGCGCTCGGCGGGGCTGATCGCCGCCGGTAGTATCATCGCACCGGTCATTCCGCCGAGCATCGGCTTCATTGTCTTTGGCGTGGCTTCCGGTGTGTCGATTTCCAAGCTGTTCCTCGCCGGGATCGTGCCGGGGTTGATGCTGGGTGCCTCGCTGGCCTTGGCCTGGTGGTACATCTCTCGCAGCGAGAACGTCGAGACGCCGCCCAAGCGTTCCCGCGCCGAAGTGTTGCGCACGTTGCTCGACGGCAGTTGGGCGATGGGCCTGCCCTTGATCATCATCCTGGGGCTTAAATTCGGCATCTTTACTCCCACGGAAGCAGCGGTGGTCGCGGCGGTCTATTCGTTGTTCGTATCCCTGGTGATCTACCGGGAAATGAAAGTCAGCCAGCTGTATGAAGTGATCCTGTCCTCGGCCAAGACCACCTCGGTGGTGATGCTGCTGGTGGCGGCGGCCATGGTTTCATCGTGGCTGGTGACCATCGCGGACCTGCCCGGCCAGTTGGCCGAATTGCTGGCGCCCTTCATGGACAACCAGACCCTTTTGCTGCTGGTGATGATGGTGCTGATCATCCTGGTCGGAACGGTGATGGACATGACCCCGACCATTCTTATTCTCACTCCGGTATTGATGCCTGCGGTCATCCAGGCGGGTATCGACCCGGTGTACTTCGGCGTGCTGTTTCTGATCAACACCGCTATCGGCCTGATCACTCCGCCCGTGGGTACGGTGCTCAATGTGGTGTGTGGGGTGGCCAAGCTGGACTTCGAGGAAATCGTCCGCGGCGTGTGGCCATTCATGCTGGCGCAGTTTGTAGTGCTGTTGCTGTTGGTGCTGTTCCCGCAACTGGTCATGGGGCCATTGAAATTCTTCACCGGCTGATGCCGGTGCAAGCGTAGTAGCTCGACTTGAAAAACAATAATGATCGGAGAGTGATATGCGAAAACTGATGAAAACCCTGTTGGCTGGGGCGTGTGCAACGGGGTTGCTGCTGGGGAGCGTGGCCAGTCACGCCGATGAAATCCGCGAACGTACCCTGCGATTCGCGTTCCAGAACGTCAAGGAGCATCCACAAGGGCAGGGCGCGCAGAAGTTCGCCGACCTGCTCAGCGAGAAGAGCGGCGGCAAGATCAAGGTCCGCCTGTTCCCCGGCGGTACCTTGGGCGGCGACGTGCAAACGGTGTCAGCCCTGCAAGGCGGCACGCTGGATATCACTGTACTGAACTCCGGCATCCTGGCGGCCCAGGCACCGGACTATGCAATGCTCGACTTCCCCTTTTTGTTCAATAACGCTGAAGAAGCCCATGCGGTGATCGATGGGCCGGTCGGCCAGAAACTGGCGGCACAGCTGGATAGCAAAGGCTTGGTGGGCCTGGGTTATTGGGACCTGGGCTTTCGCAACCTGACCAACAGCAAGCATCCGGTGACCAAGCTCGAGGACATGCAAGGCTTGAAGATTCGCGTCATCCAGTCGCCGATCTACCTGGAAACTTTCTCCGCCCTGGGGGCCAACCCGGTGCCGATGGCGTTCCCCGAGGTCTATACGGGCCTTGAGCAGCACACCATCGACGGCCAGGAAAACCCTTTCACGGTGATTGAAGGCAACAAGTTCTACGAGGTGCAGAAGTACCTTTCCGTGACGGGACACATCTTCAATCCGCAGTCGTTGATCATCAGCCAGAAAACCTGGAATCGCCTCAACGACGATGAAAAAGCGATGATTCGCCAGGCGGCAACCGAGGCGCAACAATTCCAGCGTGAAGTCACCGCGGCGAGCATGGACAAGGCCAAAGCCACCCTGGCCGGCGCGATGACCGTCAACGAAATCACCCCGGCGGAGAAAGATCGTTTTCGCGAGCGGGTACAGCCGGTGATCGACAAGTTCGCCAAGTCCCTGGATGGCGAGCTGGTGAAGATGATGTACGCCGAAATCGCCAAGGTGCGGGCGGCGCAGTGAGTTGAAGTGTCGATAATCAAGGTCTGACGCTGAATCAGACCTCAAGCAGTTCAACCTGTGGGAGCGAGCTTGCTCGCGATGGCGGTGTTTCAGTCAGCATCGATGCTGCTGAACTGACGCCATCGCGAGCAAGCTCGCTCCCACAGGGATTTGTGTTTCTTCTCGAACGGTTACTGAGCGCCCGGAACCGCCAACCACTGCCCAATGACCTTCTGATAACTGCCGTTTGCCTTGCTCAGGTGCAGCCACTGATCGACGTACATTTTCCAAGTGGTGTCGTCCCGTGGCAGCAGGTAGGCCTTCTCGCCATATTGCAGGTAGCGGCTCGGGTTGACGGCGCACAGGCCGGGTTTGAGTTTTTGCTGGTAGAGCGCTTCCGATGCATCAGTGATCATCACGTCGGCTTTCTTGTCCAGCAGCTCCTGGAAGATGGTCACATTGTCGTGGAAGTTGAGCTGGCCCTTGGGCAGGAAGGCCCGGACGAAAGCTTCGTTGGTGCCGCCGGCCGGTTCCACCAGGCGCACCGAAGGTTGGTTGATTTGTTCGATGGTCTGGTAGCGCGCCTGGTCTTCGCAACGTACCAGCGGGATCTTGCCATCCACGTCCAGGGTGGTGCTGAAGTAGGCTTTCTTCTGGCGCTCCAGGGTCACTGAAATACCACCCATGGCGATGTCGCATTTTTCCGCCAACAGGTCCGGCATCAGGGTTTTCCAGGTGGTCTGCACCCATTGCACCTTGACGCCCAGGCTGGTGGCCAGCGAGCGCGCCATGTCGATATCGATGCCTTCGTATTCGCCGGTTTCAGCTTTATAGGTATAGGGCTTGTAGTCGCCAGTAGTGCAGACCTTCAGTTCGCCGCGTTGCAGCACCTGGTCCAGATGCGAGGGCGCAGGTTCCGCCAAGGCGTTGCCGCAGAGCGCCAGCAGGCCACAGATCGTCATCGTGCTTATTATGATTTTCATGGAGGGGACGTCTCGCAAGGGAAGGGGACAAGGCGGGCCAGTGTAGTAAAAGTGTTCGCAGGCTGTCACGGGCGGTCGTGGAGCTCGCCGCCAGGAGCGAGTTCATCAAACTTCACAGGTTTCCTTCCCGCAGCTCTGTCATCATGGCCAATTGCACACTTTGATCGGCGAGAGCCAGTTCCAATGGACGGATCAGTCGTCAGAATTACACTTATGTTGATGGTCCCGGGGATCTTGTCGGTCTTCGGGGGCGCATTCGTCTGCGCGTGGCTTATTGACAAAAAACGCGACTATCTGCTGCTCCTGGCCGGCGGCTGTGGCCTGTTCACGTGTGGCGCGCTCTCTCAGATTTTCGGCTTGCCACCCGGGATCGGGCCCAATGCCGTTGTATCCGGCGCACTGTATACCTCGGCGGTCCTGGCGGCGGCCGAAGGCATTTTGCTGCGCTCGCAGAAACGCTTCGGTTGGCGGCTGGATGTTGCGGTGGTGTGCCTCATTACGCTGGCGTTGGCCTGGTTCTTTTATATTGACCGAAGCCTCCTTGCGCGTATCTACATCCAGAACTTCGGTTATGGCGCGATTCTGCTGGTGGCTGCGCTCAAGCTCAGACTGCTGGTGCGCGGCCGACTCGTCGACAAGGCGCTGTTCTGGGTGTTGCTGATCTTCGCCTTGCATTTCTTTCCGCGGACCTTGTTGACCGCCGGGCTTTCGAGCCCTGTCGACCGGGTTACTTTCGCCAACTCGGTGTTCTGGCAGGCCCTCCAACTGTCCCTGGCTGTGCTCGGCATTGCGTTGGCCTTTGCGATTCTCGCCGCTGCCATTGCCGATGTGATCGATGACTTGCGGCGCGAGCGCGATTTCGACCCGTTGACCGGCGTCTTGAACCGGCGCGGCTTCGAGGACCAGGTGTCGATGCTGCTGAGGAGGAATCGGCGTGGCACGACGTCGCTTGCACTGTGTGACATCGACAATTTCAAGAACATCAACGACACCCACGGTCATGACGTGGGCGATAACGTCCTGCGCGAGGTTGGGCAACTGCTGCGTGCTTCGGCGCGCAAACGAGACATCGTCGGTCGACTCGGCGGCGAGGAGTTCGCCGTGCTCTTGCCGGACACCGATGCCCGGGAAGCCCATGAGTGCGCGGAACGCTTGAGAATGGCCATCGAGCACGGTGGTTGCATCACGTTGGACGCTGTGGGGCCGGTCACCGCGAGCTTTGGCGTCGGCAGTCTCGGCCCCGAGGAAACCTGGCAGGGGCTGTACAAACGTGTCGATACCTTGCTCTACCAGGCCAAGCGAGCAGGGCGGAACCGGACGGTGGCGGATGGTTTGCCACATCGGTTCGACAGGCAGACTGAAGTTGAGTCCTGAGCGAGCATCCTCACCCCGATCAAGCCATAGGCGATGAGGCTTGAGGCTGTTCAAGACTGGCCAGATACGCACAGAACATATCGGCCATTGCCTGCGCATATTGTTCAATTTGCGCAGATGAGCGAGGCGTAGCCGAAAACTGTTTGCCGCCGGCACTGAGCGTCGTGGTGATCAAGTCGGCGGCCAGTGCTCGGTGTTGCGCCGCTGCCTTGGGCAGCACCTCTTGCATGAAGAGCTCCATCGCCTGTTCCGTCGAAGCCCTGGCCTCCTGCGCCTCGGGAGCGTCACGGTAAAGCGGCGCGGCGTCGTTGAGCGCGACGCGGATCAGCGCCTCATCGCATTCCGATTGGATAAACGCATGCACGAGTGTGCGCAGCCGTTCGAAGGGCGATTTGCCATGGTCTTGAAGGATATTGCGCAGCATGTCGCACGTCTGGCGCCATTCATCACTTTGCAGGCGGAACAGGATCGCCGCTTTGTTCGGAAAGTACTGATACACCGAACCGACGCTCACGCCAGCTCGCTCGGCCACGCGCGCCATGGTGAATCGTGGTGCGCCTTGCGTTGCCAAAACCTGAACAGCGGCTTGTAGAACGGCTGAAACCAGTTCGGTCGAGCGTGCCTGCCGGGGTTGTTTTCTCGAGGAAATCTGTGGGCCTGAGCGCTCGGACATGGAGGGATGGACCTTGTAGGGGGAATGCGAATAGAAAACGCGACGAAGTATTCGTATTCTGAATGCGACGAATTGATCGCATTTTAGTCGTCCCCCAAACGGCATTCAACGACTTCCCTTGGTATGACTCTCATGACTCACAAACATACGCATCCTGCTTCTTCGGCGACCTATGGAAACGACGGCGCCAATCCGGTGTTCAAGCTGCTTCCACTGGCCCTGACGGTGTTCATCGGCTTCCTGACAATAGGCATGCAACTGCCCGTCTTGCCCTTGCATCTGCACGACACGTTGGGCATGGGCACGCTGGTGATAGGCCTGGTGGTGGGTGCGCAATTTGCCGCAGCGCTGCTGTCGCGATCCTGGGCCGGCAACTTCGCGGATATCCGCGGCACCCAGCGTGCGGTGATTGCCGGCTTGGTGACGGCGGCCTGTTCCGGCCTGGTGTACCTGGCTTCCCTGGCGTTCGTCGATGTGCCGGTGGTTTCAGTCTGGCTGCTGCTCTTGGGCCGAGTCATTCTGGCTATGGGCGAAAGCTTGATCGTCACCGGCGCACTGGGCTGGGGCATTGGCTTGGTCGGGCCGCAACATGCAGGCAAGGTCATGGCCTGGAATGGCATCGCCATGTATGGCGCTTTTGCCTTGGGTGCGCCGGCCGGCGTTTTCCTGAATGCCCTGTGGGGATTCACAGGCATTGCCGTGAGCTCGGTATTCATCCCGTTGCTGGCACTGATGGTCGTTGCCAATGTCGCCGCTGTCGCCCCCACGGCGACCCGGCGCACACCTTTCTACAAAGTGCTGGGCACTGTATGGGCCCCTGGCATGGGGCTGGCGTTCTGCAGTGTCGGGTTTGGGGTCGTTACCGCGTTCATCGCACTGTTGTTCGCCAGCAGGGGCTGGGGCAATTCCTCGCTGGCCTTCACCGCGTTTGGCCTGGCGTTCATTGGTGCTCGCCTGGTGTTCGGGCACCTTCCAGACAAACTGGGTGGCGCGCAGGTGGCGTTGGTCTGTGTCGTCATCGAGGCGATCGGCTTGCTACTGATCTGGGCAGCCGACACCGCGCTCGTCGCCTACCTGGGGGCCGCATTGACCGGGTTCGGCTATTCGCTCGCGTTCCCAGGCTTCGGGGTGGAAGCGGTGCGGCGCGCTTCGGCGCAAACCCGCAGCCTGGCCATGGGCGCCTATGTTGCATTTCTTGATATCTCGCTGGGCATCACCAGCCCGCTGGCCGGCGTATTGGCCAGTGGCTGGGGCATCGATGCTGTTTATCTTGGCGGCGCCGTGGTTGTCGCACTGTCCTTTGGGGTGGCCTTGTTGCTGTTGACGGGGCGAGCCGATGGGAAAGCGGTACAAGTTCAATACAAATCTTGAGCCGTCCATAGGCTATAGAGGTTCGCGATCTCAGTTTTTTCCAGAGTAGGAGCGTTGCACATGCACGTATTCGTTACCGGCGCCACAGGTTGGGTTGGGTCGGCGGTGGTCCAGGATTTGATCGGTGCCGGCTACCAGGTCACAGGGCTGGCCCGTTCCGAGGACAAGGCCGCCAGGCTGGCCGCCACTGGCGCGAAGGTCCTGCGCGCCACCCTCGATGACATCGAAGCCTTGCAGACAGCGGCGTTGGCGTCGGACGCGGTGATTCATACGGCGTTCAATCACGACTTTTCCAGGTTCGCCGAAAATGCCGAGCAGGACCGTCGTGTGATCGAGGCCTTGGGCAGTGCGCTGCAAGGCTCTGCACGTCCACTGCTGGTCACCTCGGGCTTGTTAGGCCTGACCCGTGGCGCGGTCGAGCTTGAAGTGGCCAGCCCTGCGTCTGCGCGTAAATCCGAAGTGGCCGCTCGAACGTTAACCGAGCGCGGTGTGCGCGTGGCCACAGTGCGCTTGGCACCTTCGGTCCACGGCTTGGGCGACTATGGGTTTATTCCGCTCCTGATCCGCCTGGCGCGTGAGAAGGGCGTCTCGGCTTACCTGGGTGAGGGCCGCAACTGCTGGGCTGGCGTGCATCGGCTGGATGCGGCGAAGGTCTACCGCCTGGCGCTCGAACAAGGCGTGACGCAGTCGGTGTACCACGCGGTCGCTGACGAGGCCGTACCGTTCAAGACCATTGCCGAGGCGCTCGGACGTCGCCTGGGCTTGCCGACGGAGTCACGCGAGCGCGAACACTTCGGCTGGTTCGCGCACATGGCCGCTGCGGACATGGCCGTGTCCAGTCGGCACACGCAGGCATTGCTAGGCTGGACGCCAAGCGGGCCTGACCTGCTGACAGACCTGGATCAACCCGGTTATTACCTTGATTGATCGATGTCCGGGGGAGGGCTGGGCAGCACACGTGTCAGCCGTCGCGGGCTTGCTCGGTCAGCAACTCAACGAGCAACCGCACTGGCTCGGTCAAGCTTTGTGGGGCGCGATGGACGAGACCGATATCACGATGGAAGGTGTGGGAGCCCAGGTCCATGACCCGGACTCCAGCAGGCCAGTCCTGATGGGCCGCGGTCTGGGGAACCAAGGCAACGCCGACGCCCCTTTCCACCAATTTGATGATCGCGTCCAGTTCGTCCAGCTCGCAGACCTCCCGCAGGGTAATGGGCATTCGGCGCAGGAAGCGGTCCACCTGCCGGCCACCAAAGGATGAGCGGTCATAACGGATGAACGGCTGGCTGGCGAGCAATCCGGCCCAATCATCCCCGGGCACATCGCGGGGGACGATCAAGCGGTAGGGTTCCTGGATCAGGGTGCTCCAGCGCAGATCGCTCTGCAGCGAGAAGGGCGGGCGGATGATGGCTGCAAGGTCGATCTCGCCGGCGTCCACCAGGTTGATCAGCTCGATCGACAGACCGGGAATCACCCGCGTGCGGCATTGCGGGCTTTGGCGGTGGAACCGCGCCAAGGCGGCCGGCAGAAATGAGCGCTGGACTGAGGCAATGGCGCCGATGTTCATCAGCACGCTGGCCGGCGTGTCGAGGCTGGAAGAGCCCAGGTTGTCGTACTGGCGCAGCAGTTCCTGGGCTTGCACCAGGATCTGATGGCCCTTGCGGTTCAGGTGGGCCGAGCGTCCCTTGCGCTCGAAGATCTCGAAGCCCAGTTCGGCCTCAAGGCGTTGCATTTGGGCGCTCACGGCTGCCTGGGTGAGGCCGATACGATGGCCGGCAGCGGCGAAGGTGCCTTCGCGGGCAACGGCGACAAGGGTTTTCAGTTCTTTGATCATTCACAAAGAATAATTGTGTTTCTTAGTAATTTATATTGATTTTATTGTTTTGAGCGTGACGTTAGGCTTTGTCTCTCTTTTCCGTAAGCGACCGGTGCCCTGATGAGTCTTTCACCCTTTCACTTGGCTATTCCCGTTTATGACCTCGCCGCTGCGCGTACTTTTTACGCTGATGTGTTCGGCCTGCCGGAAGGTCGTTCGAGTGCGCAATGGGTCGATTTCAATTTCTACGGTCATCAGTTGGTGATCCATGAACAGCCGAAGACGGCGTCCCAGGAAAGCGTGCACAGTAACCCGGTCGATGGCCACGACGTTCCTGTTCCGCACTTTGGCGTGGTGCTGGGCTGGGCCGAATGGGAGGCCCTGGCCGAGCGCTTGAAGTCCTTTGGCACAGAGTTCGTGATCGAGCCCTATATCCGCTTCCAGGGCCAGGTTGGCGAACAGGCGACGATGTTTTTGTTCGATCCTTGTGGCAATGCGCTGGAATTCAAGGCGTTCAAGGATATGAGCCAGCTGTTTGCGAAATAAGCGGCGACGCAGGCCCCTGTGGCGAGGGAGCTTGCTCGCCACAGCAGGTTTCTATATCAACGCGAAATGATTCCGTGGTCGATCGCGTATTTCACCAGCGCCGCGGGTTTGTCGATGTTGAGCTTGCGTCGGATGCTCAGGCGGTGGGTTTCGACGGTCCGCACGCTGATGTCCAGTTCCCGGGCCATTTCCTTGTTGTTCAGCCCCTGGACCATTTTGTACAACACCTGGCTTTCGCGCGGCGTCAGCTCGTTATCGGTGTTTTGGTCGGTGGCGAGGCGCTGGGCGATCTCGGCGCTGTAGAAGGTGCCGCCGCTGATGATGGCTTCGATGGCCGCGATGATCTCCCGCGACGGCGCATTCTTGAGCACATAACCGCTGGCGCCGGATCGCACGGACTCGCTGACGTACTCGTAATTGTCGTACATGCTGAGGATGAGGATCTTCAGGCTGGGGTATTGCTTGCCCAGCAAGCGGGTCAGTTCAAGCCCGTTCATGTCCTTGAGGCTGATGTCCATCAGCAGCAGGTCCGGTTGGCAGCGACCGACCATTTCGATCGCTTGCGCACCGTTCTCGGCTTCGCCGACCACCTCCAGTCTGGGCATCACGGACAGCAGGGCCCTGATGCCATCGCGCACCAGGGAATGGTCGTCGACCAGCGCGACGCGGATTGCAGGGGGGAGGTTCATCGGCAGGTGCTCTTGTTGGAATGGGCGCGCATCAGCTTTCTGTCGCCGACAGGTTCATGGGCAGCAAAATGTCCAGTTCGCTTCGCCCTGGTACTGACGTCACTTCCAGCCGTCCGCCAAAATGCTCGACCCGTTCGCGGATATTGCGCAGGCCGATGCCGGAATGGCCACGTTCGACCTGTGGGACGTTAAAGCCCATTCCGTCGTCCACCACCGTCAGGCGCAAGGACTGGCCGGAGCCGAACAAGGTAATGCCGACGCTTTTCGCGCCGGCGTGACGTTCGATATTGGTCAGGGCTTCCTGGGCAATGCGGAACAGCGAAACCGGTGCACCATTTTCCAGCCGACAATCGAATTCATTGCTCCTGTAGGACACTTCAAGCCCGCTGCGTTGCTGGAACTCAGCCGCGAGTTGGCCGATGGCGGCGGGCAGGCCCAGGGTGTCGAGCAACGAAGAGCGCAGGTCGTGGGAAATGCTGCGGATCTCGCCGATGGCTTCGCCCAGGCGGTCTGTCGCGTTTTTCAGGATACCCAGGCCGTTTTCCTGACCATTTTCCAGCACATGACTGGCCAGTTCGAACTGGAATTTTATCGATACCAGCAACTGGCTGATGCCGTCGTGAAGCTCGCGAGACACCCGTGAACGCTCCTCCTCCTGCAGGCTGACAATGCGTTGGTTCAACCGCTGCAGCTTTTTGTCGGCCAGGCGGTGTTCGCTGACGTTGAGGGTCATGCCGCCGGCAAACACCAGCAGCACCGCCACTAAGGCGATGGCGGCGATGGCTTGCATGGTGGTGTGGATGCCCTGGGCCACCTCGTCGCGGGCCTGCTGGGTGGCGCGCTCGACATCCTCCAGGTAAATCCCGGTGCCAAGCATCCAGCCCCAGCGATCGAGCATCACCACGTAGGCGAGTTTGTCGGTGACCTGGCCGGAGGAGGGCTTGTTCCAGGCATAACGCTGGAAACCTTCGCCGGATTCGGCACTCTTGAGCAGCGCCTGGATCACCGGCAGGCCGTGGGGATCCTTCATGTCCCAGAGATATTGCCCCACCAGCTCCGATTGACGGGCGTGCATCAGGCTGCGGCCCTGGCGGTCGTACACGAAAAAATAGCCGTTGATGCCGAAGCTGAGCTTGCGCAGCTCCTCCAGGACCTGCTGCTGCGCGCGTTCGTCGCCCAAGCCGTCGTTGTACAGCGGGGCGATCAGGCTCTGCGCCATCTCGACATAGTTTTTCAACTCGGCGCGTTTGCTCGCCAGGATGCTGTCTTCGATCAATTGCGCCTGTTGATCGCCCAACTGGCGATTGAGTGAGATCACCAAGGCGCAGATCACAGCAATCGCCAGGACCAGGGGCAGAATCCCGAGGGCGACGATTTTGTGTTTGAGCAGCATCTGTACTCCTGTCCGGGTTCGGCGGCGGGGAGGTGGATGGCGGGCATCATATGCCAAACCCAGGCGTGCTCAATAATCCTATCGGATATGAGGCTTGAACCCTGTGGGAGCGAGCTTGCTCGCGATAGCGTCGGCTCAATCAGCATTGCTGGCGACTGATGCACCGCCATCGCGAGCAAGCTCGCTCCCACAGGAGATGGGTTTCTACGTAGAACTACGTAGGTAGCCCGTACGTAGTACTGCGGATTTATTTATTGACGACTTCCACGGATATTGGGCCGGCTCCGAATAGCCGGGGCACACTATAAAAACAATCGCCGCAATCCACTGGATATCGGCAGGAGACACGCAATGACAACCCGTCTGGTTAAACACCTCGCCTGGTTTGCCGTGGCTGTTCTGGGAGCTTGTGCGTTGAGTGTCGTGGCCTTGCGCCGCGGCGAACCGATCAACGCCCTCTGGATCGTCGTCGCAGCCGTGGCCATCTACCTGGTCGCCTACCGCTACTACAGCCTCTTCATCGCCAACAACGTGATGCAACTCGATGCGCGTCGGGCCACCCCCGCCGTGCTCAACAACGATGGCCTGGACTATGTCCCGACCAACAAACACATCCTCTTCGGCCACCACTTTGCGGCCATTGCCGGTGCGGGGCCGCTGGTCGGGCCGGTGCTGGCGGCGCAGATGGGCTACCTGCCCGGCACGCTCTGGCTGATCGCCGGCGTGGTGCTGGCCGGTGCGGTGCAGGACTTCATGGTCCTGTTCCTGTCCACCCGCCGCAACGGGCGCTCCCTGGGCGACATGGTCCGTGAAGAAATGGGCCGCATCCCCGGCACCATCGCGCTGTTCGGCTGCTTCCTGATCATGATCATCATCCTCGCGGTGCTGGCGCTGATCGTGGTCAAGGCCCTGGCCGAGAGCCCATGGGGCATCTTCACCGTGATGGCGACCATCCCGATCGCGATGTTCATGGGCATCTACATGCGCTACATCCGTCCGGGCCGCATCGGGGAAATCTCGCTCATCGGCGTGCTGTTGCTGCTGGGTTCGATCTGGCTGGGCGGGCAGATCGCCGCCGACCCGGTCTGGGCCAAGGCTTTCTCCTTCACCGGGATCCAGATCACCTGGATGCTGATCGGCTACGGTTTTGTCGCGGCGGTGCTGCCGGTGTGGCTGATCCTGGCGCCGCGGGACTACCTGTCGACGTTTCTCAAGATCGGTACCATCGTCGCCCTGGCGATCGGCATCCTGGTCACCATGCCCGAGCTGAAAATGCCGGCGCTGACCCAGTTCACCGACGGCACCGGGCCGGTGTGGAAGGGCGGGCTGTTCCCGTTCCTGTTCATCACCATCGCCTGCGGCGCGGTCTCGGGGTTCCATGCGCTGATCTCGTCGGGCACCACGCCCAAGCTCCTGGATAACGAAGTCAATGCCCGCTACATCGGTTACGGCGGCATGCTGATGGAATCCTTCGTGGCGATCATGGCCATGGTCGCCGCTTCGGTGATCGAGCCGGGTGTGTACTTCGCCATGAACAGCCCGGCGGCGATCGTCGGCGGGGACGTGGTGGCCGTGGCGCAGACCGTCAGCAGTTGGGGCTTTGCCATCACGCCTGAGGCGCTGCAAGCGGTGGCTAAGGACATCGGCGAAACCACCGTGCTGGCCCGTGCCGGCGGTGCGCCGACCCTGGCGGTCGGGATCGCGCAGATCCTGCACTCGGTGCTGCCAGGTGAGAACACCATGGCGTTCTGGTACCACTTCGCGATCCTGTTCGAAGCGCTGTTCATCCTTACCGCAGTGGACGCCGGCACCCGTGCCGGGCGGTTCATGCTGCAGGATTTGCTCGGCTCGTTCGTGCCTTCGCTCAAGCGCACCGAATCCTGGCCGGCCAACCTGATCGCCACCGCCGGTTGTGTGGCGATGTGGGGCTACCTTTTGTACCAGGGCGTGATCGATCCGCTGGGCGGCATCAACACCTTGTGGCCGCTGTTCGGCATCTCCAACCAGATGCTGGCCGGTATCGCCCTGATGCTCGCCACCGTGGTGCTGATCAAGATGAAGCGCCAGCGCTACGTCTGGGTGACCATGCTGCCAGCGGCCTGGCTGCTGATCTGCACCACCACGGCAGGCCTGATCAAGCTGTTCGACGCCAACCCGGCGATCGGCTTTTTGGCCCTGGCCCGCAAATACAACGATGCCCTGGCCGCCGGCCAGATCCTGGCCCCGGCCAAGAGCATCGAGCAGATGCAGCACGTGGTGTTCAACGCCTACACCAACGCAACGCTGACGGTGTTGTTCCTGTTCGTGGTCTTCAGCATCCTGTTCTACGCGCTCAAGGTTGGCATCGCCGCCTGGGGCACCAAGGAACGCACGGATAAAGAAGCGCCATTCCAGGCCGTGCCGGACGCCTGAAACGAGGATTGCAACGATGTTCAATGACTTGAGTCGCCTCGGTAAATACCTCGGTCAGGCCGCGCGCCTGATGGTCGGCATGCCCGACTACGACAACTACGTCGAGCACATGCAAACCAAGCACCCGGACAAACCGCTGATGGACTACGAGGCGTTCTTCCGCGAACGCCAGGAGGCCCGTTACGGTGGCAAGGGTGGGCCCAAGTGCTGTTGAAGCACCGCTTGGGTTGAGGTAACTCTTGTGGGAGCGGGCTTGCTCGCGAAGGCGTAGTGTCAGTTGCGATCATGTCGGCTGACCTACCGCTATCGCGAGCAAGCTCGCTCCCACAGTTGTTTTTGGGTGTCTCAGAGTTTGCATACGCCACAGAACCCCTTGTGGGAGCGAGCTTGCTCGCGATGGCGTCGGGTCAGGAGCATCGATGTCGACTGACCCACCATCATGGGCTTACCGGGTTTGGCGACTGAGCCGCAGCTCGGCACACAGCCCGCCGCCGTCGCGGTTGCTCAAGGTCAGTGAGCCGCCCATGGCATGGGCCAATTGCTGGGCGATGGCCAGGCCCAGTCCCGTGCCGCCGGTTTCCCGGTTGCGCGAGCTTTCTACCCGGTAGAACGGCTTGAGTACTTCGGCCAGTTCCTCTTCATTGATGCCGGGGCCACGGTCCAAGACCTGGATCGCCAATTGCCCGTCGTCAGCGAGTTGCACCTGGATCTGGGCAGCACCGCCGAACTTCAATGCGTTGTCCACCAGATTGACCAGTACCCGGCGCAGGGCATGGGGGCGGGTGTCGATGACGGCGGCATTTTTCCCGGACAACTGCACGTCCTGCCCGGTGTCCTGATAGTCGAACACGAGGCTGTCGAGAAACGCATCCAGGCTGATGCGGCAGCTGGCCTCGGTGGCGCCATGGACGCTGCGGGCATAGGTCACGCCTTCGCGCACAAGGTGTTCCATTTCGCTCAAGTCGCTCCACAGTTTGTCCTTTTCAACGCCATCGTCCATGAATTCGGCGCGCAGCTTCATGCGTGTGATGGGGGTCTGCAAGTCATGGGAAATCGCCGCCAGCAGTTGCATGCGCTCTTTGAGGTAGGCGGCGATGCGGTCCTGCATGGCATTGAACGCCTTGGCGGCATGCACCACTTCAGTCGGGCCTTTTTCATCCAGGCGTACGCTGTGGACGTTCGGGTCGAGGGTTTCCACCGCTCCGGCCAGCCGGGTCAGCGGGCCGACGGCGATGCGCACGGCCAGCCAGGTGCAGCCGATCAACAGCGCCAACTGCCCCAGCAACACCCCCGGCAACCAAGGGGAGAGGGGTACCATCGCTGGTCGTACATCGATGGTCAGCGGACTGCCGTCGCCCAAGCGCAGATGCGCCTGATAGTGCTTCTGCGGCCCGGGAATGTCGGTAAAGGTCAGGGGGTAGGCCTGGCCAATGGCCTCTTGGATCGAACTCACCGACACCGGTGCGTTGGCAAGGTCCATCGGCTGGCCGGGCTGGCCTTCATCGAGCCGGTAGTCGTAGTTGCGCCGCACCAGTTTGGGCAGCCAGGCTTGGCGCTCGGCGGCCGGTAGGCGGTCGAGAATGGCGATAGAGGTCGAGACATCAGTCTCCAGGTTACCGAGCATGGTCGACTTGGCGCTCTGGTAGCGCTCGTAGTACTGGGCGCCAAACGACAGGCCCTGGGCCAGGATCAAGCCGATCAGGAAAATCAGCGACAACCGCGAAGCCAGGGTGCGCGGCCAATGTAACGCCAGCCTCATACCGACGCCTCGAGGATCTCCACCGGTAGCGAGAACACATAACCCTCGCTGCGCACGGTCTTGATGTAGGCCGGCTCCCGGGCATCGTCCAGCAGGCGCTGGCGCAGACGACTGACCAGCAGATCAATGGAGCGATCGAACAGATCGGCGTCCCGGCCTTGGGTCAGGTTGAGCAACTGGTCGCGGTTGAGCACCCGCTGCGGATGGTCGAGGAACACCCGCAACAAGCGATATTCGGCGCCGCTCAGGGCGACCATGGTGCCGTCGCCATCGAGCAGGTGGCGGGCGGTGGTGTCCAGGCGCCAGCGGCCGAAGGCCAACAGGCGGCCGCTTTCAGTGACCACCAGGTTGGGCGGCAGCATGCGGGTACGGCGCAGCACGGCGTTGATCCGTGCCAGCAGCTCACGGGCGGCGAAGGGTTTGACCAGGTAGTCGTCGGCGCCCATTTCCAGGCCGATGATGCGGTCGGTTTCGTCGTTGCGGGCGGTGAGCATCAGCACCGGTGTGGCCTTGTGTTTGCCGGCGCGCAGTTCCCGACACAGCACCAGGCCGTCATCGCCCGGCATCATGATGTCCAGCACGATCAGATCCACCGGGGTGGTTTCCAGGAAGGCGCGCATTTGCCGGCCATCGGCTACGACCGTGGTGCGCAGGCCGTTCTTTTTCAGGTAGTTGCCCACCAGCTCTCTGATCTCGCGATCGTCATCCACTATCAACACGTGATCGACATGATCCATGGTGTCCAGTCCCCTTGGCGTTTTGTGTGATCAGTCTACAGGCGCCGGCCGGCCCGGCTCACGGCGGTTTGTATTGCAGTGTATCTGGCGCGCGGCGGATACACAGCGATGCAAAAAGCCTCCTGGCTCGATACAGACGCGATACCTGCGCGGCATTCAATGGTGTGCATCGAGGCAACACAACAGGCCTCGGCAGGAAAACACTCCCATTGAATGAATCGAGGACCGTGCCATGAACACCAAAGCCATCTACACCGCTTGCCTTTTCGCCACGCTGAACATCTGCACGTTGTCGGCTCGGGCCGAGAGTGACGTCCAGGCGCAAACCTATGCCTACGGCAGCCACCTTGATATCCAGAAAGTACTGTCCCTCAGCGAAGACGCTGCACCGACTTGCGGCGTGGTGAATGCCCGGATGACCTACCTGGACTCAGCGGGCCGCAAGCAGGCGCTGGATTACCGCAAGTTTGCCGACAATTGCCATGACGACAACTGAAACCAATATCTCATGAGTTATTTATAACTTCATGTTTTAAAAGAATTTACTTTCTAATAATGTCTGCTATTGAGGTGCTGCCATGCTTCTGATCGCTTTCCTCGGCGGGATCCTGACGATCCTCAGCCCCTGCATTCTTCCCGTGGTGCCGTTTCTGTTCGCCCGGGCCAATCGTTCGCCGAGCTCGGTGTTGCTGACGCTCGCGGGCATGGTGCTGACGTTTGCCCTGGTATCCAGCCTGGCGGTGGTCAGTAGTGAATGGGTTCTGCGGGCCAGCAGCATCGGCCGGCAGGTTGCCTTGGGGGTGATGGTGCTGTTCGCCTTGTCGCTGATCTTCAGCCGATTCGGCACCTGGCTGGCACGGCCGCTGGTCAGCCTGGGCAATCGGATCGACGCCGGCGCTGGGCGGATGGCCGGGCCAGCCGGGGCGCTGCTGATCGGTGTCGCCACCGGGCTGCTCTGGGCACCGTGCGCCGGGCCGATCCTCGGGGTGATCCTGACTGGGGCCATGCTGCAAGGCGCCAGTGCCGAAACCAGTCTGCTGTTGGTCGTCTATGGGCTGGGCAGTGCCTTGTCGCTGGGAACATTGATCTTCGCCGGACGCGGGTTGGTCGGCCGCCTGAAGCCCTCTTTGCCGATCACCACCTGGCTACGTCGGGGTGCCGGAGCGCTGGTATTGCTGGTCGCCGTGGCGATTGGCACCGGTGTCGATAATCGTCTGTTGGCCAGTACCTCCTCCCAAGGCGCTGCAGCCTTGGAACAGAGCCTGCTGGAGAAAGTACCCAAGGCTATCGATTACGTGGTCAGCAAGGCCGGCGCAGCCTCCATGCCGAGCCTCGAAGCCCAAGGCACCATGCCCTCGCTGGACGGTGCGGTGCAATGGCTGAACTCGCCAGCTCTGAGCAGTGAGTCACTCAAGGGCAAGGTGGTACTGGTGGACTTCTGGACCTACGACTGCATCAACTGCCAGCACACGCTGCCGTATGTGAACGATTGGGCGAAGAAGTATGAAAAGGACGGACTGGTGGTGATCGGCGTCCACACCCCGGAATACGCTTACGAGAAGATCATCGACAACGTGCGCGAGCAGGTGCGCAAGCTGGGCATCGGCTACCCGGTGGCGATCGACAATCAATATGCGATCTGGCGCGCCTTCAACAACCAGTACTGGCCGGCCCATTACTTCATCGATGCCAAGGGGCAGGTGCGCTACAGCCACTTTGGCGAAGGGCGCTATGGCGAGCAGGAGCAGGTGATCCAGCAGTTGTTGCAGGAGGCGAAGGCGAACCAATAAATTAACTAAATCTATTCAATTTCAATATCTTAGGAATATATCTTCTGGCGATTTCTAGATCGGTATGCCGCTTGGAGGGGCGGATACCGCAGTTGGCGAAGGCAAGCCGATACCTGTGGCGAGGGAGCAAGCGCCCTCGCCACATATATTTTCCAGCCAGGTGCTGGCCCCTTGCTCATCTTAATGTCGTCAAACTTCTTTCATTTCAGAAAGTTGAGCGACAAACCTATGCGATTTTCTAAGTGGGTCATGGCGTCGTTTCTCTTGGCTGCCGTTTCGCTTGAGGCCCAGGCCAGGGTGCTGACGCAAAACCAGCAGTCGATGTGCCGCTGGGGTTCGGACATTGCTGCGGGAGCACAAGCCTCGAAGCTCTCCGGGATTACTCTGTACGGTGCCCGCAAGCGACTGCAGGTACGTAAATTTCCCCGGCCCTGGATGCGCATGACCGCCATGGGCATCACCGAACAAACCTACAACAGCGCCTCGCGCCTCAAGCCCGCCGCAGTCAAGCAGACTTACTACGAGCAATGCGTGCGTCACGAGTTGGCGCGAAGATAGCCTTGGCCTTCATGCCGGGCTTCTGCCCGGCATGTCGATGCCATGCTGGTGCACCCTTCGATACAGGGTCGCCCGGGAAATTCCGAGGGCCCGGGCAGCGGCGGTGGGTTTCCAGCGATGGCGCACCAGGGCATCGAGCAGAGCCTGGCGTTCCGGGCTGGCGCTCGGCTCCGGCGGGTGGATGGCGGGATTTGTGCTGTGCAATGACTCGGGCAGATGGCTGAGCTGGACCACACTGGTTTCGCATACCGCGCAGGCGTAACGCAGTACATGACGCAACTGGCGGATATTGCCCGGCCAGGGGTAACCGAGCAGGCATTCCAGGGCCGCGCCGCTCAATTGCACGGCCCCCCCGCACAGCGCCGATTCCTCTTCCAGAATGCGGTTGACCAGCGCTAGCCGATCCGTGCGTTCGCGCAGCGGTGGCAGCTGGAAGCGGGCGCCGCCTAGACGAAAATACAGGTCCTCGCGAAACTCGCCAGCGGCAACCAACGTCTCCAGGTCGCGGTGGGTGGCGCAAATCACCTGGATATCCACGGCCTTGCGGCGCGATGCCCCCAGAGGCGCCACTTCACCCTCGGCCAGCACCCGTAGCAAGCGGGTCTGCAAGGCCAGTGGCATGTCACCGATTTCGTCCAGGAACAGCGTACCGCCATCGGCCTGTTGCAACAGACCTTGCATACCTTTGGCCGAGGCCCCGGTGAAGGCCCCGGCGACGTAGCCGAACAACTCGCTTTCGATCAGGCTTTCAGGAATGGCCGCGCAGTTCAGTGCCACGAACGGGCGATCACGGCGCTGACTGGCCTGGTGCAACTGGCGGGCGAACACTTCCTTGCCGGAGCCGGTTTCGCCCTGGATCAGTACTGGCAGGTTGCGATCCTTGACCCGCACCGCCAGGCGCAGGCTGTCGGCCAGGCGCGGGTCGATCTCGCAAGGGGTCAGCGCGATTCGGGGACGCGGATTGGCCCGGTGGCGCGGCGCGCTCAAGCGGCCATGCAGGGCGTGATCGAGGGGGCAGAGGCTTTCGTCCCGTGCGCGGTGCAGCAGTTGCTGATCGAACACTTGGCTGATGTGTTGCGGCAATTGGCCATAGTGTTGCAGCAGGTAATGGCGCGCAGCCGGGTTCAGGGCCTGCAGGCGGCCGTCGTCGTCCCAGGCGAACAGGAAGTCCGGTTGGCTGTCGACGTAGCCGGCGTTGCGATGGGCGCGAAGCACCCAGTAGCCCTGGGCGCTGCTCATGAAAAACGCCTGTTCGATCTCCCGGGCGCTTTGCACCACCATCTGGCGGATCAGGTGTTGGGAGCGTCGATCATCCGGCGAGCGTACCGCCGAGACGTCCAGCACTCCGAGTAACTCGCCTTGCGGGTCGAACACCGGCGCGGCGGAGCAGGTCAGGCCAATGAACGCCGCGCGGAAGTGATCGCGCTTGTGCACCGTCACCGGGGCCTTGGCCGTGAGCACCGCCGCCACGCCACAGGTGCCTTCCTCACCTTCCGACCAACAGGTGCCCAGGTACAAGCCGGCCTTGCGGCAGTCATTGCGAATGGTGGTTTCCACCCGGTAGTCGATGGTCTGGCCCTGGGCATCGGTCAGCAACACGCAGTAATCGGCGTCGCGCACCCGCCCATGCAGGCGCGCCACTTCTTCACTGGCGATGTTGAGGAACAGCTCGGAGCGCTCGCGGCATTGCTTGAGCACGTCCTGGGAGAGGATGCGCGGGCCCTGCAGCGAACCGGGGTCCAGGTGATGTTGCTCCATGGAGCGGCGCCAGGAGTCGAGGATCAGGTCCGGAACGGGCAGTTGTGGCAATTGGTCCGCGTTTTTCAGTACACGGCTGACGCAATCCACATGCGCCCGGGAGTGAGCGGAAAGCATACGGGCCTCCGATTCAGCTTCTTATCGTTGTGCGCTCATTAAGCGCCGTTCGCCGTCGGCAGACAAGCGTGTCGCCTGCCAGGGCAGGTGTGAGACGCCACGTCTCACTGTCTCGCGGGCGCCTCGTGCAGGCTGACATGCCGCGTCTCACAGGGCTTGGGCTCGTTTCGTCGGTTATTACGCGCCGAGCGCTCTGGCTCGGGCATTTGCTGGCTTTGGGGCCCAACTGGCACCGGCCTTGCTCTATCCCCATGAACCCGCCCGACGGGTCTTCCAATAATAAAAACCGAGGTGCCTATGTTGTTTTCCTGCCCAGGCCATGTGCCTGTCTCGCCCATGGTGGCGTCATGAGTCGCCGGCCATTGACCGTGGGCATCATTGCCAACCCGGCCTCGGGCCGTGACGTGCGACGCCTGACCGCCAATGCCGGGCTGTTTTCCAGCACCGACAAAGTCTCGGTGATCCAACGGCTGTTGGCCGCCTTCGGCGCCACTGGCATCGAACAGGTGTTGATGCCCACCGACATGATTGGCATGGCTGCCGCTGTATTGAAGAACAGCCACAGCCGTCAGGCCCGCAGCAGTCATTGGCCGGCCCTGGAATTTCTGGACCTGACCCTGCGCCAGACCGTCGAAGACACCCGCAACGCCGCGCGTCAGATGGCCGAGCGCGAGGTGGCGCTGATCGCCGTGCTCGGTGGCGACGGCACGCACAAGGCCGTCGCCGCTGAAGTCGGTGATATCCCGCTACTGACCCTGTCCACCGGCACCAACAACGCCTTTCCCGAACTGCGCGAGGCCACCAGTGCCGGGTTGGCTGGTGGGTTGTATGCCAGCGGCCGGATCCCGGCGCAGATCGGCTTGCGTCGCAATAAGCGCCTGCTGGTCTGCGATGCCGGACGTGGTTTGCGCGAAGTCGCCCTGGTGGACGTCGCCGTGTCGCCGCTGCGCTTTGTCGGCGCCCGTGCCATCAGCCGGGCACAGGACCTGGCCGAAGTATTCGTGACCTTCGCCGAACCGCAATCCATCGGCCTGTCGGCGCTGTGCGGCCTGTGGTTCCCGGTGTCACGCCAGGCCGCGGGTGGGGCCTGGATGCGCCTGGACCCGCAATCGCCCGAAGCGCTGCTGGTGCCGCTGGCTCCCGGCCTGTTGCAGGGGTGTGGTGTGCTCGCCGCCGGTCCTTTGGAACCTGGCATCGCCCACGGGCTGTCGTTGTCCAGCGGCACCTTGGCCCTGGATGGCGAGCGGGAAATCGAATTCAACGCGCAGGACCGGCCCACGGTCACCCTCGATGCCGGCGGCCCACTGAGCATCGATGTCAACGCGGTACTGGCCTACGCCGCGCAACAGCGTTTGTTGGCCATTGGCCGCGAACACCCGCAACACCCTCTGAATCTTCAAGAAGACACCCCAGGAGAATAAAAATGTCGACACCGCTCAGCCACGATCAATTGCTGCACGCCTATCAGGTGATGCGCACCATTCGCGCGTTCGAAGAGCGCCTGCACGTGGAGTTCGCCACCGGCGAGATTCCCGGTTTCGTCCACCTGTATGCTGGCGAAGAAGCGTCGGCCGCCGGCGTCATGGCCCACTTGGGCGATGACGATTGCATCGCCTCCAACCACCGTGGCCATGGCCATTGCATCGCCAAGGGCGTGGATGTCTACGGGATGATGGCCGAGATCTACGGCAAGAAGACCGGCGTCTGCCAAGGCAAGGGCGGCTCGATGCACATCGCCGATTTCGAGAAAGGCATGCTCGGCGCCAATGGCATTGTCGGTGCCGGTGCGCCACTGGTGGTAGGCGCCGCGCTGGCGGCCCGGATGAAGGGCACCGACAGCGTTGCCGTGGTGTTCTTCGGTGACGGCGGCTCCAACGAGGGCGCGGTGTTCGAAGCCATGAACATGGCTTCGGTGTGGAACCTGCCGTGCCTGTTCGTCGCCGAAAACAACGGTTATGCCGAAGCCACGGCCTCCAATTGGTCGGTGGCCTGCGATCACATCGCCGACCGCGCCGCCGGGTTCGGCATGCCCGGGGTGACGGTGGATGGCTTTGACTTCTTTGCCGTGCATGAGGCGGCCGGGGCGGCGGTCGAGCGGGCCCGGGCCGGGGAAGGGCCATCGCTGATCGAGGTCAAGCTGACCCGCTATTACGGTCACTTCGAAGGCGACGCCCAGACCTATCGGGCGCCGGACGAGGTCAAGCATTTCCGCGAAAACCAGGACTGCCTGATGCAGTTTCGCGAGCGCACCACTCGATCTGGCTTGCTGTCGGTCGAGCAGTTGGACCAGATCGACAAGGAAGTGGAGCTGCTGATCGAAAACGCAGTGCGCAAAGCCAAGTCCGATCCCAAGCCAACGGCGGCGGACCTGCTCACTGACGTCTACGTCTCCTATCCCTGAACGCCCTTTATAAAACAAGAATAGAGAATCCCATCATGGCGAGAAAAATCAGTTATCAGCAGGCAATCAACGAGGCCCTGGCCCAGGAAATGCGCCGCGACGCCAGCGTCTTTATCATGGGCGAGGACGTGGCTGGCGGTGCCGGCGCGCCCGGTGAAAACGACGCCTGGGGCGGTGTGCTTGGTGTCACCAAGGGCCTTTACGACCAGTTCCCCGGCCGCGTGCTCGACACGCCGCTGTCGGAAATCGGTTACGTCGGCGCGGCGGTCGGGGCTGCCACCTGTGGCGTGCGTCCGGTGTGCGAACTGATGTTCGTCGACTTCGCCGGGTGCTGCCTGGACCAGATCCTCAACCAGGCGGCGAAGTTTCGCTACATGTTCGGCGGCAAGGCTTCCACGCCGCTGGTGATCCGCACCATGGTCGGCGCCGGCCTGCGCGCCGCCGCCCAGCATTCGCAGATGCTCACGTCCTTGTGGACGCACATTCCGGGGCTGAAAGTCGTGTGTCCGTCATCGCCTTACGATGCCAAGGGCTTGTTGATCCAGGCGATCCGCGACAACGACCCGGTGATCTTCTGCGAGCACAAGTTGCTCTACAGCATGCAGGGCGAGGTGCCGGAGGAGCTCTACACCATTCCCTTTGGCGAGGCCAATTTCCTGCGCGACGGCAAGGACGTGACCCTGGTGTCTTACGGGCGCATGGTCAACACCGCGATGGACGCCGCTCGCAGCCTCGCCGGACGCGGCATCGATTGCGAAGTCATCGACTTGCGCACCACCAGCCCGATGGACGAAGACAGCATCCTCGAAAGCGTCGAGAAGACCGGACGGCTGGTGGTCATCGACGAGGCCAACCCGCGCTGTTCCATGGCTACCGATATTTCCGCGCTGGTGGCGCAAAAAGCCTTCGGCGCGCTCAAGGCACCGATTGAGATGGTCACCGCGCCACACACGCCGGTGCCGTTCTCCGATTCGCTGGAAGACCTGTATATCCCTGACGCGGCGAAGATCGAACAAGCCGTGCTCAACGTGATCGAGTGGAGCAAGCGCTGATGAGCCAGATTCATACCCTGACCATGCCCAAGTGGGGCCTGTCGATGACCGAAGGCCGAGTCGACGCCTGGCTCAAGGAGGAAGGCCAGGCCATTACCAAGGGCGATGAAGTGATGGACGTGGAAACCGACAAGATCTCCAGCAGCGTCGAAGCGCCGTTTTCCGGGATATTGCGTCGGCAGATTGCCCGGCAGGACGAAACCCTGGCGGTCGGCGCCTTGCTCGGTATTGTCGTCGACGGCGAAGCCAGCGATGCCGAGATCGATGCGGTTATCGAGCAATTCCAAGCCAGCTTTGTGCCGGGCGATGCCGCCGATGAAGACAGCGGCCCGAAACCGCAGAAAGTCGAGTTGGACGGCCGAGTGATCCGGTATTTCGAGCGTGGCGAGGGCGGCACGCCGCTGGTGCTGGTACACGGTTTCGGCGGTGACCTGAATAACTGGTTATTCAACCACGAAGCACTGGCGGCCGGGCGCCGGGTGATTGCCCTGGACTTGCCGGGCCATGGCGAATCCGCCAAAACACTGCAGCGCGGCGATCTGGACGAGCTGAGCGGCGTGGTGCTGGCGCTGCTCGATCACCTGGACATCAACGCCGTGCACCTGGTGGGGCATTCCATGGGTGGGGCGGTGTCGCTGAATGCCGCACGCTTGATGCCCCAGCGTGTGCGCTCCCTGACCTTGATCGGCAGCGCCGGCCTGGGCCCGCAGATCAATGGCGGCTATTTGCAAGGCTTTGTCGAGGCCGCCAACCGCAACGCCCTCAAGCCGCAGTTGGTGCAACTGTTTTCCAATGCCGAGCTGGTCAACCGGCAGATGCTCGATGACATGCTCAAGTACAAGCGCCTGGAAGGGGTGGACGCCGCACTACAGCGACTGTCTGCGACGTTGTTCGCCGATGGCCGCCAACAGGTGGACTTGCGCGAAGTGGTGCAGGCCGGCCATGTGCCAACCCTGGTGGTCTGGGGCAGCGACGACGCAATCATCCCGGTGGCCCACAGCGATGGGCTGAGCGCAAAGGTCGAGGTGCTTTCCGGCCAGGGCCACATGGTGCAGATGGAAGCGGCCGAGCAGGTCAACCGACTGATCCTCGAGTTCATTGAACAGCATTGATCAAGCGGGCGGCGGAGTGATTCGTCGCCCCGACAAACTTCTGGAGGCAACGTCATGAACGTTTCAATCAAGCCTACCCGCAGCATGCGCGCCGCCGTCTGGCATGGCCGCAACGACATCCGCGTCGAAGACGTGCCACTGCCGATTTCGCCGCCCGCCGGTTGGGTACAGATCCGCGTGCAGTGGTGCGGCATCTGCGGTTCCGACCTGCATGAATACGTGGCTGGGCCGGTGTTCATCCCGGTGGACGCGCCGCACCCGCTGACCGGAATCAAGGGCCAGTGCATCCTCGGCCATGAGTTCTGCGGCGAGATCGTCGAACTGGGCGCTGGCGTCGAAGGTTTCAGCGTCGGTGAACCGGTGGCGGCCGATGCCTGCCAACACTGCGGCACCTGCTATTACTGCACCCACGGGCTGTACAACATCTGCGAAAACCTGGCGTTCACCGGGCTGATGAACAACGGTGCGTTTGCTGAATTGGTCAACGTGCCGGCCAATCTGCTCTACAAGTTGCCGGCCGATTTCCCTGCCGAGGCTGGCGCCTTGATCGAACCCCTGGCGGTCGGCATGCACGCGGTGAAAAAGGCCGGCAGCCTGCTGGGCCAAAACGTGGTGGTGGTCGGCGCCGGTACGATCGGCCTGTGCACCATCATGTGCGCCAAGGCCGCTGGCGCGGCCCAGGTGATTGCCCTGGAGATGTCCGGCGCACGCAAGGCCAAGGCCCTGGAAGTCGGTGCCAACCATGTGATCGATCCGAAGGAGTGCGACGCCCTGGCCGAAGTGCGTCGCCTGACCGGTGGCCTGGGGGCGGATGTCAGCTTTGAGTGCATCGGCAACAAGCACACCGCCAAACTGGCTATCGACCTGATCCGCAAGGCTGGCAAATGTGTGTTGGTGGGAATCTTCGAGGAGCCCAGTGAATTCAATTTCTTCGACCTGGTGTCCACCGAGAAGCAGGTGCTCGGCGCGCTGGCCTACAACGGTGAGTTTGCCGATGTGATCGCTTTCATCGCCGATGGGCGCCTGGATATCTCGCCACTGGTGACCGGACGCATCCAGCTGGAGCAGATCGTTGGCCAGGGCTTCGAGGAACTGGTCAATAACAAGGAGCACAACGTGAAAATCATTGTGTCTCCCGCACGGGTCTGACTGAGAGCGCCCGGGTGGGCGATTTGGCGATGGCCGGCAGCGGCCATCGCATTTTTTACACAGCGTGTCGCTTCAGTCAGGCAGATAGTCCCGCCAGACACGCCCTTCGTTGAGCTGCAGTTGTTGTTCTTCCTGTTGCCGGAACGGGCGGTCGCAATCAAGGAAAAACTCATCGAGCTGGGGTGGCTTGATGCCGGTGCCACTGAGCATCCCATGGACTTGGCCACGGTGGTGGATCTGATGTTCGAACAGGTGCAGTAACAGCCGGTCGATCCGCTCACGTACCACGCCGTCCACGCGTACCAGCTCAACGGAGCGGGCGAGGTCTCTTTCTCGCAGGCTTTCGCACAATGCCAGCAGTTGCTGGTCGGTTCGGGTTTGGCTTTCCTTCAGCTGGGCAAAGGCCAAGGTCTCGGAAAAGTCCTTGATCTGGCCGTCCCGGTCACCTTCCAGAGCGGTCAGGTAATAGCGGTCCACTTCCAGAATATGGCAGAGCGTGCCTTGTATGGACGGGAAGAACCCCGTGCGCGGCGCCTCGTATTCGGCTTCGCTCAACTGCGCGCAGGCAGTGAGCAGTCGGTGATTGGCCCACTGATTGTTCAGGGCCTGGGCCAGGAAGTAATTCATGGGGCACCTTGTGGGAGCGAGCTTGCTCGCGATGATGGCGGCACATCCAGCATAGTCGATTCAGACAGACCGCTATCGCGAGCAAGTTCGCTCCCACATGGGTGCTTTATTTACAGAGTATTGGGTCGGTTCTTAAAGCCCCACATCCGGCAACACCGGCCGATTGGCCAGGGCCTTGGCCATGATCTGCTCCACATACAGCCGATCCTCTTGCGGCAAGGCCAGGCGTGGTGGGCGGGTGAGGGCGCTGCCGCGACCGGCAATGGCTTCGCACAGCTTGATGCATTGCACCAGGTCGGCGCGGGCGTCCAGATGCAGGATCGGCATCAGCCATTCGTAGATCGGCATCGCTTCGGCAAAGCGTCCGGCGCGGGCCAGGCGGAAAATGGTCTCGCCTTCTTTCGGAAACACGTTGGACATGCCCGAGACCCAGCCTTCGGCACCCACGGCAAGGCTTTCCAGCACCACATCGTCCAGGCCTGCGAACAGTACAAAGCGGTCGCCGACTTCATTGCGCACGTCAATGAAACGCCGGGTGTCGCCGGAGGAATCCTTGAAGCACACCACGTTGTCGCAATCGGCCAGGGAAATCAGAATGTCCGGGGTCACGTCATTCTTGTAGATCGGCGGGTTGTTGTAGACCATCAACGGCACGTCGGCATGCCGAGCGACGTAGCGGAAATGCTCGGCGGTCTCGAACGGCTTGGAGCCATAGACCAGCGCCGGCATCAGCATCACTCCGTCGACCCCCACCTTACGCACCGCGTTGGCGACCTTGGCCGCTTGCACGCTGGTGAACTCGGCCACGCCGCAAATCACCGGCACCCGGCCCCGGGAAGCGTCTACCGCGACTTCGGTCACGGCGATCTTTTCCTCGGCGCTCAGGGAAGTGTTTTCCCCCACCGACCCGCAGACCACCAGGCCTGACACGCCATCACGAATAACGTTGGAAATCACTTGGTGGGTTTTTTCCAGGTTGATGGAAAAGTCATCGTTGAATTGGGTGGTGACGGCAGGGAAGACGCCGCTCCAGTTGATGCGTTTGCTCATGGTTGTCTCCGGTTTTGGTATTTCGTATACGTAAAAAGAATTGAATGCCCTACAAGGGGCGATTCCAGGTTCAAGAAATCACGCGCCAGGCCAGGTATCCGAAAGCCGATAGCCCTGCGGCCACGGGTCGGCCGGGTCGAGCAGCAGTTGATGCGTGCCGGTGATCCATGCCCGCCCGGCGATGCACGGATAAATCGCCGGGCGTCCGGCCACGTCGGTCAGCGAGTCGATGCGGCAATGGAATTCGGAGCCGATGATCGAGCGGCCGATGAACCGTTCGCCGACCTGCATCAAGCCCTTGGCGTGCAGCACCGCCATGCGCGCCGAGCAGCCGGTGCCGGTGGGGGAGCGGTCGATCTTGCCCGGCTGGATCACCACCGCGTTGGCGCCGGTGGCGATGCCATTCTCCTGGACGATGGGCGCGGCGATCTGGCAGAACGAGATATGCGACCAATCGGGGTTCAGCGGGTGGACGAAGCCCAGTTGTTCATTGGCGGCCCGGGTGATTTTCAAGCCCACGGCCACCAGCTCGGCGGCCTCGTCTGGACGGATGGCGAAGCCCAGGCGCTGGGCGTCGACAATCACAAAACTGTCGCCGCCGTACGCCGTGTCTACCTGCAACGAGCCCAGGCCCTCGACTTCGATCCAGGCATCGAGGCGGTCGGCGAAGGAGGGCACGTTCTTGATCTCCACTCGCTGCACCTTGCCGTCGCGGCAGTCGGCCACGGCTTCGATCAGGCCGCCCGGTGCCTCAAGCACCAAGCGAGTCTGGGGTTCGGTCATCGGCAGGATGCCGCTGTCCAGCAGCACGGTGGCGACGCACAACGAGTTGGAGCCGGACATCGGCGGGGTGTCGGCCGGCTCCATGATGATCCAGGCCATTTGCGCCCGTGGGTCCTTGGCCGGTACGAGCAGGTTAACGTGGCGGAATACGCCGCCCCGCGGCTCGTTGAGAACGAAGTTGCGCAGGGTCTGGTCCTGGGCGATCCAGCGGGACTGTTCCCACACCGTGGCGCCGGGCGGTGGGGCGACGCCGCCGACGATCACGTCGCCGACTTCGCCCTCGGCGTGGCAGCTGACTACATGGATGATTTTCGATGAGCGCATAAGTCAAATCCTTGTGTTGTCTTGTAGGGCCTCATCGCGAGCAAGCTCGCTCCCACACTGTTTTGTGAGCGCCACAGAACCTGTGGGAGCGAGCCTGCTCGCGATGGGCCATCCGCTATTTCACCGACTTGAGGAAAGCCGCCGTCTCCGGCTGCACGGGATTGCCAATCACCTGGTCCGGCGCCCCGATCTCATGGACCCGGCCATTGCAAAAGAACGCCACGCGGTCGGACACGTCCCGGGCGAAGCGGATCTCGTGGGTCACCAGCACCATGGTCATGCCGTCTTCGGCGAGCATGCGCATGGTGTCCAGCACTTCGCCCACCAGTTGCGGGTCCAGGGCCGAGGTGGCTTCGTCGAACAGCATGTAGTCCGGCGACATCGCCAGGGCACGGGCGATGGCCATGCGTTGTTGCTGGCCGCCGGAAAGCTTGCCGGGAAAGGCCTTGAGCTTGTCCCCCAGGCCGACATGCTGGAGCTGTTGCACCGCCAGCGCCTCGGCGTCCTGCTGGCTTTTGCCCAGCACCTTGCGCGGCGCCAGCATCACGTTTTCCAGCACGGTCAGGTGCGGGAAGGCGTTCCATTGCTGGAACACGATGCCGATCTTCTGCCGCAAGCGATTGAGGTCGGTGGCGCGATCATGAACCTCGACACCGTCCACGCGAATGCTGCCTTTCTGGATCGGCTCCAGGCCGTTGATGCACATCAGCAGGGTCGATTTTCCGGAGCCGGAACCGCCGATGATCGACACCACTTCACCCTTGTCCACGGTCAGGCTAACGCCCTTGACCACTTCCAGGTCACCGAAGGATTTGTGCACGTTTTCGATCTCAATCATTTTCCTGCCACCTTCTTTCCAGACGTGCGCCGAGGCGGGCGACCACCAGGCTCATGACGTAGTAAATGAGGCCCGCGATGCACAGCACCAACAGGGGTTCCTGAATGCGCGTGACAATGGTTTGCGAAGCACGGAGCAATTCGACGATGCCGATCCACATCACCAGCGCGGTGTCTTTCATCACGCCGAGCACCAGGTTCAGCCAGCCGGGAAAGGCCACCCGCGTGGCAATCGGCAGGACGATGAAACGCAAGTCCTGCAAGTAACTCAGGCCCAGGGAACGGCTGGCCCGGCGGGTGCTCAGTGGGACCGCCAGCACGCCACCACGGACGATTTCGGTGAAGTACGCGGCGGCGTAGACCCCGAGCACGATGCAACCCACCGCGAAGGCACTGAGGTTCAGGCCGACGATGCTCTTGAGGGAGTTGAACAGCACGAACTGGATCAGCAGCGGCACGCTGCGAAACACGTCTAGCACCCAGGCCAGCGGCAGGCTGGCCCGGGGCAACAGTGCTCGCAACAGGCCGAACAGCAAGCCGGCCAGGGTACCCAGCAGGATCGACCAGACGGTCAGTTGCAGCGTGACCCAGGCCCCATTGAGCAAGAACAGCAGGTCGTTAACGGTGAGGCTTGTAGAAAACATGACCAGCCCTCCTCAATAACGAAACAAGCGCCAGGACAACAGCCGGGCCAGCCCGACGATCAGCTTGGCGATCAGGTAATACAGCACCGCCGCGAGGGCGAAGTACTCGAAGGTGCGGAACGTCTTGACGTTGTATTCCTGGGTAACGCCTGTGAGGTCGTTGTTCAGGCCGACGACCACGCCCAACGACGTCATCAACACCGCCCAGACCATCTGGTTGGTCAGCGGATAGAAGACGATGCGCAACAGTTGCGGAACGATGATCATCCGGTAGGCCTGGAAAGCGCTCATGCCCAGGGAACGAGCGGCACGCATTTGCGTACTCGGCACGGCCTTGAGGCCGCCACGAAAGTTTTCTGCCAGGTAACCGGCATTGTTGAAGGTGATCCCGGCCAGCAAGGCCAGCCAGGAACTGACGTGCAGCCCGAGGGAGCCGAGGCCGAAGTAGAGGATGTAGATCTGGAACAGCGAGGGGGTGTTGCGGGCGATGGACACCCAGCCGTTGCCCACGCCCCGCAGCAAGGGATGCCGGGCTTGGCGCATCACTGTCAGTACCAGGGCGATCAATACGCCGAAAATCATCGACAGCGCGGCGGTTTCAAAAGTTACCCAGGCCCCGGCCAGCATATCGGGCAGGGCGCGCAGGGCCGGGCGCCATTGGAAGCTGTAGTCAAACATGGGTAGTGCCCCCCGTACGGGCGGTGGGTCGCAGCCACGTCGGCGGCTGGCCGCTGGTCGCGGCGGTGCAAGCGGCGTCGACGCATTCGGCAAGGGCGGCAAAGTGCACCCCACGACCAACCAGGCCGGGTGCGTAATGGGCGTATTTGCCGGAGTTGGTCATCAGCGTGGTGGCGTGGGGCGGGATCACCGGTTCGCCCAACATGCACCAGCAGGTGTCGGTTACCAGCACCGCACCGAAGGCCTCGATGGCCGCCAGGTAGCCGGCCTTGCGTGCCTGCTCCAGCACCGCTCGACCGCAGGTAATCGCCAGCACCACATACGGATGCTTGACCCGCCCCGCGCACAAGGTCGCGAGGGCGGCGAATTCGCTGAGGGAGAAATGTGGGTTACCCAGGGACACCACGTCCACCCAGTTGTCCCGGGCGCTGTTGAGCTCGCGCCAACTGGCAAGCAGGCCGGCGGTATCGACGCTTTCCTGCGGCAACGTGACGTCGCTCCCCAGGACCGCCGTCGGGTCGAGGGCTTCCGGCGTCACCCCGGCGATGTGGAACAACGGCGCGGCGCTGGTGGTGGCGAATGCGGCGCCGAAGGCCTTGAGGTCGTCCAGGGTTGGCGCGGCGTGTTCCAGGCCGCGTATCAGCGGGATACGACGGCCCGCCAAAGCGCCGATGTGATAGCCCAGCAGCGGATAGAAACTGTCGTCCGTGTTGCCCAGCGCTGGCACGTCGATGATCAGCCCGGCCTTGCGCGGGGCGTCGAGATGACAACCTGTCAACGGTGCCCGCCCGCACAGGGCAATGCAGATGTCGAGGAAGTCCGGGTACTTCTGCGTGCGCGCACCCAGCACACTGTTGGCGTAGACCACCGCGTTGGATTCGGCCCAGACGATTTGCTCGCCGGCCTTGGGCGCGGTCTCCAGCAGGTAGGGCGCACAGGTGAAACTCAGTTGGGCGCCCATCGCCATGTAGGCATCGCCCAAGGCACTGGCCGGCTCGCCCAGGGCCGGATCGACGCCCAGTTCGCGCCAGCGACGCTGGTCCACGGAGATGGAATTGAGGGTGGTGGGCACGCGGACTTTCGCGCCCCACTGCACCAGTTGTTCGGCAAAGCGCAGGCTGGCCGGGCCGGTGTAGATGCAGCCGTCGATGTGGGCCTGGGTCACGTCCAGCAGTTGCGTAGCCCCCTGGATCTCGGCCATGCGTAGCACGATTTGCATCGCCACTTGGGCCGCCTTGCCGTGGGCGCCGTCGAGCAACGCCCGGTCCTGTTCGGTGAGGCGCAGGGTTGAAGGCGTCGGTGGCTGCAAGGCAACATTCGACTCATGCCAGCCATCGTTGGGACGACGGCCAGTCAGGGTCAGGCAATCGCCTTCGACGCGGACGAAACCCTGGCCGCGCAGACTGTTGAAGGCCTCTAGGCCTACACACAAGACCGGCAAGGAACGCTGGAAAATCACCTGCGCCACCAGCACGCCCAGGGTCAGGATCTCATCGGCTTCGGCCAGTATCAGAGCGGCGGGGGCGTGGCCGTTGCTGATCAGTTCCATCAACACGCTACTGCCGGTGCAGGAGCCACGCCCGCTGGGAATCGCCAGCACACGCCCGGCCAAGCGCTCACCGCTCAGCGAGTGATGCCGGTCGATGACTTCGCCACTGGCCGGATCGACCCCGCCCCAGAAGCTCAAGCCGACATCGGCGAACAGCAGGGCGCCCTGGGCGGCACCCTCCACCAGACTGCGACCCTTCACACGGATAGGCGTGCTTGGCATGCGCCGATCCTCAGTAGTAAACCTGCGGCACGGTCAGGTTGGCTGGCGGGATGTCGGTGCCGACCCATTTGACGAACAACTCTTTGTAGCGGCCCGTGCGCACCTGCTGGTTGACGAACAGGTTGAGGTAGTTGAGCAGGCCGTATTCGCTGCGCTTGGCGCCCAGGGATACGTAGTCGATGACATAAGGCGCGTCGCCGGCGATCTTCAGGCCTTTGTATTTGCCCGATTTGATGGTCGCCGCCGCCACGGTGTTGGTGACCACGGTCGCGTCAATGTGGCCTTGGGCGACGGCCAGCAGGGTGTCGTTCTGCGACTGGTAGGCGCGGAAACTGCCGCTGCCCCAGCTCTTCTGGTCTTTTTCCAGGGCGATGGCTTCGTAGGTGCTGCTGGTGTTGCCGAGTTTCTTGCCCTTGAGGTCGGCGTAGCTGTTGATGCCGGTGTCGTCGCGGGTCAGCACGACCATTTGGAAGGCGAAGTAGGGCACGGTCAGGCCGACGGTCTTGGCTCGCTCCAAGGTGTCAGACGTGGAGGCGACGATGACATCGGCGCGACTGGACAGCAGCGCGGGGATTCGGTCGGAGAAAGGGGTTTCCACCACTTCGGCGTCCACACCGAGGACCTTCGCCAGATCGTGGCAATAGTCCACATCGAATCCCGCCGGCTTGTTGTTTTCATCGCGAAAGCCCATGGGTGGGAAGTCCAGGGTTACGGCGCAACGCAGCGTGCCCGAGCCAATGATGTCGTCGAGCTTGTCGGCGTGGGCGGGGGCAATGAAAAGCGGGGTGAGGACAACGCTGAGGGCTACGGCCAATGCAGGGTTTTTCATAAATGCCTCGCTGTCGAATAAATGCGGTGAGATATCGTATTGAGGATTTCGTATACGATATTAGATAAGCAAGCGGCGTGCCGGTTTGCTGCTCATTCGCGGGAATGCCGCCGGAGGGCTGATATAGAGGCTTTCATGGGCGGTGGTGAAGCTCAGGGCAGCAGGCACCGCTGGCCCAGGGTGTTACAGATGGGAGCAGCCACGAGGCGCCATGCCCCGTTAGGGAACAGGCCTCAGCGCTGATTCTCGCGATACTGGCTGGGGGACAGGCTGGTCAGGGCCCGGAACTGGCGGCTGAAAGCACTGTGGTCGGTGTAACCGCAGCGCAAGGCGATTTCGGTGATTGGCAGGTCCTGATCCAGTAACAACCGCGAAGCTTCTTCCAGCCGCGCCTTGTGAATCATCTGCCGGGGCGTGAGCTGGAAAATGCGTTTGCAGTGCCGCTCCAACTGCGCCACTGATAACCCGGCGATGGCGGTCAGTTCAGCCAGGCTGATGGGGCGGGCGAAGTGGCTTTTGATATGGGCATCCACCGCCGCCAGTTTCTGGAAGGCCGGATGGCTCGATTGGGGCAGTTGCAGGTCGCGGGAGATACCGGCGAGGCCGACGATCTGGCCGGTGGGGTCATGCAGGGCGAGCTTGTGGGTCAGGCACCACACGGGTTGGTTGCCGTAATACAAATGCAGTTCGAGCTGGTCGGCCAACTCCCGGCCGCTGGCCAGCACCCGGCGATCCTGCTCGGTGTACAACGGGCCGAAGCGTTCGGGGAACACCTGTTCGGCGGTGAGGCCGAGCAGGTCGGCGCTGTGTTTGAAGCCGCAGCGGCGGGCCAGGGTCTGGTTGACGAAGGCGTAGCGGGCTTGCTTGTCCTTGATGAAAAACACCACATCCGAAAGGGTGTCCAGCAGCGGCGCGATGGGTTGCAAGCTGCGCAGCAGGGTGTCGAGGTCGCAGGGTGCGAAAGAGGTGAGCGAAGGGTACATGGCCGACGTCGTCTTTTTTGTGGAAGCGATGGCGGAGTGTCAATCGAAAATGCGCTGGCTGTCACGCCGCTATCGCGAGCAGGCTCGCTCCCACATGGGGTCCTGCGGTGCCGCAAAGTTGAAGCTCACCTCAAATCCCTGTGGGAGCGAGCCTGCTCGCGATGGCGTCAGTACATCCAACATCGATGCAAGCAGGCCCACCGCTATCGCGAGCAAGCTCGCTCCCACTGGGAGTTTGTGGTGAGTACAGGTCTGAGTGGGATGTGTGTCGGGCTCAGGTGGGTGGGGCTTGTTCCAAGGCCAGCAAGGTATCGATCCGCGCCGGGTTGAAGGGCGGGCGGGGTGTGGGTGGTGTCCAGCCGAGCAGGTGTTCCAGCGCGGCGCCGCACACCCGGCCTTGGCACGCGCCCATGCCGCAACGGCTCGCCAGTTTCGCTTCGCGCCAGTTTTCATGGCCGATCAGTTCGCCATACGGCACGTCTTCGCAACGACAGACCAGGGTGTCGGCGCGGGCCAGGGTCTTGAGCCGTGGATCGAGGGTGAAGGCCTTGTTCAATGCCTGGGCGAAACCCTGCCAGCGTGTGCGCCGGGGCCACAGGCGCTGGGCTGCCGCAGTATCGCCGACGGCGGCATGGCCGGCGATGGCGCCTTCCACCAGCGCCAGTTCGCTGCCGCCAAAACCGGTGCATTCCCCAGCGGCGTAATGTCCGACGCGGGTGGTGGTTTGCCAGGCATCAACGGCCAGCGCCTGGCCCTCCAACGCGCAGCCCAAGGCCTGACCGAGTTGGGTGTTGGGAATGAGCCCGAAGCCACAGGCCAGCCGGTCGCAGGCCAGTTCAATCGTCTTGCCTTGTTGCAGCAAGCGCACGCCCTCGAGCCGTTCCTGCCCCAAGGCCTCCAGCACATAAGTGCCGGTACGGTAGTGGTGGTCGAACAAACTGAACGATTGGAAGAGCTTGCCCGGCCAGCGTGGCAATTGCGCGGCGAAACCGGCGACGGCGGTGCGACTGGCTTGCTCGGCGATGCGCAGCACCTGCGCACCTTGATGTTTCGCCGTGGCGGCGCTGGCCAGTAGCAAGGGGCCGCTGCCAGCGATCACCAGCCGTTCGCCGCGCACCGGCAGGCCGCCCTTGATCAGCGCCTGCAAGCCGCCGGCTCCGGTCACGCCGGGCAACGTCCAGCCGGGGAAGGGCAGCAGCAATTCCCGGGCGCCGGTGCAGAGGATCAAGCGCTCGTAAGTGATCCGCCAGCCGCGCTCGGCATCCTCCACCAACAGGGTTTCGTCTCCTGCGCAGGCGATTACCCGCGCGCCAGCGTGGCAGCGGACGTTAGTGCAGGCATGCAACCGGTCCCGCAGGCGGCGTGCCTGGGTCGGCAGGTTGGCCTGGGGACCGTCGCGCCAGATCTGCCCGCCCGGTAGCGGATTGTCGTCCAGCAGTACAATGCGCGCGCCGCTGCTTGCTGCAGCCAGGGCGGCCGCCATGCCGGCAGGGCCGGCGCCGATGATCAGCAGGTCGGTGGTTTCATTCATGGTCGGGTCTGCACCCGCATACCATCGCGGCACAAGGTCTGGCAGGCCAGACGCCGATGGCCGTCGATCGTCACCCGGCATTCCTGGCAGATGCCCATGCCGCACAAAGGCGCACGGCGCTGGCCGCTGACCGACGTGCGGCTGCTGCCGTCGGAGCCCAAGGCCAATGCCGCCGCGACACTGGTGCCGCTGGCGACCGACAGCCGGTGACCGTCAAGGAATAATTCAGGCATGGGCCGGTTCTCCCAGGAAACGCTGCGGCAGATAAGCTTGAGGGGCAAGTGGCGAGGTTTCGTTGAACAGCTGCGCGGCCAGCAGGTCGGCGGTCGCGGGGGCCGTGGTGACGCCCAGGCCTTCGTGACCTACCGCCAGCCACAGGCCCTGGCGCTGCGGATGTTGGCCCACCAACGGCAGGCCGTCGGGGCTGGCCGCGCGAAAACCGGTCCAGGCACGAATGCCGTTGAGCTGCGCCAGCCCCGGCATGTATTCGACGGCGCGCTTGAGCATCCTCGCCAGCATCCAGCCTTCCACCTGTGGGTCGACGGTGCCGAACTGCCGCGAGGCACCGATGAACAATTGCCCGGTCGGGCGCGGCTGGATATTGCACGCCACCGATGGCCCGCTGGCGTTGTGGGCGCTGGTGACATAGCCCAGTTCCACCAACGTATGGGTGATTGCGGCGGGGTAGCGATCAGTGATCAGCAGGTGCCCCTTTTTCGCTTCGATGGGCAGCTCCGGGCACAGCTCGGTGGCCTGGATGCCATTGGCCAGGACTACCGCGTCGGCGCCCAACCAGCGACCGTCGTCAAGGCGCACGCGGTGGCCGTCCACTTCGCTGACCCGGGCGCGCTGCTGGCGAATGTTGGGCGCGTCGAGCATCCAGCGCGCGGCAGCCGGGGCGTAGAGGATGCCGTCACCCTTGATCAGCAACCCGCCTTCCAAACCTTCGCGCAATTGAGGTTCACGCTGGTGCAGGGCGGCGCGACCGATCAGTTCGCAGGCTTCGCCATGGGCCAGCAGATTCAGATATTTACTGTGGGCCACCGCCATTTCTTCGGCATTGGCCGCCAGCCACAGGGTGCCGTTGTTGCGCCAGGCGCAGGCCTCGGGCAGGGCCGGGGCCAGTTCGCGCCAGCGTTGCAGGGAGTATTGACTGAGGGCGAGTTCCGCCGGGTTGTCATCCAACACCAGCAGATGGCCCATGCCAGCTGCCGTCGCGCCATGCCAACCGGCGTCCAGCACCAGCACTTGCAAGCCGCGTTGGGCCAATGTCCGGGCGCAGGCAGCGCCGATGATGCCGGCGCCGATGATGATCACGTCGGCGACCTGGCCCTCGCTCACGAACGGATACCCCAGGCAAACGGATCATCTGCGTCGATGATCAGCGTGGTTTCGGCGCTGATGTAGGCTCGACCACGGATGGTCGGTACGATGCGCTCGCCCGAGCGTTCATAAGAACCTTCGAATTCACTGCCAATCACGCTGGCCTGGCGCCAGATCTGCCCGGGTTGCAGCTTTCCATCGGCGGCCAGGCAGGCCAGTTTGGCGCTGGTACCGGTGCCGCAAGGGGAGCGGTCATAGGCCTTGCCGGGGCAGAGCACGAAGTTGCGGCTGTCAGCGTGCGGGTCGTCGGCGAACAGTTCGATGTGGTCGATCAGGCCGCCGTCCTCGCCGCGAAAACCCTGCTGCTCCAAGGCTTGCTGCACGGCGTAGGTATAGGCGGTCAACGCGTCGAGGTTATCGCCGGCCACGCGCTGGCCGTGGTCGGCGATCAGGAAAAACCAGTTGCCCCCCCAGGCCACATCACCCACCACCTTGCCGATGCCCGGCACCTCCAGTTCCAGTGCCTTGCGGTACCGGTAGGCCGGCACGTTGCGCACGCTGACCGAATGGTCGTCGTGCAAGGTGGCTTGTACCGTGCCCACCGGGGTTTCGATGCTGTGCACGCCGGGACCGATCCGTCCCAGATGAGCCAGCGACGCCACCAGGCCGATGGTGCCGTGGCCGCACATGCCTAGGTAGCCGCTGTTATTGAAGAAGATCACCCCGGCACAGGCACTCGGGTCCACCGGTTCACAGAGCAGCGCCCCCACCAGCACATCGCTGCCTCGCGGTTCCAGAACGCAGGCCGTGCGCCAGGCATCGTGTTGCTCGGCCAGGCGCTGCCGGCGCTCGGCCATGCTGCCTCGACCCAGGTCGGGAAAGCCGTCGGTGACCAATCGGGTCGGCTCGCCGCCGGTGTGGGAATCGATCACGGTGATGCGTTTCATGGGGGCCACGTCCGTTCAGATGATTGACGGCAAGGGTGGCCCGCGCCGGGGGGCGACGGCTTGATGGATTTATCTGGTGCTGATGACGAAATCGGCACAGTGCGGCCCAGCCAGATGAGCCTGGTCAGGCGTTCCTGTCTTGCCATCGCCATTCGATATGCTCGGTATTGATCCCCAAGGCCTCGAGCTTCTCGGCCACATACCGCAGGCAGGCGCCGCCGTCGGGCCTGTAATGTCCGGAAGCATCGTTGACCATGGCAATCACATGGTCCATACGACGTTCGGTGACCCTGAACTCCCCAGCACACATGACGGGCCTGCCACTGCCGAGCTGGCTATGCCTTACATAATTGCCCCGGTCGCTATGTTCCCAGCGCTTATAAATAATGGCGTGTTCCGGTGTATAGACCCATGTGTAGCTATTGGACTGGTCGTTGGGGGACAACAGCTCACTGGTGTGTGTCTTCAGTTGATTGCCGATCAATTTGCCGTCCCTCATCCCGATCAACTGGCCTACGCCGTCTATTTTCGACGGGTCATAACAACGCCAATGCACCAGGTCACCGATAAAGGGCATCCACCTGATCGGATAGGTCTGGGCGTTGAGATCGATGGATCTGTGATCGGAATTTTTCCAGTCGGCGAAATGAACGTGACCCGACCATACGAATCGCAAGTGCGCGGATGAGTTTCGGAGCCATTTGTTGATCTGTTTGAATGAGGTATTGGTGTAGATGTCATTGGCTTTGATCAGTACCGATTCCAGCGCCCAGTCATCAGAAGCGATCGGGTGTGCGACGGGCACCTGGTAGAGGACCAGGCCGTCAATTTCCATCAGCGAAATACGCGGTCGGCCGAACATCCGGGCAATGTCGATATCCACGTGGATGACTTGCCCCACCCTGGGCGCTTCACAGAACAACTGCATCTGACCCAAGGGGCCCATCGATATATAGATGCTGTCGTCCGTGCCCGCCCAGTTTTGATTCTTTATGGAGGCTGTAACAGAAAGGCTGTCGATGAAGGTGTCGAATGGATGTGTCATGGTTGAAAGCAGGTGTCTGTCTTGAATAACGAAGGCACCTGATTCTAGGGCGGCGTCGGACAGCCGCCGCGGTATATATGTATAGGTCTTCAAGAAGTACCGAGTCGCTCATCGACGCGGTACGACGGGCAGTCTCAATGGCTGGAAGGCAGGAACTCGAACAGCGTCTTGCAGACCCCGGCGATGTGTTCGTCCAACAGCTTCACCGCCCGTTCGACATCACCGGCACGGCAGGCGTCGAGGATTTCCCGGTGCTCGTGGTCGGCGCGCTCCTTACCCGCCGAAAGGCTCATTTGCATGCGCAAGTAGCGCTCCAGCTTGTCATGGACCGAACGAATCAAACTCACCAGGAAGGGCCGTTGCGCCGGCTCGTAGAGGCAGGCATGCAATTGCCAGTTCAGTTCGGCCCAGCGTCCGACGTCGTCCTCACCGATGAATTCCTGGCAGATGCGCTCGGCGCGAGCGAAGGTCTCTTCGGTCATGTTGGGAATCGCCAGGCGCAGCACCTTGTCCTCCAGCAGCATGCGGACTTCGAACATCTGCGCCAACTCTGCCTCGGAAATACGCGTGACCATCGCCCCGCGATTACGCTGGAACATCACCAGGCCCTCGGCCTCCAGACGCTTGAGGGCTTCGCGTACGGGGATCTTGCTGACGTTGAACTGGCGGGCGATGTCGTCCTGGCGAATCGGCTCGTCCTCGGCAAAATGCCCGGCGACGATGGCGTCGCGCAGGTGGCGGGTGATGATTTCCGAGGTGGAAGGGGTGTTGCCCAGGTCGGGCAGATTGAACTTGGATAAGGTCACGGCGGCAGGTCGTTCGGCTTGGATGGGGATATGGTATACGACTTTGCCGGGTGCAAGTCGAGCGGTCCGGGTCCTCACCACAGGTCGCGCACTGCCCAAAGGGTTGTGTTCAGCCATGGGACAGCTGGGTGACACATGCCTGCGTCCGAACGATGATCAATCCCGTGACACCTGCACCCGCAGCCAGCGCCAGACCGAACAATACCAGCGCCACATCCGCGCCGAGATAGTCGGCCAGTAAACCCGTCACCACCACCGGGATGCTGAACCCGACATAAGCGAACAGGAAAAATCCGGCGCTGACCCGGGCCTTTTCCTCACCGGCCATGGCCGTGACGGCTGACAATCCACCCAAGTACAGAAAACCGTAGCAGGCACTGCTCGCTCCCAGTGCGCCCAGCAGTACGGCGGCCAGGGACCCGACGCTCGCGCCCCAGGCCAGCAACGCGTAGCTCAACGGCAGGATCAACAGACCCAAGCCAGTGGCCCTGGCCGGTTGCATGCGGCGCACCCAAGGTTGAAAGAGCAGCCCGCAACTGATCACAGTGAAGGTCGACAGACCCGACCAGCGTTGCAGGTCGTGGGTGGCAAGCACCGAAGGCAGGATGGCGATGACCAGGCCCGAGGTCGCCCAGGCCAGCAGCATCGAAAAACTGTAGGGCAGGCTGCCGGCGGGGAACAGTGGCAAGCGCAACAGTGCTGCGCTACTGATTTTCACGGCAGGGTCCGGTAAGCGCCAGACCACGCCGATTGCGACGGCAGCCAGCAGCAATTGCAGCCAGAAGCTGCCGGGTGTGACGCTGTGATGGACGAACAGAAACAGGCTGGTCAAGGCCGCGCCCAGACCAAACCCCAGAGAGGTGCTGGCGGTGACCCGGTTGGCCGGTGAGCGGGTATCGCGGGTGACCATCAGTTCGGTCATGTAGGCCGTCGATGTCGCCGAGGCCAGCCCCGTGCCGACGCCCATCATCAGCCGCGCCACGCCCAGCGCCAGCAGGCTCGGCCAGAGCAACGTCACCACCGTCGCCAGCATCGACAGGCCCAGCGCGATCAGGATCAACGGCCGGCGTCCCACTCGGTCGGCCAGCCCGCCGAAGGCCAGCAGGACCGGCAACACGCCCAGCACGTAACCGGAAAATGCTACCGCCGTGGCGCCAGCACCATAGCCGGACAACTGCGCGTAGGTGGTGTACAGCGGTGCTTGCAGGTTGACCGCCAGGGTGATCAGGCAAAGACCGAACGCCAGTCCCCACGCGTGTCGATGTTGTGTGTTCAAAGGTGTTCCTTAGGTGGGGGAGCTCGGGTGCAGTCGTTGGGACTATCACTTGTGGGGAGCCACTCGAACAAGGAACACCCAGCGGCCTTTTGTGCTTAACTGTTCGCTCGAAATTAAAGAACACTTGGGCAAGAGTGCGCGCGTGGACCTGAACATTGATCGCAACGCTGCTGAACCGGTGATCCGCCAACTGGTGACTCACGTCATGGGGTGGATACAGTCCCATGGCATTCGTCCCGGTGCGCGCATGCCTTCCATCCGTCAATTGGCCCAGGAAAACAACCTGAGCCTGTCGAGCGTGATCAAGGCTTATGACCAACTGGTGGCCGTCGGGGTGCTGGAGTCGCGCCATGGGTCGGGCTTCTTCGTCGCGCAGCCGTTGTCCCAGCCCGCGGCGCCGGCCATTGAACCGGACAACGTGGCATGGCGGCTGTTCGACAATCAATCGACGCAACTCAAGCTGGGCTGTGGCTGGCTGCCCGACGCCTGGCGCGACGAGACCGACCTGGGCCAAGCCATCCGGCAGGTGGTGCGCAGCGACAGCCAGGCGCTGTTCAACTACAGCACCCCGCTGGGTTCGCCGCAGCTGCGCTTGCACATTCAAAAACGCTTGGGCCTGATCGATATCCACGCCGATCTGGGGCAAATCCTCACTACCCAAGGCGCCAGTCATGGCCTTGACCTGCTGGTGCGCACGCTACTCAAACCCGGCGACCTGGTGCTGGTGGAGAGCCCCGGTTATTACAATCTGTTCAACCTGCTGCAGCTCCACGGGGTCAAGACCCTGGCGGTACCCAGGACCGCCCAGGGGCCGGATATCGCCAGCCTGGAGCGAATCCTGAGCCAGCATAAACCCACGTATTTCTTCATCAACAGCATGTACCAGAACCCCACCGGTACCAGCCTGGCGCCGAGCGTGGCCTATCGTCTGCTGCAACTGGCCACGCTGCATGACTTTCGCCTCATCGAGGACGACATCTACGCCGATTTCCAGAACGGCCCGACCTCACGCCTGGCGACCCTCGATGCCCTGGACCGGGTGATCTACCTCGCGAGTTTCTCCAAGACGCTGTCCAGTTCGCTGCGCATCGGTTATGTGGTCGCCCAGCCCGAAATCATCAACCGCCTGGCCGAAGTCAAGATGGTGACCGGCATCGGTTGCTCGCTGCTGGCCGAAAACGTGGTGGCGACGTTGTTGGCCAACGGCGCGTATCGCAAGTTGATCCAACGCTTGCGTCAACGCCTGAACAAGCAGATGGCGAGTACGCTGCGCCAACTGGACCCGGTGCATTGGGAGGTCTTTGCCGAGCCGACTGGGGGCCTGTTTATCTGGGCCAGGCCTCGGCGGCTCGATGCACGACGGGTTGAGCAGATCGCGCGGGAACTGCACATCCAACTGTCCCAGGGCTCGACTTTCTTGCCTGGGGGGAGGCTTGCGACTGGCTGCGGCTGAACGTGGCCTATACCCAGGATATTCGGGCGCAGAGGTTCTTTCAGCGGGTTGAAAGGGAGTCTGCAGCGCTTCAGTGAGCAGGGTGAATGTCCCGGCGCCATCGCGAGCAAGCTCGCTCCCACATGGGTTCATGGATATTTACAGAAATCGCGTCCGCCACAAATCCCTGTGGGAGCGAGCCTGCTCGCGATGGCGGACTGACAGACACCAAAAAAGATGCTAATGGGAATTTATATCAAACAAGAATGAGTTCATGTATCTTTCGCGACACATTCTTGTCGGCCTCGAAAATGGCCGGTGTTCTTTCATTAGGATTGTGCATCGATGCGTCGGATTCTTGTTTCACTGTGTGTGCTCCAGGCTTATTCGGTTTCCACCTGGGCAGATGAGTCCATCTCTACGGACAGGGCACCGCTGGAGCTGCAAGCCACGGATATCGTTGGCGAGTCGGATTATGAGAATGCGCAGGGCCCGGTGAAGGGGTACCACGCCACCCGTTCCGCCAGCGCAACCCGTACCGACACCGCAATCCATGAAACCCCGCAATCGATCTCCGTAGTGTCCCGCGACGTTGTCGAAGACCTCAGCGCCACACGCCTGCAAGACGCCCTCGACTACGCCGGCGGGGTTGGCCGGGGCAATAACTTCGGCGGCCAGGGCCTGACCACGTTCACCGTGCGCGGCTTCACCACGGGGGAGTTCTATCGCAATGGCTTCCCGATCAACCGGGGCTACCCGAACATGCCTGATGCCAACACCATCGAGCGCCTGGAGGTGCTGCGAGGGCCGGCGACCATGCTGTATGGCCGTGGCGACCCGGGCGGTACCTTCAACGTGGTGTCCAAACAACCTTTGGCCGAGCGAAAGGTGACCTTGGGTAGCCAGCTCAACGATCAGGGTATGCGCCGTGGCACGTTGGATGCCTCCGGCCCGTTGGATGAACAAGGCAACCTGGCCTATCGCCTGAACGTGATCGGCGAGGGCGGGGACACCTTCCGCGACCACGTCGAGACCGAGCGTTACGGCATTGCGCCGGTGGTCTCCTGGCAGGTCAACGACACCACGCGCTTGATCTTCGAAGGCGATTTCATGCGCAACAATGCTCCGCTGGACCGTGGCTTGACTCACTATGCCGGCCAGCGCGGCACCGCATCGCGCGATACGTTTTTCGGCGAAAAAGACGCCGGCAAGCTGCACAACGACAACAACATGCTGCAGGTGCGTTTCGAACACATGCTCAACGACGACTGGACCCTCGCCGGCGGCACCCAGTGGCTCGATGGCACGTTGCAGGGCAACGCGGTCGAAGGCAACGGCATCGCCGCCGATGGGCGCACCCTGGGTCGCAACTTCAACTTCCGCAAGCTGGAATGGAGCGACCGCGACACTCAGTTGAACCTCACCGGGCATTTTTCCACCGGCGGGTTCGAGCACACGCTGTTGACCGGGATCGAATATGAGGACTATGACTACCAGTCCATCATCCAACGTTCCGCCGCCGGTGCCGGTGCCTACCCGATCGATATCTTCGATCCGGTGTATGGCCAGCCGCGCCCGGCGCTGACGCGCACGCCCACTGACGACCAGGAAAACCTCAAGACGTTCGGCGTGTTCGTCCAGGACCAAGTGGCGCTCACCGAACGCTTGAAACTGTTGGCTGGGGCGCGTTTCGAGCGCTTTGAGCATGAGTACGAGACCTTCGTCCCTCAAGCCCGGCCTGGCAGCAGGAACTGGGATGTCACTGACAGCGCCGTTACCCCGCGCCTGGGTGTGATCTACGACCTGACCGACACGGTGGCGGTCTACGCCAACACCGCCCGCTCTTTCAAACCCAACACTGGGGCCAGCCGCGAAGGGGGCGGGTTCAAGCCGGAAGAGGGCAAGTCCTACGAAATGGGCGTCAAGTGGGAAGCGCTGGATCGCCAGTTGAGCGTCGATGCGGCGATTTACCAGATCGAAAAGCGCAACGTGCTCACGCCTGACCCACTGGATTCCACATTCAACGTCGCCGCCGGCGAGGTGCGCAGCCGTGGTTTCGACCTGAACGTGGCGGGCAACCTCACGCCACAATGGCGCATGATCGGTGGCTACGCCTATGTGGACGCCGAGGTGACCAAGGACATCAATATCCCGACCGGCACTCGCCTGCTCAACGTGCCCCGGAACACCTTCAGCCTGTTGAACGTCTACGAGTTCCAGGACGGCGGTCTCAAAGGCCTGGGCCTGGGATTGGGCGGCAAGTACGTTGGCGAGCGGGCCGGCAATACGGCGGCCAACGCCTTTACCATGGACAGCTACACCGTCGTCGACCTGCTCGGCTACTACAAGGTCAACGAGCAGATTCGCCTCAACCTGGACCTGAAGAACCTGTTCGACGCCGATTATGAGGAAGGCGCATTTGGGGGTGTCTATGCCTATCCAGGCGCACCGCGGACGGTGCAGGCCGGCATCTCCTACACGCTCTGAATCCAACGCCTCATGAAAACCCCGAAGGTCCTGCCTCCGGGGTTTTTCCTTTTTACCACTTGCCCGTGCTCATCCCGCCGTCCACCGGCAGTATCGCGCCCGTCGTGAAATCAGCGCCCGCCAGGTACAGCACGGCTTCGGCAATTTCCTCGATGGTACCCACGCGACCGGCCGGGGCCAGGTTGTCGAGGAACTCGCGGTGCGCCTGGTCGTGCATCGGCGTGTCGATGATCCCGGGAGCAACGGCGTTGACCTTGATGTTGTAGGGCGACAGTTCCAGGGCCAGGGCGCGGGTCATCTGGTTGACGCCGCCCTTGATCAACACCGGCAGTGCTGCGGGCACCTGGATGTTCGGTTGCAGCGCCACAGCCGCCGAGATGTTGATGATGAAGCCTTGCTGGCGACTGATCATGTGCGCGGCAGCAGCCTGGCTGGCGTAGACCAGCCCCTTGAGGTTGGTGTCCAGCAGCGCGTCCAGGTCCTGGGGGCTGTATTCGATGAAGGGTTTTGGCAGAAAGAAACCGGCGTTGTTCACCAGCCCGTCCACCGCCCCGAACGCCTCGATGGCTTTGTTGATGAGGGTGGTCGAAGTGGCCGGGTCAGCGACATCGCCGGCCACGCCAATGAAACCGGCCGGGTGCCCGAGTAGCCCTGCGGCATCGTCCAGGCCTGACTGGGAACGGGCGTTGCCCACCACGTTATAGCCACGAACGAGAAACGCCTTGACCAAGCCAAGGCCGATGCCGCTGGAGGCGCCGGTGAGGATGACGGTTTTGTTGAGGTTCATGATGGGACTCCTGATCACGTTGAGTTGAAACCGTTGCGCCTGGGTGGGCGGTGGTTGAGATCAGGGTATTGATGTGCCGAGGGTTGATAAATGGAGGTTCTGGTACTTGAGTTGATACCTGATGTAATCAATTGTGTGATCACCACTGGACCATTGTGGGAGCGAGCTTGCTCGCGATAGCGGCATTCCAGTCAACATTTGAGTCGGCTGATATACCGCTATCGCGAGCAAGCTCGCTCCCACAGGGTTATTGGGTTGGCAGATATAAAAAAGCCCGGTCAATCGGACCGGGCTCGGAAGTTTAGAACATCATTCCTTGGGCAGACTTCGATACTCAGTCGTGGTGATCCCCGCATACCCCCAGTTATCCGTATCGACCTCCTCGATCACGATATGAGTCAAGTGCGGGTCCTTGCCCAGCACGCGCTGGAGGGTTTCGGTGATTTCTGCAATCACCTGGGCTTTCTGCTCGCGGGTGACGCCGTCGCGGGTAATACGCACATTGACGAAAGGCATGTTGCACTCCTGCTGGTGAGAAAAGTGCCCAGGAAGATTCCTGCGCAACGGGGGCCACTATATTTATACGCCTGAGGCTGATAAACAGGCGCCTGGGATCTTCAGTTGATACGCGGTGTAATGAATCATGAAGCGTCATTTCGAAGACTTGCAGTTGGGCAGCATAGAGCTGTTTTGCCTGGCGGCCGAGGCGGGCAGTTTTACTGCGGCGGCCCAGGCGGCGGGCGTTACGCCGGCGGCGGTGAGCCGTTCGATCTTTCGCCTGGAAGAGCGCCTGGGTTCACGACTTTTCGTGCGCACCACCCGCAGCATCCGCCTGACCGAAGCCGGCAAGATCTATTTTGAACAATGCCGGCAGGCCTTGACCCAACTGGTCGAGGCGCAACAGGAAATGATGGGCGCGCAATCGGTGCCGTCCGGACAACTGCGCATCAGCCTGCCCACCACCTATGGTCACCACCGGATCCTGCCCTTGCTCCCGGCCTTTCGGGCGCTGTACCCGCAAGTCAGCGTGGACCTGCACTTGAGCAATCGAAACATCGACTTCGTTGCCGAAGGTTATGACCTGGCGATCCGAGTGCGCGCCCAGCCGGACTCGTCCATGATCGCCCGGCTGCTGGAAGACGCGAAACTGGTGGTAGTCGCGGCACCGGACTATCTGCACAAGGCCGGCACGCCACAGACTCTGGAGGACCTGGACGCTCACGAGTGCATCCAGTTCGAATTGCCCAGCAGCGGGCGACGGATTTCCTGGTTGTTCGATGTCGATGGCAAGGAGCGGGAGGTATTCGGCCAGGGTGGCTATTGCTGTTCGGATGATGTGCTGGGCGGGGTGACATTGGCCAAGCATGGCGCGGGGTTGTTCCAGACCTACAAATTCATCGTTGAGCAGGAGCTGGCGGACGGCCGCCTGGTAGAGGTCTTGCAGCCCTTCGCGGGCCGCTCACGTCCTTTCACCTTGCTTTACCCCCACGGCCGCTACATGCCGCAACGGGTGCGGGCCTTCGTGGATTTTCTCTTGCAGCATCGCGAACAGTGGGCGGGAGCCTGACGATAGCTTCGGGCCAAGGTGTTCCCTGTGGCGAGGGAACTTGCTCCCGCCTGAGTGCGAAGCGCTCAGCAGAAGCTCGCCACAGAAAACACCTGAGTCAACCCAATATCAGAACCGAAACGCTTGACGACCAATCAGCAACCACTTGCCATTCTTCTGCTTCTGCCAGATCTGGAAGTTCTCGATTTCAGTGGGAACCACTTCAGTGCCTTTGAGCGCCTGCGCTGAGAAGTGGTTACGCACCAGCGCCACATCGCCAGACAGGGTGATTTTCTGGTTCTTCATTTCCAGGGTCTTGAACGCGCTCTTGCCGGTTTCGATGTCGGCGATGAAGGCTTTCTTGTCCTGGATGTTCCCGCTGGAGTGCCCGTAGGTCAGGTTCTCGGCGGCCAGTGCCTGCAGTTGTGGGATGTCTTTGTGCAGCATGGCCTGGGTCAGGTGGTCGACGGCCTGGGCCACGTCCTGCTCGGGCGATGAAGTGGCTGCCGCTGCGTAGCCGCTGAACAGGCACAGGAAGCTGATGACCAGTGTGGTTTTTTTCATGGGGATTTCCTTGTTGTTGTAGGTATCAGGAACGCGAGCGATGCGTGCTCGTCGGTCATCGTACAACTTGTTTTGAGATGGGGGAACAGCCGAGTGAATGTACGTTGCGTTTTCGATAAAAAAGATTGCGATCAGGTTCCTTGGGCACGCCCAGCCGTTATCATCTCGTTGGTTGTACGCTGCTCATGAGCGAACGAACTCGGAACAGAAGGAATCAGGATGTCCCCGACACTTTCAGATCGCTATCGCGGATGCTTATTGGGCTTGGCGTGTGGTGACGCCGTTGGCACTACTGTTGAATTCCAGCCACGGAATTCCTTTGCCCCCGTGACCGACATGGTCGGTGGCGGCCCCTTCAGTCTCAAGCCTGGCCAATGGACCGATGACACATCGATGGCTTTGTGTCTGGCTGAGAGCCTGTTGCAAAAGCGTGGTTTTGATGCGACTGACCAGATGGGCCGATACCTCAATTGGTGGCATTGGGGTTATCTGAGTTCCACTGGTGATTGCTTTGACATTGGTATGACCGTTCGCGGTGCACTGGAACGCTATCAGTCCCATGGCGACCCCTTCGCGGGGGATACCGCTCCTGATACGGCTGGCAATGGTTCGCTGATGCGACTGGCACCGGTCGTGTTGTTCTTTTATCCAGATCGCGAACGCATTCGCGATTTTGCGGCTCTGAGTTCACGCACAACCCATGGGGCAACAGAGGCGGTGGAGTGTTGCCAGGTGTTGGCCGATGTCATTGGCAACGCATTGACCGGCGCTTCAAAGGCGGATGTGTTGCGTGTGGTGTCCGAGCAACTGACCGAGGCCAAAGTGATAGCCCTCGCCCAAGGGGCCTATGAGGGAAAAGGTCGTAGTGAAGTGTCAGGCTCTGGTTATTCGGTGGCTTCCTTGGAAGCGGCGCTGTGGTGCTTTCATCAGACGGACAGCTTCACTGATGCGGTGCTGGCCGCGACGAACCTGGGCGACGACGCTGACACCACCGCTGCCATTGTCGGTCAGGTGGCAGGGGCATTTTATGGGGTGCAGGCTATTCCCTCCGATTGGTTGCAGAAGTTGTGGATGCGACAGGAGATTGAAGCCATGGCGGATGCGCTTCACTTGCAGGTCTGAGCCGCTTTTCAAGTAAAGATTTAGTATCTGATCTTCTTGCTCTTGAGCCCCGTACTGCCTCAACGCAAGGCACAGCTGAAGGCTATGTTTGAAGCTCAGTTCGCGAGGCAGGCAGTCGGCCAACAGAGCTGATTGCACCATCTTTGCTTTCGACTCAATTGTTTGGGACACGCCCCCGCAAACCAAATGGAAGGCACCCCATGTTCATCATCGAACTAGACCACCAACACCTACTAAAAACCCTAGGCAAAGTGGAACACTCCATCGGAGACCTCACACCACTCACACAGCCTAGCCGCCGAACTCGCCAGCCAAACCGAGGAAAACTTCGAACATGAGGGCCGCCCCCAGTGGCCTGAGCTTTCCGACGTCACCAAAGGACGCCGAGCCGAAACCGGCCACTGGCCCGGCGAGATGTTGCAAGTCAGCGCCGTCGGTCTGGCCGCTTCAATTATCACTCAGGCTTCCGACAGCTCCGCGCTGGTGGGCACTAACAAACCTTATGCGGCGATGATGCAACTTGGAGGTAATCAAGCTGACTTTCCGCAGCTATCGGGCGATATCCCAGGCCGACCGTACTTGCCTATGGATGACGAAGGGAATCTGCAGCCTGAGGCGGAAAAAATCATCCAAGTTTTAGCGTTAGCTCACCTGGAAGGTTCTACCAAGTAAGTCGTCTAAAAGCGGTGATGGTGCTCGTCTTGGTACGGTTTCAAGAGACTTCTCAGACTCAACTGTGCATATGCTTTTTCTCCTCCAGTGGACAGCCGCGAAACTTCGTGACATCTTGATGTCATGTTGCCACCTAATTCGCAATGCGCTAAGGATTGAGCATGAGTTATGAAGCAGAAGTTTTCAATGTGATGATTGCATCCCCTGGAGATGTTAAAGCCGAGCGAGCACAGGTCAGAGAGGTGATTCATGAATGGAACGCCGTACATTCCAGGTCTCGTAAGATAGTTCTTCTGCCTATTGGATGGGAGACGCACTCTGCTCCTGAAATGGGGTCGGGCCCACAGGAAATTATTAACAGACAAATTCTAGATAAGTGTGATTTATTAATTGGCGTTTTTTGGACAAGAGTCGGAACTGCTACTACTGAATATGCGAGCGGAACCGTGGAGGAAATTGAAAAGCATGTGAATGGCGGCAGGCCAGCCATGTTGTATTTTTCCAATCAGCCCGCTGCTTTAGATACAGTAGATCATGATCAATACAAACTTCTGACAGAGTTCAAGAAAACGTGTCAGCAACGCAGCTTGTACGAGGGGTACGAAGACTTGTCGGACTTTCGAAATAAGTTCTCGCGACAGTTGCAGATTACAATTAATGAAAATGAAATTTTTAAAGTTAATGATGCGGTTGGCGGCAAGGATGTTTCTCTCCCGCAGAAAATTATTCCAACTTTGTCTTATGAGGCGAAGTCATTGTTGAGAGAAGCATCAAAAGATTCGCACGGAACAATAATGCATATTCGCTACATTGGCGGAACTGACATACAAACGAACGGTAGAAATCTTATAGATTCCCGTGAGCGTAGAGATGTCGCAAAATGGGAGTCTGCACTGGAAGAGCTTTTGAAGCTTGATCTCGTAACGGCTCGAGGTTCCAAAGGCGAAGTGTACGAAGTAACAAACTTAGGATTTAGTCTCGCCGACACCTTAGGTGCTGACTAATCCGCCTAGATATATTGAGTGTTAATATATGATATCGATAAATCTTCGTGACAAAAAGCTATTTGGTAATGAAGCGGGTGAGGATGAAGATCTCAATCATCTGAACGCGTACTATATTGAAAACAAAGACTTTGATGATTTTTATGCTTGCGAAGAAAAGCTATCCATTGTAAGCGCTCGAAAAGGGATGGGGAAGTCCGCGCTCCTTTCTCGGTTGTATTATAAGTTAAATAATGATGATTCATATGGCGATCCGATTATAGTTCGGGTGAAGGGGAACGATCTGCTGGGTCTCGGGCACTTTACGGGATCCGATCATTCATTTTTAGAGAATTATTGGAAGCAAATAATCTGTAAAAAAATCCTCATGGAGATTGGTGCTCATATAGGTATCGCTCTATCTGATGACACTATGTCAATGGTAGAGCTTGCTGAGCTCGACGGACTAAAAAGCAAAAATATTGTAGGTGCGCTGATCTCTAGGACGTTAGGCAAAATACCTTTGCTGGGTATTGAACTAAAAAAATCACTTCCTACTAACAGCGAAAGCTTACTAAAGCGCTATCAGGATTCTGAAGAGCGAAAGCATGTGTGGTTACTTATCGACGATATCGACGCAAAATTCCAGAATAACTCCGAAAGCCAAGCACGAGTAGGGTCGTTCTTTAGCGCGATCCGGTCCTTGGCGTTTGATTACAAAGGATTGAATATACGCACAACCGTCCGAAGCGATGTTTGGTCCTGCCTAAGGCACCTCGAAGATCTAGATAAGCTACAGCAGTATATAATAAATATATTTTGGACTAAACGGCAGATGCGCGACATGCTTGCGCAGAAAATTCTTGTTTATATAACGAATAATCATCCCGACTCCCCAGAAGCAAAACTCAAGCTCGCTACTGACTACAACAAAATATTAGATATGGTGTTTACATCACCTATCGAATGGGGGCAAAGCAAAGAGGCAAAATTATTTGACGCAATATCTGCTTTCTCTAATAGAAGGCCTCGTTGGATGGGGCAGTTGTGCCGCATGGCCGCAAAAAAAGCCAAAGAAAACGCCTTAATTCGGAAAGTAACCCTTGAGCATATCAATTATATACTTTCCGACTTTGGAGCCAACCGCAGAGACGACCTCATTAAAGAGCATATACATCAGTTTGAAGAGCTAAATAATCTTATTGATGCATTAAGAGCCACCAAAAAAGAGTTTTCATGCTCTGAACTAGAAGAGGCCCTGGAGCTTAATTTTTTACGCGGTCGAACTAAAGACGATATCCCCATGATTGACGGAAAGCCTTATGCGGGCGTTGAAGATCTCGCGGACTTCTTATATAAGCTAGGTTTGATCTCTCATATCCACCTAGATGGAATAGAGTTCACACATTTCACAGATGACCCTGACCTATATCGTTCTACAGAAAATCGTAGAAACAACGTAAAGTGGTCGCTACACCCATCGTATCGAAAGTTCTTGAATATTCATTAGTCATCGGATGGATTGGGCTGGACGAAAAAAGCGTCTTAGAGCAGGCTTGAAGATTGGCATCAGAACTAAAGCGGTGTTTCTACGTGAACTCCAACGCCGCCTAGTCGGCCTAATCCATTTCAGCGACGTTACGACAGTGGACACATAGGCGATCTAACTCTGCATCAGTACCATAAGGATGATCAAACCCTCCACCACATTGCACGCAACCCAACTCTGGGCTGTCCTCTAGGCATAAGGCACAAAACGCATCATCTACAATGTAGGTTCTGTGATGACACTTAGAACACCATTCCAGCGGCGGCTCGCCCCCCTGAGTAGCAGTGAGGTACAAATCCCGATAATGCCTAGCCACCAGAATGCTCTCGACTGCCTCTTGGTAAGTCGTCACAGCGCCGCAGCTCGTACATTCAAAGCTTGTTTTAGGAGGTTGAGCAAGGGGGACGTGGGGTTTGATCAGCTCTGATCTACAGCTAACGCAGCGCAAGCCCCCAGCGGACTTTGTCAGCAGAGGAAGTGGCCAGAAAATCGCTTTGGAAGCCTCCTGGCAAATATGATGCTCATGCGTGTAGAAGGCATTTTGCTTGGTGAGGAACGACCAAAGATCATTGCCGAGCAACTGGAGCGGGCTTTTTCCCAGATGCTTAGGAGCGAACTGCTGGATTAGATGGAAGGAGGCCTCCATAGCTTCAAGCAATACTGAAGCAGGGTGCGGGCTGAAATAATGCTCAACATCGTTGCGCAACTTGGTAAGCGCTTCAAGGCGCTTCCAATCAACACCATCTACACCAAGCCCCTTGAGTCGCTGAATGATAGACTGCACATCAACTGTCTTACTACCTGTACCAATCCACATAGGATTGCCGTCGATATCAAGCACAGGGGTCACGGTCTGCTTGAGAAGTACCTCCTTCGAATCTGCCGGGCTGAGTTCCTGTAGCTTAACTTTGAAAAGCAAAAGTAATCCGGCTGTTAGATTTCGAATTGCCGAAAGTGCGCGCGCATCATCATTTTCAGCGGCCTGAAAATCCTCCACCCCAAGCCGAATGGAGGCAACAGCATTGGCAAGCATCGACATTCAAATGTTCCTTTCTCGTTTGAAGATATTTTCGAGCGTGGGGGGATGCTCCTCGCTAGAAAGCTATGAGGCCAAATCTGAGCCTCATTCCGCTAGACACCGGGACGCTGAAGATTAGCAGCCATTTAGCGGTGAGTCCCTACGCAATGTCGAGGACGATGCCTTCTAGGGATAGGAGTCTTTCGAAGGGCTACAACCACCACCGAATCCCCCGGCAGCGCATCCACAGCCCCGGTATCTTATCCCTCACCGCTCGTAGTGACAGGGCGGTGCAGCCTGGGGGAGTGCTTAAGTGCCTCTGATGAAGGAACAGGTCGCTCCGCCCGATGTTTGATGGCGCTGTCCGCCGGGCCCTCTGGGCACTCTGGCATTGCAAATCCCCAGTCCACACCGGCGTACAGTGCCATCTTTTTAATCGCCAGAGTTTTATGGTTGCTGTGCGAGGTTCAACCCACTGCGTTGAGTGCGATCTTTTCAGCCGGTGACCCCGTACAGCGCCTCCCTCCGCCAAGCATCCTTCAAAGCCCTTCAAGTGCGATCGAAGGCCGAAGCCAATCACCCAAGATCGCCTCCAGCCTCAAACCCTCTGCCGAGAAAGCACGTCGTTGCCGCGGTCAGATGTAGGCAAATTCCCCAAAGCATCCGCCAGCGTATTATCTACGGCATAATCTCGTTTAATACCGATGACCCCGGAGCGTCCCATAAGACACTGTATTTACACCGATACAGCCCCAAGGAATAACGAAGAAAAATCGCCTCGTTTAATTTTCGCAAACATATCCAGCGCGACACGTTTAAATACACTCCACATAACGCCCCAAAGGCTACGAGGCCTTGCGTCCTTACTTACGCATGCGTCAGAATCCGCTGGCTTGTGCGCTTTGCCCCGGGCCTCTATCGTTCATCTGCCACTGCCCATCAGTGGTCGGGTTTAGTCGCCCGGACGGTTTTAGTAAAGTGCATAAGTACCATTCAGTCAGGTCATTCTATTCCTGCACTTGATGGTGGTTGTGTGCAGGGCGCCCCTTGGGCGCGCCGGGCTTGCTAATTCCACCGGTCGACTAACCTGCGCACAGCCGCCACCCTTCTTTTAGTCGAGAACGGTTGCGGCCCCAGCTGAGGGAATTAGTTATATGTTCAAGGTTACTCCCAACCCCCCGAATATCGATTCGGTACTCTACGGCGACTCTCTCGACCCCGAAAAGTTGAAAGAGGCGGCAGACCGCGCGCTCAAGCACTACCTGAACCCCGGGGCAACGAAAACGCAGATACCGCCCCGCAAGCCCAGCACGATCTTCACCATCGACGCAGCGGTGGATGACGAAACGTTACTCGTTGAGGCGTGCGAATCCTTGGCATCCGCCAGCGTGATGGTCAGCGACCTCACCGATTTGACGGACGGCCCAAGGCGCCAAACGATGCTGGTGCTGCAACGGGTCATCATGTTGGGTGAGCTAGCGGTCAATCGAGTACTGGATAACTACAAGCCTGGGTAGTCGCCAGGTAGTGTTGTGAGGGGCGCCGCAAGCGCCCTCACAACCTAAGTCCACGAAGCTCGGTGGAACGTTGGGTTCCGTCAGGCACTGCCAACCGCATGGGCCTTGTTGCTCCGCCTTCACAAGCCTTCCCGAACCGCCCCCCGAATCCCCTCCAGCAACATGGTGAACGCCGGGTTGTCGTTGTCCTCGCGCCAGACCAGGTGCAACTCGCTCTGCACCCCTTCGCCCAGGTCGATCTCACGAAACACCACATGCTTGAACACCACGCTGGTGGCGCAACGTGGCACTAGCGCCAGGCCCATGCCGGCGTTGACCAGCGCCAGGATTGTCAGCGACGACCCCAGCCATTGCACGAATTGCGGTGCGACCCGGGCCGAGCGAAGCATGCCGGTGAGCAGTTCGTTGAAGGGCGGGTAGGCGGAGTGGGAGTACATGAGGAACGGTTGGCCGTCCAGATCCTGGACGCCCACGGTCTCGGCACTGGCCAGCGGATGCCCGGCGGGCACCGCCAGGACGAAGGGTTCGCGCACCAGGCACTCGGTGGCGTAACCGGTTTCCAGCAGCGGCGAACGAACGATACCCAGGTCGATGCGCCGGGCGCGCAAGGCCTCGTGCTGCTGGTAAGTGTTCATCTCCGCCAGGACGATTTTGACCTGGGGCTGTTTCAGCCGTGCCTCGGCGATGACCTTGGGCAAGAACTCGTACACCGCGCTGCCGACGAAGCTGATGGTGACCGAGCCGATGTCGCCCTGGGCGAACCGCCGGGCGGCGACGGCGGCTTGCTGTGCCTGCTCCAGCAGGTTCTGCGCCTCGATGAAAAACGCCCGGCCGGCGGCGGTGAGCGCCACGCTGCGGGTACTGCGGGTGAACAGTTCGACACCCAGGTGGTGTTCCAGCAATTGGATCTGCCGGCTCAGCGGTGGCTGGGTCATGTTCAGGCGTTCGGCGGCGCGACGGAAGTTGAGTTCGGTCGCCACCGTGGTGAAGCAGCGCAGCTGGGCTAGTTCAAACATTGATTCAATCCGGGTATCAATCAAGTGCCAAGTTAGATTAGACGGGAACAATCCGCCGCGTCCATCATCGCCCCGTTCCCCACAAAAACAATGATCGGGAGGCACCCCTTGAATAACGTAACGGACTCCACCCATGACAGCACCCTGGCGCTCGCAGCGGCCAAGGTCAAACGTCATGTACTGCCGCTGGTGGTGGTGATGTTCATCGTCAACTACATCGACCGGGTAAACATCGGCTTTGTGCGCAGCCACCTGGAAACCGACCTGGGCATCGGCGCCGCCGCCTATGGGCTGGGTGCCGGGTTGTTCTTCGTTGGCTACGCACTGTTTGAAGTGCCGTCCAACATGCTCCTGCAGCGCTACGGCGCCCGGGCCTGGCTGACACGCATCATGTTCACCTGGGGCGCGGCGGCCATGGCCATGGCCTTTGTGCGCGGCGAAACCAGCTTCTATGTGCTGCGCTTCATCCTCGGCGCAGCGGAGGCGGGCTTCTTTCCCGGCATCATCTACTACTTCACCCAATGGCTGCCGGCTAACGAACGTGGCAAGGCCATGGCGATTTTCCTCAGCGGTTCGGCCATTGCCTCGGTGATCTCCGGCCCGGTGTCTGGCGCATTGCTGCATCTGAGTGGACTGGGCCTGCACGGTTGGCAGTGGATGTTCCTGATCGAGGGCTTTGCTTCCATCGTGTTGTGCGGGTTTGTCTGGTTCTGGCTGCAATCCCATCCGAGCCAGGCCAAATGGTTGACCGACGACGAGAAAACCGTGCTGATCGCCGCCATTGCTCAAGAACAACGGGCCCGGGAAGCCGCGCAGGTGATCAAGCCGTCGATGTTCAAGTTGCTGGCCGACCGGCAGATCGCGCTGTTCTGCTTCATCTACTTCTCCATCGCCCTGACCATCTATGGCGCCACGTTCTGGCTGCCGAGCATGATCAAGAAAATGGGCAACCTGGGAGACTTCCAGGTCGGCTTGCTCAACTCCATTCCGTGGATCATTTCCATCGTCGCGATGTACGGTTTCGCCGCCCTGGCGGGCAAATGGAAGTTCCAGCAGGCCTGGGTCGCGGTGACGCTGGTGATCGCGGCGTTTGGCATGTTCATGTCCACCACCGGCGGGCCGATCTTCGCCTTCGTCGCGATCTGTTTTGCCGCCATCGGTTTCAAAGCGGCGTCGGCGTTGTTCTGGCCGATTCCCCAGGGCTATCTGGATGCCCGCATCGCGGCGGCGGTGATTGCCCTGATCAACTCCATCGGCAACCTCGGCGGCTTCGTCGCGCCCACGGCGTTCGGATTCCTGGAGCAGACCACCGGCTCCATCGAGGGCGGCCTGTATGGATTGGCCATCACCTCGCTCGTCGCCGCCGTGGTGATCTTTTTCGCCCGCACCGCGCCCAAGCGCGACACCCCGAATTCACTGTCCGGCCGGCCCGAAACCGTTGCCGAAGCCGATCAGCCGCACACACGTCAAGCCTTGAACCCTGGCCCATCGGGAGCCGCTGTATGAAGATCAAACGCGTCACCGTCACACCCATTGCGTTTCGCGATCCACCCTTGCTCAACGCCAGCGGCATCCACGAGCCGTTCGCGCTGCGCTCGATCATCGAGATCGAGAGCGACAACGGTTACATCGGCCTGGGCGAGAGCTACGGCGATGCCCCGGCCCTGGCGATCCAGCAGCAACTGCAGGACCAGTTGATCGGCCTGGATCCGTTCAACCTCAATCAGTTGCGAGCCATCGTCCAAGCCACCGTCGCCGCCCATAAACCGGTCAGCGTCGCCGGGGCCGAACTGGCACCGGGTTCCCATGCGAGCAAGGCGGTGAGCAATGCCTATTCGGCGTTCGAGGTGGCCTTTCTGGACCTGCAGGCCCATTACTTGAATGTGCCGCTGGTGGATCTGCTGGGCGGCGCGATTCGCGAGGAGATTGCGTTCAGCGCGTATCTGTTTTTCAAGTATGCCGAGCACATCGATTCGCCGTATCCGCCGGACAGTTGGGGCGAGGCGCTCAACGAACAGCAAATCGTCGCCCAGGCCCGACGGATGATCCAGGACTATGGCTTCAAGAGCATCAAGCTCAAGGCTGGCGCCCTCGATCCGGAGCATGAAGTGGCGTGCATCAAGGCGTTGAAGCAGGCGTTCCCCGGCTACCCGTTGCGCATCGACCCCAATGGCAACTGGTCCCTGGAAACCTCGATTCGCATGGCCGAACTGCTGGGCGATGACTTGCAGTATTACGAAGACCCGACGCCGGGGCTGGAGGGGATGGCCGAACTGCACAAACGCACGGGCCTGCCCCTGGCGACCAACATGGTGGTCACCGATTTCGATGAGTTCCGTCGCAGCGTAGCGTTGAACAGCGTGCAGATTGTGCTGGCCGACCATCATTACTGGGGCGGCCTGCGGGACACCCAGGCCTTGGCAAAAATGTGCAGCACCTTCGGCCTGGGCGTGTCGATGCATTCGAACTCGCACCTGGGTATCAGCCTGATGGCCATGGCTCATGTGGCGGCGGCGGTGCCGAACCTGGACTTCGCTTGCGACACCCATTACCCGTGGCAGGAGCCGGATGAGGAAGTGATCAAGGGCGGCAAGCTGCCGATCGTCGACGGCTGCGTGAAAATCACCCGAGCGCCGGGCCTGGGTTTGGAGCTGGACCGCGATCAACTGGGCAAGCTGCATGACCAGTTCCTCAGTTGCGGTATTCGCCAGCGTGACGATGTGCGGCAGATGCAGCGCTACCGGCCGGACTGGAAAACCGTCAAGCCGAGGTTCTGAGCCCAAGGCGCAGGGCCTGCTGCGCAGGCCAGCGGGAGCAAGCTCCCTCGCCACAAGAGCCTTGCCACCCAAACAGTATTGCGCGAAACCCTGTGGGAGCGAGCTTGCTCGCCATAGCAGTGTGTCAGTCGACATCAATGCTGAATGGTTCGCCGCCATCGCGAGCAAGCTCGCTCCCACAGGGTGGGTGGCCACCCAACGATCAACTGGCAGGACAACCGACCCACACCCAAAGTCTCGCGCCCGGCGGCATCGGGGTCTTACACCCAAACTGCCGCGCTGGGCCGGCGCTTCCAAAGCATTCGCCAATTGCCTCCAAGGCAGCGTATGACGCGGCCTGGCGCCTTTCGATAATCGCCTCCGACATCCCGTCTCATGTTGCGGAGCGCGCCATGCACAACAATAAAAATATTCGCCAGCGTTTTATGCCTGCGGTCATCGCCGGTCTCTCGACCCTGGGCTTGACGCCTTGGGCCCAGGCCGAAATCATGCTGTACGACAAAGACCAGACCACCTTTTCCACTGACGGCTACATCAACGCCTTCTATGTCAACAGTGACGTGGACCGGGCAGGGGATCAGTACGACCGTCGACAAGCGCGGGTCAAGATGGGCTTTTTGCCGAACTACCTGGGCTTCAACATGGGCAAGCAGGTTGATGACCTCAAGCTCGGTGCCCGCGCCTCGTTCTGGGTGACCATCAACGACAGTGAAACCAACGGCACCGACACCGCCATCGATGTGCGGCAATTCTACGGTACCGTCGCCAACCCAGAGTGGGGCGAGGTATTGATCGGCAAGGACTTCGGCCTGTTCGCCCGCTCCAACATCCTGCTCGATGAACTGCTGGCCGGTTACGGCCAAGTCAGCGACACCCTGGGGCTGGTGGACGGCGGTGGTGTCTCGTTCGGCAACATCGGCAGCGGTTACCCTTATCCGTTCCCAACCTCGCAGATCACTTACCGCACCCCGGTGATAGACGGCTTGCGAGTGGCGGTGGGCATCATGGATCCGGTGGACACCAACGACAACAGCGCCACCGGCAAGGCCTACCAGGAAAACCCTCGCACCGAGAGCGAGATCACCTACCAGTTCGACCTCGCCGGGGCGAAGATCTACAGCTGGCTCAACGGCAGCTACCAGACCTCGGACAACACCGACTCCACCGTCGAATCGGTGACCTCCAAAGGCCTGGGTTATGGCGTCCAGGCGAAGATGGGCGGGCTGTCGCTCACCGGTTCCGGGTTCCAGGCCAAGGGCATCAACCCGTTCTTCACCAACAACGCTGGCGAAGCCACGTTGCGCAACGTCGACAGCAAGGGCTACCTGCTGCAGGGCTCCTACAAGTTGGGCAAGAACCGCCTGGCGCTGTCCTACGGCAAGACCGACGACGATGGCAATGGCGTGGTGGGCAGCGGCGCCGATTACGAAACCCGTGGTATCGCGCTGTTTCATGACGTCAACGACAACCTCAAGCTCGTGGCCGAATACAACCAGTTCGAAATCAACGGCCACGACACCAGCGCGCAGAATGAAGACACCGATACCTTTGCAGTGGGGGCGGTGTTGACCTGGTAAGGGCAATACGTCGAGCGAAAAGCATACCCTTGTGGCGAGGGGATAAAACCCCTCGCCACAAGAGCATTCCAGGCAAAGTCCGAGTGTTTTGTGGTGGCCCCAGCCGTGCGCATCGCGGCCAGGGCCGCCACCGTTCTCCTCCCATGGAAGCGCCCACCCGCTACCCAAGTAGCATTCGTGCCGCGGGCGCGGCTTCGTACACTCAAGGTTCCTATCACGCACCGTCGGAGGCGAAGATGCTAAAGGCCCAGAGCGAAGGTGTGGTGAGCGCCATGTCCCAGGCCACGGACGTCCAGCAAGTGGCCCAGGAGCTGGCGCGACAGTTGTTGCACCCGCACCTGGGTTTCGTGCTGTTTTTCTGTTCCGCCGAATACAACTTGCCGGCCCTCGGCCAGGCGCTGTCCCAAAGTTTCGGTGGGATTCGCCTGGTGGGCTGCACCAGCGCCGGGGAAATCACCGCCCAGGGTTATGGCCGCAACTGCGTGACCGCAGTGGGCTTCGATCATCGGCATTTTTCCATCGCCGCCGAACTGATCGGCGAAATGGAACACTTCAGCCTGATCGACGCCCAGCAAATGGTCGAGCGGCTGGCCAGTGGTTGCCGCAGCAACGCTCTGGCACCGATCAAGGGCCACAGCTTCGCCTTGACCCTGCTTGACGGCCTGTCCAGCCGCGAGGAAATGGTCCTGGCGGCCCTGAGTGCCGCACTTGGGGACATCCCGCATTTTGGCGGTTCGGCCGGCGACGATAATTACCTGACCCACACCCATGTGTACTTCGAAGGCCAGTTCCACAGTGGCGCGGCCGTGGTGCTGCTGATCAACACCTGGCTGGAATTCGAAGTGTTCACCACCCATCACATCCTGCCTCGGGAAGAAAAACTGGTGGTGACTGGCGCCGACAGCGCTTCACGACGGGTCTATGAACTCAACGCCGAACCTGCCGCCGAAGAATACGCCCGGCACATCGGCGTGCCGGTGAGCGCACTCGATTACCGGGTCTTCGCCGCCCATCCGCTGGCGGTGCGTATCAATGACCAGTACTACGTGAGGGCCATCCAGCAGGTCCACCCGGACCTGAGCCTGAGCTTCTACTGTGCGGTGGAGAACGGCATCGTCCTTACCGCGATGACCCCGGGACCTTTGCTGGACAACCTGCAAAACCTGTTCGACGGCTTGCAGGCACGCCTCGGCGACTTGCTGCTGACCATCGGCTGTGACTGTTTCCTCAGGCGCCTGGAACTCGAAGACCGTGGCGGCCTGGAACAGATCGGCCAGTTCCTGCGCGAACAACGGGTGATGGGTTTCAACACCTACGGAGAACAGTTCAATGGCATGCACATCAACCAGACCTTTACCGGAGTTGCCATTGCCCGCCATCGCGTCCCCGGCCATCGCTGAGCTGCAGGCGCAGATCGCCAGCCTGCAGCACGACAACCACAAGCTGCGGCGGATCAACGCTGCGCTGATCGAACGGGTGGAGTCCGGCGTGACCCGGGGCAACGACCCGTATGCGGCATTCCAGCATTCGGTGGTGCTGGCCGAACAGGTTCGCGAGCGTACCGACGCACTGAACCAGGCCATGGCCGAGCTCAAGGCTGGCAATCACTTGCTGGGTGAGGCGCGGCTGCGGGCGGAAACCGCCCACCGGCATTTGATCGACGCTATCGAGAGCATTTCCGACGCGTTCGTGCTGTTCGATGAGCAGCAACGCATCGTCCTGTTCAATAGCCGTTTCAAGGCGTTCTGGGCCAACAGCCGGGTGCGGATCATCGCCGGGATGCGCCTGTCGCAGGTCAAGCGCTTGATGACCGCCAACGGCTTGTTCAGCGAAGAACCCCGGGGGCAGGCCGACGAACACGTGCTGTATCGCTTGCAGAACGGTCGCTGGCTGCAAGTCAGCGAGCGACCGACCCAGGAAGGCGGGCGGGTGATCCTGTTTACCGACATCACCGACGTCAAACTCAGTGAAACCGTGCGCCGCGAGCAGGCCATCGCACAGAAATCCCACTTGTTGCAGCGCGCGGTCGACAACCTCTCCCAGGGCGTGGCGATGGTCAACGCCCAAGGGGTACTGGAGCTTTGGAACCGCCGGTTCCTGGAACTCAGCGGCCTGGCACCGGTGGCGGCGCACCGGTCGTTCAGCGAGGTCATCGCCGACAGCGAACTGCGCCTGCTAACCCCGGCCAGTCGCGACAGCAACGGGCGGTTGATCCACGAATGCGAACAGCGCCTCTCCGATGGCCGGGTCCTGGAGATTCGTACCCATCCGCTGCCCACCGGCGGTTACGTCAACACCTTTACCGACATCACCGAGCGCTACCAACACGCCGAGGCCCTGAGCGAAAGTGAACGCTGGATCCGTTTGATCACTGACCATGTGCCGGCGTTGATCGCCTACCTCAACGCTGACCTGGTCTACGAGTTCACCAACAAGGTCTACGAACAATGGTACTGCTGGCCGCGCGGGGTGATGCTCGGCCAGAGCTTGCGCGAGGCACACAGCGAGCAGCATTACCAACGCCTGGAGGCTTACGTCGCCCGGGCCTTGGCCGGTGAGAGCGTGACATTCGAGTTCGCCGAAACCAACATCAACAACCAGGAACGCTACATGCTGCGTTCCTATGTGCCCAACCGGCTGGCCAACGGCGAGGTGGTGGGGATCTTCGTGCTGATCCGCGACATCACCGAGCGCCGCCGCACCGCCGAGGCGCTGCACCAGGCTTATCAGAACCTGGAACAGCGCGTGCAGGAACGCACCGCCGAACTCACCACCCTCAATGATCAGTTGCTGCGCGAGATCGACGAGCGCAGTCGGGTGGAATTGCGCCTGCGCGAGGCCAAGCGCGAGGCCGAGCAGGCCAACCTGTCGAAAACCAAATTCCTCGCGGCGGTCAGCCATGACCTGCTGCAACCGCTCAATGCCGCGCGGTTGTTCACCAGCGCCTTGCTCGAACGCCGCGAACCGGTGGCGAACGCACAACTGGTGCGCAACGTCAGCCATTCGCTGCAGGACGTGGAAAACCTGCTGGGCACCCTGGTGGACATTTCCAAGCTCGATGCCGGGGTGATCAAGGCTGACATCGCACCATTCGCCCTCAGCGAGTTGCTCGATAACCTGGCCGCCGAATATGTCCAGGTGGCCCGCAGCGAAGGGCTGGAATTGCACTTTGTGCCATGTTCGGCCCTGGTGCGCAGTGACATTCAGCTGTTGGCGCGGATCCTGCGCAACCTGCTGAGCAATGCCATTCGCTACACCCCCAGTGGTCGGGTGGTGTTGGGTTGTCGGCGACATCGCCAGCGTTTGTCGATCGAAGTCTGGGACAGCGGCATCGGTATCGCCGAAAACCGCCTGGAGGAAATTTTCCAGGAGTTCAAGCGCGGCGACGTACAGCGCCCGGACCAGGACCGCGGATTGGGCCTGGGGCTGGCGATTGTCGAGAAAATCGCCGGTATCCTCGGGCACCGGATCCAGGTGCGTTCGTGGCCGGGCAAGGGCTCGATGTTCGCCATCGAAGTCCCCCTCAGCGCCACCGCGCCCAAGCCATTGCCGTGCCTGGACATGAGCGAACCGATGCTCGAGCGTTTGCGCGGAGCGCGGGTCTGGGTGTTGGATAACGACGCGGCGATCTGCGCCGGCATGCGGACCTTGCTCGAAGGCTGGGGGTGTCGGGTAGTGACGGCATTGTCGGAGCAGGACCTGGCACGCCAGGTGGACAATTACCATGCCGAGGCGGATCTGCTGATCGCCGACTATCACCTGGACAATGAGCAGAACGGGGTCGACGCCGTCGCCCGGATCAACGCCCGCCGGGCCTCACCGATCCCGGCGATGATGATCACCGCCAACTACAGCAACGAACTCAAGCAACAGATCCGCGAACTGGGCCATACCCTGATGCACAAGCCGGTGCGGCCGATGAAGCTCAAGATTGCGATGAGTCATCTGTTGGGCCAGACCCACGGCCATTGATCGTTCCCACGCAGAGCGTGGGAACGATCAATACAGCTACGATGCGGTGCCTTTCAACGCCGCAAATAAGCCCCGAAATCAATATCCCCGGCACTGAGGATCGCCTGTACCCGGTTGTGCACATTGAGTTTGCGCAGGATGGCCGAGACGTGAGCCTTGACCGTGGTTTCGGCGATGTCCAGCGTATAGGCGATCTGTTTGTTCGACTCACCTTTGGTCATGCGCTCAAGCACCAGCAGCTGCTTGCGGGTCAGGGCCTGGAGCAGTTCCGGTGGAAAGCTCGGGTTCTCATTCAGGCGTCGGCCCATCGGGCTTTTTTGCGTGCGGATGATGTCAGGTGGCAGGTACACGTTGCCGTTGAGAATCTGTTCGATGGCATCGGTCATCTGCGAGCGAGGCGAGGACTTGGTGATGAAGCCCACCGCACCATAGGTGATGGCCTGCAACACTATCTGCTTGTCTTGCTCGGCGGAGACGATCACCACCGGAATGGTTGGTGCCTCGTTGCGCAGGTTGATCAGGCCATTGAGCCCGTGCATGCCGGGCATGTTCAGGTCCAGCAGGATCAGGTCGAGGTCGTCGTGTTCGCGGGTCAACGCCAGGGCGCTGTCCAGGTCGGCGGTTTCCATCACCTCGCTGCCAGGAAACCCGTCGCTGATGACGTTGTGGATGGCTTCGCGAAACAGTGGGTGATCGTCGGCTATCAGGATCTTATACATGGCCATTCACCTCGTTATTGTCGTGTGGGTGGGGCAGTTGGGCGCACGCGTGCGGTCAGGGAAAGGGTTCGGGCCGCGCTGCCTGCAGGGGCAGGTTGGCCGCTTCCCACGCATCGAGGCCATCGCGATACCAATACACATGGTTATAGCCCATGGCAGCGGCGCGTTTTACCGCGTTCCAGCTCAGCCAGCAATCGGCGCGGCAATAAAAGACCAGCGGTTGATCCGACCGCCCGGAGGTGGCTTTGCGCAGATGATAGGAGAGGTACGCCTGCCAGGTCGGGTCGAGGTCACCGTCGCCGGTATTGGCCAGCCACAGGCTGCCGGGGAGGTTGGCGTGAGGCTCGTTATCGATGAACTGCCCCTGGACCCAGGGCCGGCGGTAAACGTCGATCAGTACCGGGGGCGGTGTTTGCCCGAGCAGTTGTTGCAGGGCCTGGGTGTCGAGCACCTGCGCACCGTCCACCGCGGCAGGCGTCGGGCTGCGGTACAACGCAATACGGTAGCCCTGTGGGGAAAACAGGGCAGTGTCAGCCTGCGCGACATTCAGCGACAGGCCCAGCAGGACGATGGCCAGCAAACGGGGCATAGGAATTTATCCTTTTTGTTATGCGCCCATTACATGCCAGGGTGGGAGGTCTTGTGAATGCGACCATAGACAGGAAAACCAGTACTAAAGTCGTAATTTGAGGCGATGGATCCTGCACAGAACCCTGTGGGAGCGAGCTTGCTCGCGATGGCGGCGGATCATTTAGCAACGATGTTGACTGACGCACCGCTATCGCAAGCAAGCTCGCTCCCACAGGAATCCATCCACCAGGGAAGGCTTGTGTGGGCTGGATCAGTTCGCCTTACGCAACGCCGCATGCTGCGGATTGAACGTCCACACCGCCAGCAGCGCAAACACCAGGGTCAAGCCCAGGCATACCGCCATCGCCAACAGGTTGAACTGTTCGTACAAGGCAAAACGCACCAGTTCCACGCCATGGGTGAACGGACTCACCGCGCACAGCCAATACAGCCACGGGCTGGCTTCGAGCATCTTCCATAACGGGTACAGCGCCGAAGACAGGAAGAACATCGGGAAGATCACGAAGTTCATCACCCCGGCAAAGTTCTCCAGCTGCCGGATGGCATTGGACAGCAGCAAGCCCAGGGCGCTGAGCATCAGCGCCACCAGCAACAGGGCCGGCAGGGCCAGCAGCAGGCCCATGGTCGGCGGCTGGATTCCGTACAACCAGGCAATGGCGAGAAAGGCGTAGACCTGCAGCAGCGAGATCAACGAGGTCGCCAGCAACTTGCTTGCCAGCAGAAAAGCCCGGGGCAGGGGGCTGGTCAGCAACACGCGCATGCTGCCCATTTCCCGGTCGTAGACCATCGATAGCGAACCTTGCATGCCGTTGAACAGCAGGATCATGCAGGCCAGCCCGGGCACGATGTACACCTCGTAGGGAATGTAGGTGTCGTAGGGCGCGATGATGGCGATGCCCAGCGCCGCACGAAAGCCGGCGGCGAACACCAGCAGCCACAGCAGCGGCCGCACCAGGGCACTGAGCAAGCGTGTGCGTTGCAGCACGAAACGCAGCCATTCGCGCGTCACGATGCCGCTGAAACAATACCAGTACGCGCTCATGGCTGAACTCCCGAGGTGGTCAAGTGCGTGAAGGCCGAGCCGAGGCTGCCGCCATGTTCCAGGCTCACGGCATCGGCACGGCCACTGGCGACCAGGCGGCCCTGGTGCAGGATCAGCAGGTCGTCGCTGGGCTGCACTTCGTCCAGCAGGTGAGTGGTCCAGAGCACGCTGATGCCATGCTCGCGGCACAGCTGGCGAATGTGCTGACCCAGGGCCAGGCGGCTGGCCGGATCGAGGCCGACACTGGGCTCGTCCAGCAGCAACAGGCGCGGTTCATGCAACAGGGCCCGGGCGATTTCCACCCGGCGTCGATGGCCGCCGTTGAGATCGCGCACCCGCTCGTGGCGTCGCTCCGTCAGGTGCTGGCGGGCCAGTTCGGCGTCGATCCGGGTGGCGCCCTGCCGCCGCGACAAACCATGCAATGCGATGTGATAGCGCAGGTTCTGCTCGACACTCAGGTCCAGGTCCAGGGTGCTCTGCTGGAACACCACGCCCAACTGGCGCAGCGCCGCTCGCGGTGATTGCTGCAGGGAATGACCGCCGACACGGATATCTCCGCGTTGCACGTCGTACAAGCGCGTGAGCAAGGCAATCAACGTCGACTTACCGGCGCCGTTGGGCCCCAGCAGCGCGGCGAAGCGCCCGGCGGGCAAGCTGAAACTGACCTGTTTGAGGGCTTCGCGTGCCCCATAGGCGAAGCACAGCTCGCTGACCTCCAAGGCGTTCATGGCGTCACCACCACGCCCCAGGGATAACGCCCGACCTTCACCGACTTGAGCACCTTGCGACTCTGTACATCGATCACCGAGACATCGCCGCTCACGCCGTTGGTTGCCAGCAACTGGCTCTGGTCCGGGGTGAATGCCAGTTGCCAGACCCGTCGGCCCACCAGCAGGTAATCGAGTATTTCGAAGGTCTTGGCGTCGATGACCGCCACATGATTGGCCGGGCCCAGGGCGACGAAGGCGAGCTTGCCGTCGGCGCTGAGCTTGATGCCCACCGGCTGCACTTTGTCAGGGTGCACGCCCTTGATCTGGAAGGTCAGGGTCTTGAGGGTCTTGCGTGTGGCGACATCGAGAATGGTCAGAGTGCCGCCGATCTCCGCCGATGCCCACAGTTGGGTTCCATCGTGGCTGAACTCGACGAAACGCGGCCGCTGGTCCACCAGCGTGTTGTCGGCCAGGGTCTGGGTGCTGGTGTCGATCCAGTGCAGCATGTTCGTGGTTTCACTGGTGTTGACCGCCCACTTGCCATCGGGGCTGACGGCCATGCCTTCGGGCTCGACACCCACGCCAATCTGGCCCAGCACTTCGGAGGTCTGGGTATCGATGACCGTGACCAGGGCGTCGTCCTCGTTGGAAACGTAGAGCCAGCGGTCGTTGGGGTGCAGGGCGAACTGCTCGGGGTCTTTGCCGGAGGGCAGTTCCTTGATGATCTTGCGCGTGGCGACGTCCATCACCTGCACCCGGTCCGAATCGCTGGCGCAGATGTACAGCAGGCGGTTGTCGTGGGACAGCAACAAGCCACGGGGGCGCTGGCCCACCGGCAGGGTGTCGATGACTTCCAGGCTTTGCATGTCGATCAGGCTCAGGCTGTTGTCTTTCTCGTTGGAGACCCAGGCAGTGCTCGCGGCGGCAGGGCCGGCGACGAGCAGCGCAGCGCCCAGGGCGAGGGCTTGGCAGAGCTGGGCCGGGTGGAGCCGTGCCGGGCAAATCAGGGAGCGGCGCATGGCGGTTTTCCTTATTGTTGTTATCGATCAGGGGTAACGGCAGCTCACTTCGGGCTGGTCGTAGCCCAGGCTGTCCATTTCATTGGTGGGGTGTAGAAAACCCTCCTGGGGCGAGGTGCTGACCAACGCCCGCGGCTGGACCAGGGGAATCGGTTGGCGCAGTTGGCCGTTCCACGGTCGGTAGCTGAGCTTGCGGCCCTTGAACCCATCCAGCGGCAACTGGTCGCTGAGGGCCAGTTGGCGGATGGCGAGCGGCTCGGCCTGGCGCAGTTTGCCCACGGCGCTGGCGATGCTGCGCACGGCGATCCAGGCGGCGAAGTCACGGTCATTCATCCAGCGCCCGGCCAGGGTTTCGAAGCGCTTTTGCAACTGCGCCGCACCATAGGTTTCCACGGTCTTGTGCCAACCGGTGGGGGTCAGCCCTTGGGTGCCCGCCACTGGGCGCGGGTACCAGGTTTGATAGGGCACGTACTCGCCGAAGTCGCCGCGCTCATCGGCCACCAGCACCACGTCGTATTCGGCGGTCTGGGTGAACAGCGGCATGTCGGCCTGGGCGCTGCGGCGTTGGTCGTTGTCGAACTGCCAGGCCTTCTCGGCGACGATCCTCATGCCGAAGCGTTTCATGGCCCGGCGCAATGCGGCGGCATAGGCCTGGTCCTCGGCTGTCTGGCCGACGATCAGCAAGGCCCGCTGCCACTTGCGCACCACGCTGAACTGCACCAGGGCATCGGCGAGCATGGCTCGGTCGGGCAGGCTGTGCAGCACGTTGCCCAGGCAGTCGGTGGTGCGCAGGCTGTCGTCGGGGCTACCGGCGTTGAACAGCAGGCTGTCGGGCAGGGCGGCGCTGAGCTGGCGCAGGCTCGCGGCCGGGGCGTTGACCACGAACAGCCGCAGGCCTTGGTCGTGTTGGGCGCGGGCGGCCTGGAGCAGTGCTTCGGGGCTATCGACGTTGGCGCTTTCCAGGCGGTAGTCGTGTTTGAGAAAGCGCCCGGTGCTGTTGCTGTCGATGATCGCCAGCTCAGCCCCGCGCAGCCCGGCGTCGACCGGTTCGGCAATGACGTTGGACAGCAGCGGGCCGGAGTCGGGGCGATAACCCAGGTAGCCGATGCGCACTTGCAGCGGTGTGGCATCGCCAGCGTGAGCGGTTGCCGCTGCCAGCAGAGAAACCAAGGCGTAACTGACGAGCCGGCGCATGACATCCTCCATTGCGGGTAGCGCCAGCATAGGAAGCCAGGGGGCCTGGGGAAATATGTAGAAAGTACCGCCGGGGCAGTACCAAGGTAGTAACTCGCCTTGGCGGCCGGGGTTTTAGCATGCAAGGCATTGTCATTGACCAGGAGGGACAGACCATGCGGATTCTCAAAGCGCTGCTGCTGCCGTTTCTGCTGATCCTGAGCCTGGTTGGCGTTGACCGGCTGGCGGGTAAAAAAATCGGGTGCAATGGACATAAAAACTGCGGCCACCCCGTAACCCCGGTGGGAGCGAGCCTGCTCGCGATAGCGGCCTCACATCCAACATTATTGTCGACTGAACCGCCGTTATCGCGAGTAGGCTCGCTCCCACAAGGGATTTGTGTCCGGCGCGGATGTGAGTTCATCCCGGCAATGGGCCGCTAACCATGTCAGCCCTCTGGCGCATCAATCTCTGGGTTTCCGCCTTTTTCGCCCTGGTCACCCTGGCTTGTGCCGTCCTGTTGTTGCACCAAGCCACGACCGATGTGAAACGAGAGCTGCAATCGGCCGAGTCGGTGGTGCATTACCTGCGCGAAACCGCCGAGCGCGATCCGGCCAGTCTCCAGCCACGACTGACCGCCAGCCTGCGTCACGTGCGCGTGCGGTGGTTGGCGCCGGGCGAGCTGTTCCCGGCGGATGTCGAAAGTGGGGTGAAGGCCTGGCTCGGCCGGCGATTGCTGGATGACGGTCCCGCGGCTCAGGTGGTGGACCTGCCTGACGGTCGGCGGGCCTGGATTGCGGTCGATCCTCGCGACGAAATCGAGGAAATCCTCGATTCTTTGGTGCAGTTGCTGGGCGTCTGTGGCTTGGCGCTGGTGCTCAGTTTGCTGGTGATTCGTTGGGCTGTACGCCGAGGCATGCGGTTGCTGGATGAGTTGCTGCATGCGCTGCGCCAGGTGTCCGCCGGGAACCTTCAGGTGCATTTGCCAACTGAAGGCGTGCCGGAGGCACAGCAGTTGGCGGGGCATTTCAACCGGATGACCACCGCCCTGGCCCAGTCTCAGGCGGATAACACCCGGCTGACCCAGGCGTTGCTGGCCGTGCAGGAGCAGGAGCGAACCCTTCTGGCCCAGACCCTGCACGACGACCTGGGCCAATACGTGGCCGGCATTCGCGCTCGGGCCTGTCTGCTGCGGTTGCTGATTGACCAGCCACCGGCGCTGGAACAGACCATCAGCCAGCTCGAAGATCATTGCGAACATTTGCACCAGGGGTTCCGGACACTGGTGCATGACCTGTACCCGGTGGTGTTGCAACACCTGCCGTTGTGCGAGGCCATCGGACTGTTGGCCGGGCAGTGGCAGCAGTCCCAGGGCATCGCGTGTCAGTTGCGCATCGATCAGGTCCTGCCGCCCTTGTCCGGGCCGGACAAGACCCATCTGTATCGCTTGTTGCAGGAAGCGCTGACTAACGTTGCCCGACATGCCGGCGCCAGCGAGGTGCGGATCCGTTTGCAACACCGTGCCGGGCGCCTGCGCTTGCTGGTGCGTGACAACGGCCGTGGCGCGGCGCAACCCGCGCTTGCAGGCGTTGGCCTGCACTCGATGGCCGAACGGGCCCGCAGCCTGGGCGGCGAACTGCGCGTCATCAGCCAGCCGGGCGTCGGTTGGGCGCTGGCCTTGAATATACCTATGGAGGCGTGATGAACATCTTGTTGGTGGACGACCATGCAGTGGTTCGGCAGGGCTATGCCAGCCTTTTGCGGGCATTGATGCCGGACTTGCAGGTGCGGGAAGCGACCACAGGGGAAGAGGCGTTGAGCCAGGTCCAGGAACAGGTGCCGCACCTGGTGATCATGGACTTCGGCCTGCCCGGTATCAGTGGCTTGGAAACCACCCGGCGCTTGCGCCAGCGCTTGCCGCAACTGCGGGTGTTGTTCTTCAGCATGCACGATGAACTGCCGTTGGTGCGCCAGGCGCTGGATGCCGGTGCCGCGGGTTACCTGACCAAGAACTCGGCGCCCCAGGTGCTGGTGGAAGCGGTGCGGCGAGTGTTGGCCGGGCATGTCTACATCGAGCAATCCCTGGCCACGCAACTGGCCTGCGCCAGCTCCCGACACGATACCGACCCGCGCTTGCAATGCATGACCCAGCGCGAGCTGGAGATCTTCGTCATGCTCGCCAAGGGTACCCCGGCCCGCACCATCGCCGAACAGCTGTGCATCAGCGCCAAGACCGTGTCCAACCACCTGACCCTGCTCAAGAGCAAGTTGCAGGTCAGCTCCCATGCCGAGCTGGTGCATTTGGGGATTGATATGGGGGTGGTGCGGGTGGCGGGGTGAACCCCTTACTTGAAAGGGAGCAAGTGCCCTCGCCACAGAGGGGCTGTGTAGGTCTTTGGATGGGTTATTGATCCCAGGACACCGGGCACCCCGTACAGCCCTGCATATTTGCATCCTGGAAGTTCCCATAGTGCTGGCGTGAGCCACTCAGGTTGGCCTGTTCCAGGTTGCTTTCGCCGAGCTTGACCTCCTGCAGGTTGGCGTCGCGCAGATCGGCGCCCTTGAGGTCGGCCTTGCTCAGCCAGGCCATTTCCAGGTCGGCGGCCTGCAGGTTGGCATTGTGCAAACGAGCGCCGGACAGACGGGCGAACTGAAGGTAAGCAGCGCTCAGGTCGGCCCGCTGGAACTGCGCACCCTGGGCGAACAAACCCCAACCCTGGATCGCCTTGAGCGTGGCGCCACTGAAGTCTGCCAAGCGCAGGTTGCTCTGTTGCAGGCTGGCACGGGTCAGGTTGGCGCCTTGCAGGCGGGCTTTTTCCAGATTGGCCAGGTCCAGCCGTGCGTGACGCAAGTCGGCACCGCGCAGGTCGGCACCGCTGAGGTTCATCTTGCGCAGGTCCTGGTTGGCCAACCGGGCGCCGCGCAGGTCGGCGCCGGGGCATTGGCTGGATTCGGCGATGATGCAGCCGTTGATAGTGAGCGGGGTGTCAACGTCGTCGGCATTGGCGTGGGCGATGATCATGAGCAATACAAGCGGCAGATAGTTCATGGCAAGACACTCGGGCAGCTAATGTGGGAGCGAGCTTGCTCGCGATTGCGTCGGTTCAGTTGGCAGTGATGTTGGCTGACAGTGCGCTATCGCGAGCAAGCTCGCTCCCACAGGGGGTTGTGTTTGGGCTCAGAGGCTATTTCTGCGCCGTTGCCTTATCCCAACTCGGAATCTTGAACACCCAGAACGAACCGCCCTGGGCCACGGGCTTGGTCAGTTCGGCCATGTCGCCGCCCCACAACGGCACAGCACCGCCATAGCCCACGGTCACGCCGATGTACTGCTCGCCATCCTGCTCCCAGGTGATGGGCGGGGAGACGATGCCGCTGCCGGTCTGGAATTTCCACAGTTCCTGGCCGGTCTTGGCATCGAAGGCCTTGAAGAAACCGTCACCGGTACCGGTGAACACCAGGTTGCCCTTGGTCGCCAGCACGCCGGCCCACAGCGGCAGCGGCTCCTTGTGCTCCCACACCACTTTGCCGGTGGTGGGGTTCATCGCCCGCAGGCTGCCGACGTGATCGTCGTACATGCGCTTGATACGAAAGCCCATGCCCAGGTAGGCCGAGCCTTTCTTGTAGTTCACTTCTTCGGTCCAGTATTCCTCTTTCCACTGGTTGCCGGGGACGTAGAACAGCCCGGTGTCCTGGCTGTAGGCCATGGGGTTCCAGTTCTTGCCGCCGAGAAACGGTGGTGAGACTTCCACCGGTTTGCCCTTGGTTTCCCCCGGTAATGGCTTGGCCGGACGCTGGCCGGGGTTTTCCACCGGGCGACCGGTCTTGAGGTCGATATGGCTGGCCCAGGTGATGTTATCGACGAAGGGGAAGGCGTTCTGCAGCTTGCCGTTGTTGCGGTCCACGACATAGAAGAAACCGTTGCGGTCTGCGTGGGCGGTGGCCTTGACCACTTTGCCGTCCTTGTCCTTGTAGTCGAACAGCACCAGCTCATTGTTGCCAGAGAAGTCCCAGGCATCGTTGGGCGTGTGTTGGTAGAACCACTTCACTTCGCCGGTACTGGGGTCAACGCCGACCTGGCCGGAGGTGTAGAGGCTGTCGTAATCGTGGGGGTTGCCGTCCTTGGCCGTACGTGCCCAGGTGTTCCAAGGGCCGGGGTTGCCGGCGCCGACGATGATGGTGTTGGTCTCGGGGTCGAAACTGGCGCTCTGCCAAGGCGCGCCGCCGCCGTGGCTCCAGGCTTCGACCTTGCCGGTTTCGCTGGTTTTATCGTCAGGCCAGGACGGCGCCTTGACGTCGCCGGTCGGCGTGCTGTCCTTGCCGTTGAGGCGACCCATGTGGCCTTCGACGAAGGGGCGCATCCAGACTTCCTCACCGGTTTCCGGGTCACGGGCGAACAACTGGCCGACCACCCCGAACTCGTCGCCGGAACTGCCGTGGATCAACAGCACCTTGCCGCTGGTCTTGTCCTTGATCAGCACCGGAGCGCCGGTCATGGTGTAGCCGCCGGCGTGGTCGCCGAACTTCTTGTTCCACACCACCTTGCCGGTGTTTTTATCCAGGGCGACCACCCGCGCGTCCAGGGTGCCGAAATAGATCTTGTCACCGTAGATGGCCGCGCCACGGTTGACCACGTCGCAGCATGGACGAATGTTGTCCGGCAGGCGGTGGTTGTAGGTCCAGAGGCGCTTGCCCGTCTTGGCGTCGAGGGCGAACACCCGTGAGTATGAGCCGGTGACATACACCACACCGTCGCTGACGATGGCCTGGGATTCCTGGCCGCGCTGCTTCTCGTCGCCGAACGAGTAGGACCAGGCCGGTGTGAGCTTGAACACGTTCTTGTCGTTGACCTGGGCCAGCGGGCTCCAGCGCTGGGCGTTGGTGCCCATGCCGTATTGCAGCACGTCCTTGGTGCTCAGGTGGTCGTTGGCGATGTCTTCCCAAGTGACGGCAGCACTCGCCGAGGGACTCGACGACAGACTGCCGGCCAACAGCAAGGCAACGGTCAGGGAGGAGAGGGCGGGTAGCGTTTTTATTCTCATGGTGGCAGTTCCCAGTGAAAGGTTTTGGCCTGACTAGGGTGAGTCGCACCGAGCGCCTCGGGATACGGAAAAAGTCCCGCCCTCGCCGGGAAGACTTCCCGAGCCGCCTGTCTTTGCGACTCGCGCCGGATGACCCGCTACCAAGGGAGTAGAACGCGGCCACCAAAGCAGCATTCGGCTGGCGGCAGGGGGTTCCTAAGATGACGGCACGGCTTCTTCACAGAGGTCTTGCGTGCAATCTGAGAGGGCATAACAATGACAACAAAACGCAACGCCATCATCGCTACCGCACTGCTGATGGGGCTGGCCGGCGCAGGCTCCGTGTGTGCCCATGGCAACGTAGTGCCCCAGGCAGTGGAAACCAAGGGACTGACCCCAATCAAGGACACCGGTGTCGCACTGGACGGTGACGGCTGGGCCACGGTGAACCCTTATCGCACTTCGTCCGAGCGTGATCGGGCGCTGGAAATCGGCTCATCGGCCTACAACCAGAACTGCGCGGCCTGCCATGGCCTGGAGGCCAAGTCGGGCGGCATCGCTCCGGACCTGCGCATGCTCGACGCTGCTGAAGCCGGCGATGAGTGGTTTGTCGAGCGCGTGCGCCATGGCGCAGTGCGCGACGGCCGGGTCTACATGCCGAAAATGGCCGATTACTTGAGCCAAGAAGCTTTGTGGGCGGTGCGCACCTATCTCGACAGCGTGCACGTCGAGGAGTGATCGCCATGCGCCTGTTCGCGTGGGTGATGTGCAGCTTGCTCTTGTGTGGCCAGGCGGTGCAGGCGCAGGTGCGCAGCTACGACCAGATGATTGCCGCCGGCGAGTTGAAGGTCGCGGTCTACAAGGATTTCGCGCCCTACAGCTTCGAAGACCACGGCCAACCCAGGGGCGTGGACGTGGAACTGGCCCAAGCCTTGGCCAAAGCGCTTGGCGTGCGCTTGCAATTGATCTGGGCACCGCCGGGCGAAAAACTCGATGACGACCTGCGCGATTACATCTGGCGCAGCAGTCCGTTGCACGACCGGCAATTGGCCGACTTGATGATGCGCGTGCCCTACGATCACGACTACGTGCAAAAGCGCAACGACATCGGCGAACTGGCAAACGCCCAGGTGGTGATGTTCGGGCCTTATCAGCAGGAGTGCTGGCAGGTGGCGTATGACCGACGGCGGTTGGATTCGGTGGGCAGCGTCGCGGTGTTCCAGCAACACCCCATCGGTGTTGAAGTCGACAGCGTTCCATCGTTCTACCTGACGTCTGTGTTCAACGGCATGCTCAGTGCCAAGACCCACCATTACCCCGGTGTCAGCCAGGCTTTCAACGCGATGCAGGCGGGGGAAGTCGACGCGGTCATGGCCATGCGTGGGGAAATCGACTGGCAGGTGCACGAGGCCGCTGATCCACAATTGGCGCTGGCGGAAAATGCCTACCCGAACATGGGCAAGCAACGCTGGGAAATCGGCATGGCGGTGCACGAAAGCAACCGTCAGTTGGCCTATGCGGTGGAAGAGGCGCTGGAAGGCTTGATCCGCGACGGTAGCGTCAAGACGGTCTATGCCCATTACGGCCTGCGTTACGACGTGCCCGAGATGTATCAATAGGAGCGCAGGGATGAAATGGGCCATGTGGTGCCTGCTGTGGTGCGGTCTGCCCATGATCGCGCTGGCGGCGATCGAGCCGGGCAAGGATCCGGTGCCTTCGGTGATGTGGGCCTTCTACCACAAGCAACTGCTGGGCGACGCGCCGTTCGTGTTCGACGATCGGGTGCGGTTGCTGGCGCCGCCTTTTGCCGAGGATGCGCGCCAGGTCCCGCTGGAGATCGACGCCCGGGCCTTCGCCGGTGATGTGGTGCGGGTGCTGGCCTGGGCCGAACTGAACCCGTTGCCGAAAATCGTTGATTTCAGGCCGGGGGATCGTGTGTTGCCTTGGTTGTCGATCCGCATCCGGATCGAGCAAGCCACGCCGTTGCGAGCCGCCGTGCAAACCCGCGACGGCCTGTGGCACGTCGGCTCGACGTTGATCGACGCGGCCGGTGGTGGCTGTACCGCGCCGAGTGTGGTGCGCACCCAGCCGGGGTGGGAGGAGCACTTGGGTGAGGTAATCGGCGCCCGTTATCCCCGGGGCGACACGAGTCGCCTGCGCTTGCAGGTGGCCCATCCGATGGATAACGGCCTGGTGAGCGGTATCCCGGAATTTTTCCTCAATCAGGCCCAGTTACTGGATGCCGACGGCAAGGTGCTGGCGCACTTGGAGCTGTTTCCGGCGGTCAGCGAAAACCCCAACCTGGGCTTCGACATACAAGGCCCCGGGCAGACCCGCCTGTTGCTGCGCGACAACAGCGGCAACACGTTCGAGGCGGCGATCCCCTGACCACAAGGAGCGCGCCATGCGCTGGTTGATGCTGATGTTCGTGAGCCTGTGCTGGCCGACGTGGGCCGGGACAGACTATTCACTCAAGCCCCGGCAGATCGCCGAGGGCACCTGGCTGCTGGAAGGCAGCACCGAGAATTTTGCCAAGTCCAATGGCGGCAACATCGTCAATACCGCGTTCATCGTGACTGACGCCGGCGTGGTGGTGATCGACACTGGGCCTTCGAAGCGCTATGGCGAGGCGCTACGCCAGGCTATCGCAGCGACCACGGATAAACCGGTGATCCAGGTCCTGTTGACCCATCACCACCCTGACCACGTACTGGGCAACCAGGCCTTCAGTGATGTGCCCATCGGCGCGCTGGCGGACACCACCGACTTGCTGCGGCAGCAGGGCGATGCATTGGCGGAAAACATGTATCGGCTGGTCGGCGACTGGATGCGCGGCACCGAGGTGGTGCTGCCGACCCAGGTGCTGGAGCCCGGGACGCTGAAGGTGGGCAATCATTCGCTGCGTCTGCTGCAACTGGCCGGGCACACGGGTGCCGATCTGGCGATTCTCGATGAAACCACAGGCGTGCTGTTCGCCGGGGACCTGGTGTTCTATGAGCGAGCCCTGACCACCCCCAACAGTCCGGGCCTCGAGGTATGGCTCAAAGACCTCGACACCCTGCAGGCCTTGCCCTGGAAGCAGATTGTCCCCGGCCACGGCCCGCTTGCGACTGACCCCCGGCCCTTTGCGCAGATGCGCGATTACCTGGGTTGGCTCGACCAGTTGATGCGCGACGGCGCCGCCCGTGGCGATGACATGGCCGAGATGATCCGCAGCCCCATTCCAGAGCGCTTTGCCGGGATCAGCCTGAGTCGGTATGAGCTGATTCGCAGTGTCAGTCATCTCTATCCGCGCTATGAGCGAGCGGGGATGAAGCGGGTGGACACCAAACCCGAATGATTCAAGCTGTCCCGTGGCGAGGGAGCTTGCTCCCGCTGGGCTGCGCAACTGCCTGAAGCATCCAAAAGCGCGGTGTTCCAATTCGCTCACCTAACAGTTCTGTTAGTGGTCGCCTGATGCAGTTACCGAATACCCTTCAATTGCACGTTAAAACTTACGAGGGTGTCATCTCATGTCTCCCCAACACGAACCGCTACTCTGTCGATACCATTACGACCCGCTCGACCGATTGATCGGCTGTACGCTGCTGGATGAGCCTGAATTTCAGCGTTTCTACTGTAAAAAACGTCTGGCCACAGAGATTCAAGGCACGATAAAAAATTCAATATTCCAACACGATGACCAGCTACTCGCGCAACAGCGTCACGGCGATAAGTTTGACGCTACGTTGCTGATAACCGATTGCCAGCGGTCGGTGTTGCACACGCTCGGTGAGAACAGCCAGCGACAATCCATCGCCTATTCACCTTACGGCCATCGTCCCATTGATCGCGGTATAGCCAGTTTACTGGGATTCAACGGTGAGCGAGCGGACCCGGTGACCGGGCATTATTTATTGGGTAATGGGCGTCGGGCGTTCAGCCCGGTGTTGATGCGATTTAACAGTTCAGACAGTTTTAGTCCGTTTGGGGAAGGTGGGCTAAATGGGTATACATACTGCTTGGGTGACCCGATTAATAGAAGAGATCCTACGGGGAACACTCCACAGGCATTGTTAGGCTTGAAAAAAACTTACGTAGGTCAAAGTCTTTGGACAAAGGGAGGGGTCGCCAGTTCTGACGGATTCCGTGCGTTAAAAAGGATTAATGCTTTAGGTGAAAAGATTGAGAAGATTAAACTCGATGCTCAGAGGCAGATCTTCACAGCAGATAAGAATGTATTGGACGCGGGGGGCGACATCCAAAACACCACCACGCCAAAAACCGGAATCCGACTTGATAACCTTGCTTATAAGGTAGCGCGCCCTGAAACGCATCCGTTTTCTTCATTGACAGACAAATTTCCAAAACCTTATTTAGACCTCATGCAGCGCCAAGCGACCATCGATCAAGCTAACTACTATGATGTCTTTAAATATTTGGAGGGAGTGGTGTCGGATGAGGGTATGCATCTTGCGGGTGCTCTGGAAAGCAAAACTCTCAAATTCAACAAGGAAATAGTTGCCTCGTATAAACTTAGGTTGCGATTATTTTCATTAGAGGAGGTTTCTAAGTTGGTTGCAGAGCAAGATCGAATTCGCGACAAATACTTGACTTATTTGCCTCAATAATATCGCCCCCGGAAATAGTTGAATCCGTATCGAGCTAGACTGCAATCAGCCACATTTCAAGAGGTTGCTAAATTGGTGAAGGAGCGCAACCGAACTCGCGAAGTACTTGCGCGGTAGATAGAAAGACCTTAAGCAGACTACATTGGATGCCCAAGGAGTTGTGGTTTTTTACCGGCGAGACCGCCGCACAAGCGTCAGGGTGCTCAAATAAGAGAGGCAGTTGCTCACTCCCTCGCCACGGGGCGTTGTGTAGGCCGACCAAGCCGCCTTTGACATGTACCAAGGAACTAGAAAACTCAACACAGCGGGCAATTGTTGCCGGCGGCTCCGGGCCCAAGAATCTGTGGCAGACCGGGAAAAATTCCCGGGTATAACAATAACCGCAGAGGTAGCCGTCATGAGTCATCCCGCACGTCGCCAACCCTTCGCCGTGAGCCTGCTGCTCAGTGCCATGCTGCTGTCCGGTTCGGCCCTTGCAGCCGTGACCGATCAGGAAATTCTCCAGGACCCGAAGAACCCGCAACAGATCGTGACTAACGGTCTGGGTGTCCAGGGCCAACGCTACAGTCCGCTCGATACCCTCAATGTCGATAACGTCAAGGACCTGCGCCCGGTCTGGGCGTTCTCCTTCGGCGGTGAAAAGCAGCGCGGCCAGCAGGCCCAGCCGATGATCAAAGACGGGGTGATGTACCTCACCGGTTCCTATTCGCGAGTATTCGCGGTGGATGCGCGCACCGGCAAGAAGCTTTGGCAGTACGATGCGCGCCTGCCGGATGACATCCGCCCTTGCTGCGACGTGATCAACCGGGGCGTGGCGCTGTATGGCGACCTGGTGTTCTTCGGCACCCTCGACGCCAAGCTGGTGGCCCTGAACAAGGACACCGGCAAAGTGGTCTGGAGCAAGAAGGTCGCCGACCACAAGGAAGGCTACTCCATCAGCGCCGCGCCGCTGGTGATCAACGGCAAGCTGATCACCGGTGTGGCCGGTGGCGAGTTTGGTGTGGTGGGCCAGATCAGTGCCTATGATCCGAAGAACGGTGAACTGCTCTGGACCCGCCCAACCGTGGAAGGGCACATGGGCTACGTCTACAAGGACGGCAAGGCCATCGAGAACGGCATTTCCGGCGGCGAAGCCGGCAAGACCTGGCCTGGCGATCTCTGGAAAACCGGCGGCGCGGCACCTTGGCTGGGCGGTTACTACGATCCGGAAACCAACCTGCTGCTGTTCGGCACCGGTAACCCGGCACCGTGGAACTCCCACCTGCGCCCTGGTGACAACCTCTATTCATCGTCGCGCCTGGCCCTGAACCCGGACGACGGCACCATCAAGTGGCACTTCCAGAGCACGCCTCACGACGGCTGGGACTATGACGGCGTCAACGAGCTGATCTCGTTCAACTACAAGGAAGGTGGCAAGGACATCAAGGCTGCGGCCACCGCCGACCGCAACGGCTTCTTCTACGTACTCGATCGCACCAACGGCAAGTTCATCCGTGGTTTCCCGTTTGTCGACAAGATCACCTGGGCCAGTGGTTTGGATAAGGACGGCCGGCCGATCTACAACGAGGCCAGCCGTCCGGGTGCGCCGGGTAGCGAAGCCAAGGGCAGTTCGGTGTTCGTGGCACCGGCGTTCCTCGGCGCGAAGAACTGGATGCCGATGGCTTACAACCAGGACACCGGGTTGTTCTACGTGCCGTCCAACGAATGGGGCATGGACATCTGGAACGAAGGCATCGCCTACAAGAAAGGCGCCGCGTTCCTCGGGGCCGGTTTCACTATCAAGCCGCTGAACGAGGATTACATCGGCGTGCTGCGGGCCATCGATCCGAAGACGGGTAAGGAAGTCTGGCGCCACAAGAACTATGCGCCACTGTGGGGCGGCGTGCTGACCACCAAGGGCAACTTGGTGTTCACCGGCACGCCTGAAGGTTTCTTGCAGGCCTTCAACGCCAAGACCGGGGAAAAAGTCTGGGAATTCCAGACCGGTTCTGGCGTGCTCGGTTCGCCCATCACTTGGGAAATGGACGGCGAGCAATACGTCTCCGTGGTCTCTGGCTGGGGCGGTGCGGTGCCGTTGTGGGGCGGCGAGGTGGCCAAGCGCGTGAAGGACTTCAACCAGGGTGGGATGCTCTGGACCTTCAAGTTGCCAAAAGAGCTCGTAGCCAAGCGCTGAGCCAACCTTGGCAAATGTAGAACCTGTGGGAGCGAGCTTGCTCGCGATAGCGGTCGATCAGTCACCTTCCAGGCTGGATGTGCCGACCTCATCGCGAGCAAGCTCGCTCCCACAAAAAAAGCCCCGGTTCATCCTCCGGGCGCGACAAAACCTACGACCAAATAACGAGAGCCCCCCTGCCAATGACGCATTCGTCCAGCATGCGAGGCTCTCTACCATCGGCCTATCGCCTGTCCCGCGACAGGCATCGACCAGGCAGAGGCCCACTATGATCTACGCACAACCCGGAACCCCAGGCGCCGTCGTTACCTTCAAACCGCGCTATGGCAATTTCATCGGCGGCGAATTCGTCGCACCGGTCAATGGCGAGTACTTCACCAATACGTCCCCGGTCAACGGCGAGGTCATCGCCGAGTTCCCCCGTTCCAGCGCCGCCGACATCGACAAAGCCCTGGATGCCGCCCATGCCGCGGCTGACGCGTGGGGCAAGACTTCGGCCCAGGACCGCTCGCTGGTGTTGCTGAAGATTGCCGACCGTATCGAACAGAACTTGGAAATCCTCGCTGTCAGCGAGACCTGGGACAACGGCAAGGCCGTGCGCGAAACCCTCAACGCCGACGTACCGCTGTCGGCTGACCATTTCCGCTATTTCGCGGGCTGCATCCGCGCCCAAGAGGGTGGGGCGGCCGAGATCAACGAGCTGACCACCGCCTATCACTTCCACGAACCGCTGGGCGTGGTCGGGCAGATCATCCCGTGGAACTTCCCGCTGCTGATGGCCGCCTGGAAACTCGCCCCGGCCCTGGCTGCCGGTAACTGCATCGTGCTCAAGCCCGCGGAGCAAACACCGCTGTCGATCATGATCTTCGTCGAACTGATCGCTGACCTGCTGCCGGCCGGTGTGCTGAACATCGTCCATGGCTTCGGTCGCGAAGCCGGTGAAGCCCTGGCCACCAGCAAGCGCATTGCCAAGATTGCCTTTACCGGCTCGACACCGATCGGCTCGCACATCATGAAATGCGCTGCCGAGAACATCATTCCATCCACCGTGGAACTGGGCGGCAAATCGCCGAACATCTTCTTCGAAGACATCATGCAGGCCGAACCGGCCTTCATTGAAAAAGCCGCCGAAGGCCTGGTGTTGGCGTTCTTCAACCAGGGCGAAGTCTGCACTTGCCCATCCCGTGCCCTGGTGCAGGAGTCGATCTATGTGCCGTTCATGGCCGAGGTCATGAAGAAAATCGCCAAGATCAAGCGCGGCAATCCGCTGGACACCGAAACCATGGTGGGCGCCCAGGCTTCGCAGCAGCAGTACGACAAGATCCTTTCGTACCTGGAGATCGCCCGGGAAGAGGGCGCCGAGCTGATTACCGGTGGCGCGATGGAGCGTCTTGAAGGGGACCTGGCGAGCGGTTACTACATCCAGCCGACCCTGCTCAAGGGTCACAACAAAATGCGCGTGTTCCAGGAAGAAATCTTCGGCCCGGTGGTGGGCGTGACCACCTTCAAGGACGAAGCCGAAGCCCTGGCGATTGCCAACGATACTGAATTCGGCCTCGGTGCCGGCCTCTGGACCCGCGATATCAACCGCGCCTACCGCATGGGCCGGGCGATCAAGGCCGGTCGCGTGTGGACCAACTGCTACCACCTGTACCCGGCCCACGCCGCGTTCGGCGGTTACAAGAAGTCCGGCGTCGGCCGGGAGAACCACAAGATGATGCTCGATCACTACCAACAGACCAAAAACCTGCTGGTGAGCTATGACATCAATCCGTTGGGGTTCTTCTAACCCTGGGAAACAGCCCCGCACCCTGTGGGAGCGAGCTTGCTCGCGATGAGGCCAGGACATTCAGCATTAATGTTGACTGATCGACCGCTATCGCGAGCAAGCTCGCCGCCACATCTGGATTTGCGCGATTGCAGCATTGCTACCAACGCACCCCACCCACCGCTTCGAAAGTAGCATTCGAGCCCTGGGCACACCGTGCATTAATGACCTTGCCGGAATTGCCCGGTACAAGAAGAGGAAAGACCCATGTGGACTAAACCCGCGTTTACCGACCTGCGTATTGGCTTTGAAGTGACAATGTACTTCGCCAACCGATGAGTGCTGGCCCGGCCTGATGCCTTCAGGCCGGGTTCACCATTTGGTCTGATTGCAATCACGGTGGGATGCTTTAGGCTCAGGGTATCCCAATACAATAAGAACAGGCTTACCGATGAGCCCCGCACCTGAAAAGATGAGCCTCAGTCCGCTGCGCAAGTTCGTTTCCCCCGAAATCATGTTTGGTGCCGGTTGCCGGCACAATGTTGGCAATTACGCCAAGACGTTCGGCGCACGCAAGGTGCTGATCGTCACCGATCCCGGCGTGATCGCTGCCGGATGGGTGGCCGATGTCGAGGCCAGCCTCCAGGCCCAGGCCATTGATTATTGTATCTACAGCGCGGTCTCGCCCAATCCCCGGGTCGAGGAAGTGATGCTCGGTGCCGAGCAGTACCGGGAACACCACTGCGACGTCATCGTTGCGGTCGGCGGCGGCAGCCCCATGGACTGCGGCAAAGCCATCGGCATCGTCGTCGCCCATGGTCGCAACATCCTTGAGTTCGAGGGCGTGGACATGCTGTACATGCCCAGCCCGCCCCTGATCCTGATTCCCACCACGGCCGGTACCTCGGCCGATGTGTCGCAGTTCGTGATCATTTCCAACCAGCAGGAGCGCATGAAGTTTTCCATCGTCAGCAAGGCGGCGGTGCCGGACGTGTCGTTGATCGACCCGGAAACCACCTTGAGCATGGACCCGTTCCTGTCGGCCTGTACCGGCATCGATGCGCTGGTGCACGCCATCGAGGCGTTCGTGTCCACCGGCCATGGCCCGCTCACCGACCCCCATGCGCTGGAAGCCATGCGCCTGATCAACGGCAACCTGGTGCAAATGATCGCCAACCCCGCGGACGTGGCCCTGCGGGAAAAGATCATGTTGGGCAGCATGCAGGCCGGATTGGCGTTCTCCAACGCGATCCTCGGCGCGGTGCATGCGATGTCCCACAGCCTGGGTGGTTTCCTGGACCTGCCCCATGGTTTGTGCAACGCGGTGCTGGTGGAGCATGTGGTGGCGTTCAACTACAGCTCGGCGCCGGAGCGTTTCAAGGTGATTGCCGAGACGCTGGGCATCGATTGCCGGGGCCTCAATCACCGGCAGATCCGTACCCGGTTGGTGGAGCACCTGATTGCCCTCAAGCACACCATCGGTTTCCACGAAACCCTGGGACTGCACGGGGTGAGTACATCGGATATCCCGTTCCTGTCACAGCACGCGATGCATGACCCCTGCATCCTCACCAACCCTCGGGAGTCGAGCCAGCGGGATGTCGAGGTCGTCTATGGCGAAGCCCTCTGACGAACAGCAAAAAGCCCTGGCCGGGCTGCTGGGACTGGGCAATCACTCGACGCGCAAGAGTCACTATCCGGAGCTGGCGGCGCGCCTCGACGAACTGGAACTGGCCCGGCAACACCTGCAACAGCTCAACGACCAATTGGAGCAACGGGTGGCCGAGCGCACCGACGCATTGCTGGAGGCCAACCACAACCTGCAGCAACAGATCGCCCAGCGGGAGTTGGTCGAGCAACAGTTGCGCGACGCCCGGGACGCTGCCCAGGCCGCCAACCGCAGCAAGGACAAATACCTCGCCGCCGCCAGCCATGACCTGTTGCAACCGCTCAACGCCGCACGCTTGCTGATCGCCACCTTGCGCGAGCGCTCACTGCCAACCTCCGAGCAGGTGCTGGTGGAGCGTACCCACCAAGCCTTGGAAGGCGCCGAAGACTTGCTCACTGACCTGCTGGATATTTCCCGGCTGGACCAGGCCGCGGTCAAGCCGGACCTGGCGCCGTATCGGCTGGATGAGTTGCTGGCGCCGCTGGTCTCGGAGTTTCAATCGGTGGCCGGCGCGGCAGGGTTGGAGTTGCGGGTGCGGTTTGGCGACGAAGCGATCATGACCGACCTGCGACTGATGACTCGTATCCTACGTAACCTGCTCAGCAATGCCTGTCGCTACACCGCCCAGGGCGGCATTCTCCTGGCCGCTCGCCGTCGGGGAGGGCAGTTGAGCCTGGAAGTCTGGGACACGGGGAGGGGCATTGCTGCCGATTGTCTGGAGTCGATCTTCCTGGAGTTCAACCAACTGGACGTCGGGCGGGCGGCGGATCGCAAAGGCGTGGGCCTGGGGCTGGCGATTGTCGAGCGTATTGCCCACATCCTCGGCTACCGGGTCCAGGTGCGCTCTCGACCGGGACGTGGCTCGGTGTTCAGTATCGCAGTGCCGCTGTCTACTGAAAAACCGTTGCCCGTGTCACAGATACCAGTACAGGCGGTGGCCGGCAATCCGCTGCCGGGGCGCCGGTTGTTGGTGATTGACAACGAACTGAGCATTTTGCAGAGCATGGCTGCGCTATTGAGCCAGTGGGGCTGCGACGTCTTGACCGCCACCGACGAAGCGGGCGCCCTCGATGTGCTGCAAGGCCGCGCGCCGGAACTGATCCTGGCTGATTTCCACTTGGATCATGGGGTGGTGGGCTGTGAAGTGGTCAAGCATCTGCGCGAACATTTCCATCAAGCGATCCCGGCAGTGATCATCACCGCCGACCGCAGCGACCAATGCCGGCGCGCCTTGCGCAAACTGGGCGCGCCGCTGCTGAACAAACCGGTCAAGCCTGGCAAGTTGCGGGCGGTGTTGAGCCAGATGCTCGGGTAGCGACCCTGAAACTCATCCACCTGAGCACACCCAACCTGTGGGAGCGAGCTCGCCCGCGATAGCGGTGGGTCAGCTTGCGGTGATGTCGGCTGTGCCGACGTCATCGCGAGCAAGCTCGCTTCCACATGGGTTTTGGGAGGTCATGGAAATCGCATGCATTGCAAGATCCTGTGGAAGCGAGCCTGCTTGTGATAACGATTTCATGTTATGTTATCCGCTTTCTTTTGGCAGGGATTCTCATTTCTCGCCTTGCATGGACCTACGACCTCCCATCCGAGTAATGCCATGAGTCTATCTCCAAGCATGACGAGCCCGTCCGGCGTCATCGCACCTGTACTTGCAACCCGCACCGCCGAAACCCATGTACGCATGCTCGCCATCGATGCCCTGCGCGGTTTCGTCATGCTGCTGATGCTTGTTGATCACGTCCGCGAGACGTTCCTGCTGCACCGTCAGGTCAGCGATCCGATCGATGCGCTGAGTGTCACCCCGGATCTGTATTTCACCCGCCTGCTCAGCACGCTCTGCGCCCCGGTTTTCATCTTCCTCACCGGTTTGTCGGCCTGGCTATACAGCCAGAAACACACTGCCGGCCAGACCTCGTTGTTCCTGCTCAAGCGCGGTCTGTTCCTGGTTTTCCTGGAACTCACTTTCGTGTGTTTCGCCTGGAACGCCGAGTTTCCGCCCAAGACCTTGTGGCTGCAGGTGATCTGGTGCATCGGCATCTGCATGATCGTCCTGGCCGCGCTGCTGCACCTCAAGCGCAGTTGGCTGATCGTTCTCGGGCTAGCCATCGTCGCCGGGCACAATCTGTTGGACGGTGTGGTGCTGGGGCCTGACTCTCCGTTTTTCGTACCGTGGTCGATTCTTCATCAGCGGGCATTCATCGATCTCACCGAGTTCACTCGGGCTCGCACCACTTATCCGGTGCTGCCGTGGATCGGCGTGATTCTGCTGGGCTGGGCCATCGGCCCGTGGTTCGGCAAGGACGTGGAGCCCGCTGTACGCCTGGGGCGGCTGTTCAAGGTCGGCATCGGCTTGCTGCTGCTCTTCGTGTGCATCCGTTATCTGAACGTGTACGGCGACAAACCCTGGGTACAGACCGGCGATGCGCTGCGCACCTTCATGAGCTTCATGAGTGCGACCAAGTACCCGCCGTCGCTGATGTTCCTGATGCCAACCCTGGGGATGGGCTTGATTCTGCTGGCGCTCTTCGAGAAAGCCCAGGGGCGGGGGGCCATTGCGACGTTGGCGATCTACGGTGGCGCCCCGATGTTTTTCTACCTGCTGCACCTTTACGTACTCAAGGCCTTGTACCTGACGGCGGTTGCCATTTGGGGTACTAACCAGGGCGCCTATTTTGGCTTCGACCATTTGCCCATGGTGTGGTTATCGAGCGTGCTGCTGGGCGTCGCACTGTTCTTCCCGACGCGTTGGTTTGCCGCTCTCAAACAGCGTCGGCGTGACATCGCGATTCTCAAGTATTTCTGAGCCAAGGCCTGATGACCGACAGGGCCGACTGAATATGGGGGCAGAGCCATTAAAATGCCGCCGTTTGGTCGGCGTTTTCGCCAGAAATGTAAAAAGACGCTTCGGTCTGTTTATTTCCTTATGTAAACTCCCCCGGCTGCGACAATCGGGCACGGCCTCGGCACGCCCGATGGCAACCGTTTTGCAGTGTCCCTCACCCAACTGAAGCCAAGACCTACAAGAAGTCAGCGCCGGAGAGACATAAATGTGCGGCCGACAATTACTCGGCCCTGTAGGTCCATCCTCCAGTCCTTCCCGATACCAGCCGGCTGGCATTGCCGGCCACGGCATGGTCTATCGTTTATCAGGAGTGGGGGTGGAATGGCGTTCTATCCTAGGGATACACACATGTTGAAGAAAACACACACGGCGCTGCTGGGCCTGGCGATGGCGATGGGTCTTGCGACCACGCACGCCGCCGAGGCAAAAAAAGTGGATGTCTTGCTCATTGGTGGGGGCATCATGAGCTCGACACTCGGCGTCTGGCTCAATGAGCTGGAGCCGGGCTGGACCATGGAAATGGTCGAGCGCCTGGACGGTGTTGCCGAAGAGAGCTCCAACGGCTGGAACAACGCCGGTACCGGTCACTCCGCGCTGGCCGAACTGAACTACACGCCGGAAGACAAGAACGGCAAGGTCGATATCTCCAAGGCCATCGAAATCAACGAGGCTTTCCAGATCTCCCGTCAGTTCTGGTCCTGGCAGGTCAAGAACGGTGTGCTGAAGAACCCGCGCTCGTTCATCAACTCCACGCCGCACATGAGTTTCCTGTGGGGCGACGAGAACATCGCGTTCCTGAAGAAGCGTTACGAAGCCCTCCAGGCCAGCCCGCTGTTCGCCGGCATGCAGTACTCCGAAGATCGCGAGCAGATCAGCAAGTGGGTTCCGCTGATGATGCAAGGGCGTGACCCGAGCCAGAAAGTCGCGGCCACCTGGAGTCCCCTGGGTACTGACGTGAATTTCGGCGAAATCACTCGCCAGTTCGCGACTTACCTGCAGACCAAGCCGAACTTCTCGCTCAAGCTGTCCAGCGAAGTGGAAGACATCACCCGCAACGAAGACGGCACCTGGCGCGTTTCGTACAAGAACCTGAAGGACGGTACCGAAACCGAGACCGACGCCAAGTTCGTGTTCATCGGCGCTGGCGGCGGTGCCTTGCACCTGCTGCAGAAGTCCGACATCCCGGAAGCCCGTGAATACGCAGGTTTCCCGGTGGGCGGTTCGTTCCTGGTCACCGAAAACCCGACCGTTGCCCAACTGCACCTGGCCAAGGCGTATGGCAAGGCTTCGGTCGGCGCACCGCCGATGTCGGTTCCGCACCTGGACACCCGTGTGCTGGACGGCAAGCGCGTGATCCTGTTTGGCCCGTTCGCCACCTTCTCCACCAAGTTCCTGAAGAACGGTTCGTACTTTGACCTGCTGACCAGCACCACCACCCACAACGTGTGGCCGATGACCAAGGTTGGTATCGAACAGTACCCGCTGGTCGAGTACCTGGCCGGTCAGCTGATGCTGTCGGACGAAGACCGCTTCAACGCGCTGAAGGAATACTTCCCGGAAGCCAAGCAGGAAGACTGGCGCCTGTGGCAGGCCGGTCAGCGCGTGCAGATCATCAAGCGTGACGAAGAGAAGGGCGGCGTGCTGAAACTCGGCACCGAAGTGGTCGCTTCCCAGGACGGCAGCATCGCCGGCCTGCTGGGTGCCTCGCCAGGCGCCTCGACCGCCGCGCCGATCATGCTGACCGTGCTTGAGAAAGTCTTCAAGGACAAGGTCGCCAGCCCGGCCTGGCAGGAAAAACTGCACCAGATCGTGCCGAGCTACGGCACCAAGCTCAACGATAGCCCTGAGCGCGTCGCCCAGGAGTGGGCTTACACCAGCGAGGTCCTGCAACTGGATCCGCCGCCGGCGATCGGCAAGCCAGGCGCCCCTGCGGCACCGGCTAAACCGGCTGCTGCCCGTGAAGCCAACCCAGCGGCTGACATGGCGCTGTAAACCGGACGCTGTCTGGTGAGGTACTAGAACGCCGCTCATTGAGCGGCGTTTTTTTTGCTCCCATCACTAACCGCTCGGGCGCATACCGACATCCACTGCGGGCGTTGGCGTCGGCTTACACCTGCACCGCACCGCTTGCCACGGCGAAGGCAAGCATCACCAGGCTCACGCCCCAGGCCCAGAAAAAGGTGTAGGCCATGTGCTTGCGCAGCTCCACGCCGCTGAGCGCCAGTGCCAGATAGACACTGGGCACCACCGGACTGATGGAGAACCCGGTGTTTTCGCCGATCAGCATGGCCCGCGCCACGGCTTCAAGGGGAACGCCAGCGGCGGCGGCCACGTCCTTGATCACTGGCAACAAGGCGAAGTAGTAGGCATCCGGCGAGAAGATCATGCCTAGGGGAACGCCGAAGAAACCGACGATTATGTGCAGGTAGTGGGCCGAGCCGGCGGGTAGGAAGTTGATCAATGCCAGGGCCATGCCGTCGGACATCTTCGCTCCGGACAGCACGCCGAGCAGCACCGCAGCGGCCATCATCACCAGCACCATTTGCAGCGCGTCGGATGCATGCGCCTTGAGACGCTCGGCCTGGGCATCCAGGGAAGGAAAGTTCAACGGCAAGGCGATCCCCAACCCCACCATGAAACAGGCATACAGGGGGAAAATGCTGGTGAACAGGCAGGCCAGGATCGCACCGGTCAGGCCCACGTTCAGCCAATAGCGCAGGTCACGGGGCGAGAGGCTGAACTCGCGGGTTTCAGTGGCCAGGCCGTCCAGGTCGACGCTGGCGGCGGCCCCGAGTGACATCGGCCGGCGACGCTGGGCACGCAAGCCCAATACCGTCGCCACCAGCAGCATGCAGACCAGGCCCACCATCTGCACGGGCAACAAGCCCAACCACAGTTCGGTGGCATCAAGCCCCGACACTGCGGCGGCCCGGGCCGTAGTGCCACCCCAAGGCACCATGTTGATCACCCCGGCCGTGGTGCCCACCAGGCACAGCAGCATGGTCGGGCTCATGTGCAGGCGTTTGTACAAAGGCAACAGCGCCGGAATGGTCAGCAAGAATGTGGCGGCACCGACGCCGTCCAAGTGCACCACCGAGGTCACCAGTACGGTGACCAATGCCACTGCCAGCGGCTTGCCGCCGGTGCTGCGGATCAGCAGGTTGACCAGTGGATCGAACAAGCCGCGATCGCGCATGATGCCGAAAAACAGGATGGCAAACAGGAACAGCGCTGCCGTTGGGGCCACAGTAATCAGGCCGGTCTTGATGAATTCGCCGATTTGTCCGGGGTTGAAACCGGCCAGCAGGCACACGGCGACGGGCAGGGTGGTGAACGCCACTACGGGGCTGATCCTGCGCAGCAATATCAGCCCGATGATGGCCAGCATCATCAGGAAACCCAGGGTTGTGATCATGTAGCAACCTCTCTTTTTATTGTTGTCGATGGTTCGGCGGCGGCGCGTCGATCAGCCTTGTGGCCCAGGCAGGCGCAGGGCCAGCAGCAGATAGCTCAGGCTCTTGCCATGGCGATCAAGGCCACAACTGAGGTTTACGCCGCCTTCCAAGGCGTCTTCGAGTACGAAATTCAATGCGTTCAGGTTCGGCAGTTCGTAGCGATGAACCTTGGAGGGTTGCCGCGTAGCGAATTGTTCGGCGACCCGTTCGCCGCTCAGTTCACGCAGCAACCAGGAGTAGTGCGCCGGGTCGTGGGGAAATACCGCGATGCTGAGGATGTTGCCTTTGTCGCCAGCCCGGGCGTGGGCGAAGTCGGCGAGGGTGACGAGGTTCATCAGTACCACTCCAGGGTTGTGTGGATTTCGCTGCGCGGCAGCAGGAAGCTGCGGGTGGTGACCGCTTCGGCGAGGTGGCGGCGAACACCGCCGCCACCGGCCGGGCCGTTGGTGTAGAGCGACTCCACCTCGGCCAGCAGGGTTTCGACCAACGACCGGTCAGTGTGGGTCAGACCGACCCGTACGCGCACGTCTTCCAGGGCCGGTGCCTGGGCCAGGCGTTGTTGCAGGTAGCGGCCAGCGTGATCGTTGAACAGGCTGGCGATGCCCGACAAATCGATCCACGGCTGTATCCCTGGCGCCAGCCGGTCGAAACGCTGCAGCAGGATTTCCCGGGCCAGGGCGGCACGGGCCACGGCGCCGGGGCCGGCATAGGAGATCTCCGCCTCGCCAAACCAAAGCCCGCGCACCCCAGCCAAGCCTTTGAGCGTGTCGGGGCGCGGATGGCCGAGCAGACCGCTGATTTCGACGCAATCCTCGCCCAGGTCCTGGACACGGGCCTGGCCCAGATCCAACACCACATCCGGCGTCAGGTAACGCCGTGGGTCGTGCACCTCATAAAGCAATTGCTCCTTGACCGTCTGCTCGCTGACCCGTCCGCCGCTGTGGCGGGTCTTGCCGATGATCAAGCGTCCGTCCTGATGGACCTCGGCAATCGGGCAACCGAGGTTGGCCGGGTCGGGGATTTCTTTCATTCCGGGATGGGCAAAATACCCGCCGGTGACTTGGGTGCAGCATTCCAGCAGATGCCCGGCGGCGGTCGCGATGGCCATCTTTTGCCAATCGTCGGCGGCCCAGCCCAGCCCGTGGCGAATCGCGCCTACCGCCAACGATGGGTCGGCCACCCGACCACAGAGCACAATGCCGGCGCCTTCAGCTAGCGCTGTCGTGATGCCATCGGCGCCGGTATAGACGTTGACTGACACCGGCTGGTCCCTCGCAAGCTCCGGGGCCAGCCATCGGGCGTAACGGGATGGGGTTTCTTCCAGCAGGTCGTCACCCAGCACGCAGGCAATTTTCAATTGCGGATAGCGCCCCGCCAGTGTGTGCCGCAGCCGTTGCGCCGCGGCCCTGGGGTTCGCCGCGCCACCGTTGGTGATAATCGGGATACCAGCCTCGATGCACACCTCCAGCATGGGCTCGAGGAAGTCGAACAGGCGAGAGGAGTAGCCAGCCAGGGGATCAAGTCCCTTGCGCAACTGCGCCTCGGCCAACGTCCGTTCGGCCAATAGCTCAAGCATGATGTAGCGCTGGCCGGGCCGCTGCGCCAGGTCCTGGGCCAGGCGTAACGCGGCATCCGGGCGATCATTGGCGAAGCCGGCGCCACACCCGACGAGAATTGTTTTTGTCATATCCGTTTCCACTGGGGGGATAACCCATAGTGGCTGGCGTCGATTGTTCTGTGAATTTTAAAGGTAGAATCAATTGATCCATTATTTTTATAAGTGCAGCCATGAACGTTTCTTTCAGACAGCTTCGCGCTTTCATCTTGATCGCTGAAACCTCAAGCTTCACTCGCACCGCCGAACAGCTTCACCTGTCCCAACCGGCCCTGAGCTACAGCATCCGCAAGTTGGAAGAGACTATGGGCTTGCAGTTGCTGGCGCGTAACACCCGCAGTGTCGAGTTGACGCCCGCCGGTGAACACTTCCTGCCCCAGGCCAGGCGCATGCTCAGGGACATGGACGATGCCGTGCGCGACGCCCGCGACACCCTCAGCCTGAGCCGAGGCACCCTGCGCCTGGCGGCACTGCCCACTGCCGCTGCTTCGTTCCTGCCGGTGGTCATTGCCGCGTTCCAGCGCGAACACCCGGGGGTACGGGTAAGCGTACTGGACGGCCGCGCCGGGGAGATCATGGGGTGGGTGCAGCGCGGCGAGGTGGACGCAGGCATTACGTCGTTGCCGGACGACCTGTCCGGGCTGAGCTTCGTGCGTTTGCTGGATGACAACCTGGTGTTGCTGACCCACAAGGACCACCAGCGTGACAGCCTGGAAGACTGGAAGCGCCAGCCCTATATCGCCCTGACCCCCGACACCAGTATCCGCCCACTGGCCGATGCCGCGTTGCGTTACCTGAATGTCGATCCTGAGCCGGCCTGGGAAGTGGCCCACATGAGCACGGCCACCGCCCTGGTGCGTGAAGGGTTGGGTTTTTCCTTGCTGCCGGCCAGTTGCACGGCAGTGTTCAATATCGGTGAGCAATGCGCGGTGATCGCCATCGACCAGCCCGGCAAGCGCTCGATCGGCCTGTTGCAACGCAAACCCGTGGCCCAGTCACCGTCGTTGAGCCAGTTCATGCAGCATTTGCGGCAGACGCTGCGGCAGTACAGCGCCAGTAGCCGGCATTGATGTGATTGGCGCACCGCATATTTCTCATGAGCACCACAAATCCCTTGTGTGAGCGAGCCAGCTCGCGATAACGGTGGCCCGGCCACCGCGCTATTGGGTGCCAAACATCGCCGTCCAATAGATCCCCGCATCGCTTTTCGGATCGGTCGCGTAGCCGGCACCCAGTTCGCGGAACTGCGGGTTCATCAGGTTGGCGCAATGCCCGGGGCTTGCCAGCCAGCCGTCCACCACCTTCAGGGCTGTGTCTTGCCCGGCGGCGATGTTCTCACCGATCAACTGGCCGAGATAGCCTGCCAGTTCGGCACGATCACCCGGCATGCGGCCGTCGCGGTCCTTGTGGTCGAAGAAATTGCTGTTGGCCATGGCCCGGGTATGAGTCACGGCGGCCAGGGCCAGGGTGGCGTTCCAGCTCAGTGGGGTTGTGGCCGCGAATGTTTCAGTACCGCAGCGGCGGGGTTGCGCACGGGCGCTGTTGATCAACTTCAGCAGTTTCTGGCCTTCGGCTTGCCAGTCCCCCAGGCGTGCCGACAGCAGTGGGCGCGCAAGCACGATGCGCCATTCGCGATCCAGGCGGCTGACGCCGATGTCGACGAACTGCGGGTCCAGGACAACCTGGCAGAAACTTTCCTGCACGGCCTTCATCGCAGCTTGCGCATCGCGTGGCCCGGACAGGCTGATGGCCTGCACGTTGACCATCGGATAGGCCGTGCGCGCCAGCGCCTGCTGCAGGTCGCCGATGCCATTGGCGGACAGGATCAGCCGAGAGTCCATCGCCAGCGGCGGCAACTCCAGAGAGGCCTGGCCCGCGCAACTTTGGGACTGGCTACGGTACAGATTGATGGTCTCGACCAGTTGCGTCTCTTCGGTGGCCGCGGCGCTGGCGGCGAAGGCCAGGCCCAGCGACAGCACGACAAGACGCATGGCGGATGAAATGGCACGCATGTAAATCTCCCTTGAGCGGACGGCGCCTATGATGCGCAATTTTTGCCCCGCTGGGGCAACGGTATTCACGCTCTCTTGAAATCCCTTGGAACGGCACCGTTTGGTACCGTTCGGGACAATCTTCAAGTAGTGGGATCAATTTTCCGCCGAATAAGTCCATTTCCGTCGTTTCAAGGCCATAAAGCTGCGGATTTTCAGCTCATCCAGTTCCCTCCATCGACGTTATAAGTCTGCGCCACCACGTATTCACTCTCTGCCGAGGCAAGGAAAATCGCCATGCCTGTGAGGTCATCCGCAGTGCCCATCCGGCCAAAAGGCACTTGCTGACCGACCTGGCGCTTCTTTTCTCCGCGCGGTAGGTTTTCATGGCGGGCAAACAGCGCATCCACGCCATCCCAATGCTCGCCATCCACCACGCCGGGGGCGATGGCGTTGACGTTGATCCGATGCTTGATCAAATCCAGCCCGGCAGATTGGGTCAGGCTGATCACCGCGGCCTTGCTGGCGCAATAGACGCCGACCAGCGCCTCGCCACGCCGACCGGCCTGGCTCGCCATGTTGATGATTTTGCCGCCGTGACCCTGGCGGATCATCTGCCGGGCCGCCGCCTGCAGCGTAAACAGCGTGCCGGCGACGTTGATGGAGAACAGTCGTTCGTAGCTCTGGCGGGTGATTTCCACGATCGGCGCCAGGTCGAACAGCGCCGCGTTATTGATCAGGATATCCAGCTTGCCCACCCGGGCCACGACTGCCTCGATGGCCTGGTCGATGGACGCCTGGTCGATCACGTCCATTTTCACCGCGTAGGCGCTGTCGCCCAATTCGGCGGCGGTGACCTGGGCCCGCTGAAGATCGATATCGGCAATCGCCACCGTGGCGCCTTCATTGATATAGGCCTGGGCAAACGTCTTGCCGATACCTCGGGCTGCGCCGGTTATCAGGGCACTTTTTCCTTCCAGTCGTTTCATGGGCTTGTCCTGTCTTCAGTCTAGAGGTCCATGGGGCAGGGCGGACCTGCATGTGCGCCATGGCTGGGCGATTACAGCAGTGCACCTCAACGGGGACAAACGCAGGGAGGATGATCCGGTGATACTTTTTTAACGCCTGTACGGGCCGTTCGGTCGGGTTAAAAAAGTATCAGTGGGCAGTCAGGTGGGAACTGGCGAACCGCTGTGCACCCAGCGTAAGGTGCTGGCTATAACGATAAGAGAGGCGCGTCATGCCTGATCACAGAACGCCTTTGTTCGAACAGCGACCGGCCGAACTTGAGGTCATCCTGCCCGAACCCGAGCACAGTTTTCGCTGGTACGAGCACGACTATCCCTATCCGATGGCGCGCTGGAACCATCACCCCGAATTTGAAATCCACCTTATCCGCCACGGTAGCGGCAAGTTGCTGGCGGGCGACTATATTGGCCCGTTTGGCCCCGGCCATGTGGCGATGATCGGTCCGGACCTGCCCCACGACTGGATGGGCGACCTGGCGCCGGGCGAGCACCTGGCCGGGCGCGATGTGGTGTTGCAGTTCGACGGCGCCACCTTGCTGACCCTGCGCCGGACCTTGCCGGAACTAGGGGATTTACAGACGTTGTTCGAGCGGGCTCGGCGAGGCCTGGCCTTCAGCGGCGACACCGCCGTTCACGCCGCGAGCCTGCTCGAGGCCATCGGTCCGGCGCAGGGACTGGGGCGGCTGGCGCTGTTCCTGCAACTGCTTGAAACCCTCAGTAAAGCCCCCGAAGCGCAGGCCTTGTGCCTGGCGAGCCCCTGCTACGCACCAACCCTGGATGCCCGCAGTTCCGAACGTATTCATAGAGCTTTCGAGTACCTGCAAGCCGAACTCACCGGCGACCTGCGCCTGTCGGTGATCGCCCGGCAGTTGGACATGAGCGAACCCGGCTTCTCGCGCTTTTTCAAACGCATCACCGGGCACGGCTTCATTGACCTGATGCGCAAGCTGCGGGTCCAGCGAGCCTGCCGTTTGCTGTTGCAGAGCGAAATGCCGGTGACCGACATCTGCTTTGAAGTGGGGTACAACAATTTGTCCAACTTCAACCGGCATTTCCGCATCGAGATGAACCAGACGCCCAGCGAGTATCGGCGGGGCGTGGAGGCAAACTGACCTGCGTTATCGCGAGCAGGTTTGCAATCAGGCTGGGATCCCTCGTTGATGTTTCTTCAGCCGGTAGGCGAACTGGGCCCGGCTCAATCCCAATGATCTTGCCGCCGCCGCCAGGTTGCCGTTGTTCAAGTGCAACGCCTCGTTGATCAGCCGGGATTCAAGGCCATCAATGGAGAAGTCCGAGTCCAGTTGGCTGAGGGATTGGAGCAAGGCCGGTTTTTCCAGGGCATCGGTCGTGGCGCGGCCTATCGACGAGAGGCCGCCGTTGTCGTCCACGGAATAGGCCGCCACCGGCAATTGCTCATTGCGAAACAGATGCGTCAGGTCGATTGCCTGGCCTTCTTCGCTGGCAATCAGGCCGCGCTCGATGAGGTTCTGCAACTCTCGCACGTTGCCCGGGAAGTCGTAGCGCAGCAGGACCTTGAGGGCGCGCATGGTCAGGCCCATGGGCGTGCGGCCGTACTCCTGGCAAAAGCGTTTGAGGAAGGCGTTGATCAGCAGCGGTATGTCATCGCGGCGCTCTCGCAAGGGGGGCAGGGCAATGGGGTAGACATTGAGCCGGTAGAACAAGTCCGCACGAAACTCGCCGTCCGCCACGGTTTTACGCAGGTCGACGTTGGTCGCCGCCACCACCCGGACATCGACCTTGATGCCGTGACCACCACCGACCCGCTCAATCTCGCGCTCCTGCAAGGCGCGCAGCAGCTTGCTTTGCCCGGCCAGGCTCAGGCAGGTGATTTCGTCGAGAAACAGCGTGCCGCCATGGGCCCGTTCGAAACGTCCGGGGCGCGAGTGAGTGGCTCCGGTGTAGGCGCCGCGCTCGACGCCGAACAGCTCGGCTTCGATCAGGTTATCCGGTATGGCCGCGCAGTTGAGGGCAATGAATGGCCCATCGCGGCGGTGACTCAATTGGTGTAACTGGCGGGCGAACAGTTCCTTGCCTACCCCGGATTCGCCGCTGACCAACACGGTGGCAGGCGTCAAGGCCACGCGCTGCAGGGCCTGGGTCGCTGAATTGAAGGCGGCACTGGCGCCGATCAGGGGTTGCTCGCTGTCCGGCAGCGGCGCGGTTCCGGCTGCACTGTGAAGCTCCGGCGCGCTGCGGCTGGCCTGCGTTGCGGGCGAGGCGTTGAGATAACTCAGGTCCCGCTCGATGTCACCCCATTGCTCAGCGGTCTTGCCGATGACTCGGCAGCGCTCATGGCCCATGCCTCGGCATTCCACTTCGCGGAAAATCACCAATTGCCCGAACAGCCCGCTGACGAAACCGATGGCGTAGCCCAGCTCGGTCCAGCACACCGGGTCCTGCCCGGTACCGTAGGCCGCAACATGCTCGTCGGCCTCACAGGAGTGGTGCCAGAGAAACTCGCCTTCATAGAATCCCGAATCGGCATCGAACTTGAAATGCAACGGCTCGACCTTGGTCATGCCTTCCAGGGTGTGCAAATGCGTGCCGGCGCGAAATACCGCGGCGGCATCGGCGTGGGGCCAGCGTTCGCGAATCAGCCGGGCATCCCGGGCCCCGGAGCAATAGCCGGTGCGGGTGAGCATGCCACGGGCCTGTTCCAGCCCCTGGCGCTCGATGATCTCCCGGCGTAACGCCCCGAAGGATGAGCTGTGCAGCAGCAACATACGCTGGTCGTTGAGCCAGATACGCCCATCGTCAGGGGAAAAAAACAGGCAATCGGTCAGTTCGGCCGGCGTCGGCGAACTGCTGTCGGTCAGTTCGTTGCTGTCGCCCCGTGGGTGGAAATGCTCGGTGGCAATCCGGTGATCCGGCAACGGACAGTGGGGATTATTCATTGTCAGGCCCCTGATGGCGGTTGATCGAAATGATCATCTGGCTAGATAGTTATTAAACATAACTTTATCAAATGAACAAGCGTCGGCTGCTTGGCTCCAGGGGCGCCAGCGACGCTTGGCCGGTAGTGGCTTTGGCAGATCCTTGATCCAGAGCCTTGCGGCATTTTTTCCGGCATCAACAGGCGAAACCGGCACAACGCTTGCTCAAGCACTTGCACGGCGTTTGCGCAGGCGCCTTCGAGGCGCGGCAAACGATGACAACAACAAAGAGCCGGGAGTTTTAAATGTCTGCATCCAAAAGCCACCTGTTGTCTCAGGTGATCGAATCCGAATGCGTATTCAACGGTGACTGGGTGCCTGCCTCGGGCCCACTGCAACCGATCATCGAACCGGCCACCGGCGAGGTGATGATGCGTAGCGCCACGGCCGACGCCGCCGACATCGCCAAGGCCTGCCGAGACGCCGCCCTGGCTCAATCGGCGTGGGCGGCGATGGGCCCGCGGCAACGCGCGGCGATCTTTCGCAAGGCCGCCGACGTGGCTGAGCATGCCTTCGAGGAACTGGCGCTGTATGTGGCCAGGGAAACCGGCGCCGCGTTGTTCAAGGGCCAGCATGAAGTGCGTGAGGCGATTGTGCTGTTGCATCAAGCCGCCGGGCTGCTGTCCCAAGCCCATGGGCTGGTGTTGCCCAGCGAGGCGGGGCGCCTGTCCTATGCCCGGCGCCAACCCCACGGCGTGGTCGGGGTGATTTCGCCGTTCAACTTTCCTCTGGTTCTGTCTATGCGTTCCGTAGCGCCGGCCCTGGCGGCGGGCAACGCGGTGGTGCTCAAGCCGGATCCGCAGACCCCGGTCAGCGGTGGTCTGCTCATCGCCCGACTGTTCGAGGTGGCAGGGCTGCCCAAGGGCTTGCTGCAAGTGTTGCCCGGCGCGGCGGATGCCGGCGAGGCGCTGTGCCGCGATCCTAACGTGCGGATGATCGCCTTCACCGGCTCCACCGGGGCTGGTCGCAAAGTCGCTGAGGTAGCCGGGCGCAACTTGAAGAAAGTCGCGCTGGAGCTGGGCGGCAAGAACCCGCTGATCATTCTCGAAGACGCCGACCTGGACGTCGCCGCCCGCAACGCGGCCTGGGGGGCCTGGCTGCATCAAGGGCAGATTTGCATGGCCACCGGCTTGATCCTGGCCCATGAGTCCATCGCCAAAGCCCTGACCCACAAGCTGGTGGAAAAGGCTCGCGCCTTGAGCGTCGGCAACGCTGCCCGGGGCGAAGCTGCCCTGGGGCCATTGATCAATCAGCGGCAGTTGCAGCGGGTGCATGCAATTGTCAGCGACACCTTGAGCGCCGGGGCGCGGCTGGAGACCGGCGGCGAATATGATCGGCTGTTTTATCAGCCGACCGTGCTCAGCGGCGTGAAGCCGGGCATGCGAGCCTTCGAAGAGGAGGTCTTCGGGCCCGTGGCGACGGTGGTCAGCTTCGCCACCGACGAAGAGGCCATCGAATTGGCCAACCGCACCGAGTACGGTTTGTCGGCGGCGATCATTTCACCGTCGGTGGGCCGGGCCATGGCCATTGGTGAACGACTCCAGTGCGGCATGCTGCATATCAATGACCAGACCGTTGCCGATGAGTGCGTCAACCCCTTCGGCGGGCGCGGTGCCTCGGGTAATGGCGGCAGCGTCGGCGGCCCGGCGGACTGGGATGAATACACGCAGTGGCAATGGGTGACGGTGAAAAACACCGCGCCGATCTATCCGTTCTGACGCTGTTCCACGATATGCCTATACAACAATAAGAGGGCTTGAACATGAACTTGCATAACAAAACCCTGGTGGTCACGGGTGTGGCGTCCGGCATCGGTGCGGAGGTGGCGCGCCTGGCGCGTTTCCAGGGCGCCCGTGTGATCGGCGTCGATCGTCATGAGCCACAACTGACCGTTGATGGCTTTTTCCAGGCCGACCTGGGCGATCCTGAAAGCACCGATGCCTTGGTGAGGCGTTTACCGCAGCAGATCGACGGGCTGTGCAACATCGCCGGTGTGCCGGGGACCGCGCCGGTACAGGCCGTGGCCAAGGTCAATTACCTGGGCCTGCGTCACCTCACCGAAGCCTTGCTGCCGCGCATCGCCCCGGGGGGCAGCATCGTCAACGTCGCCTCGATCCTGGGGGCGCAGTGGCCGGAGCGGCTGGCGTTGCACAAGGCTTTGGCTGCTACCCAGAGTTATGGGGCAGGGCAGCAGTGGCTCGCGGCTAACCCGGTGGAGCAGGCAACCTGTTACCAATACTTCAAGGAAGCACTGATCGTCTGGACTTACCAGAAGGCGCAACAGTGGTTTGCCGAGCATTCGGTGCGGGTCAATTGCGTGGCGCCGGGGCCGGTGTTCACCCCTATCCTCGGAGATTTCGTCAGCATGCTCGGCGAGGAACGCGTGGCACAGGACAGCCATCGCATGAAGCGTCCGGCCCTGGCCGATGAGGTGGCGCAGGTGATCGCTTTTCTCTGTTCAGACGCTGCGCGCTGGGTCAACGGGGTCAACCTGCCGGTGGATGGCGGGCTTGCGGCGACCTACATATAACGCCGTCGCGGTGATGTAACCCGGCACTGTGGGTGCGGTGCCGGGCCTCTAATAACAACAAAAATACAGGACTCACAAGATGCTCAAGCCTATCTTGCGGATGGCTGCTGCCCCGATTCTGGTTGCGCTGTCGCCCCTCGTTCATGCGTACGACCTGCCTGGCCTCAATCTGGGTAGCACCAGTTTCTACGACGGTTCCCCTGCGCCGGCCGGCCCCGGTTGGTATCTGGAGGAATACCTGACGTACTCCAAGGCCAATCGTTTCAACGATGCCCACGGCAATAAACTGCCGCTACCCAAGCAAACCGTGGAGGTCTTCGCGCCGACCACCCAGATCATCTACGTCGGCCAACCCCGCGCCAACGGCGCGATGCCAGGGTTTACCCTGATCAACACCTCCCTGGCCCATGTGGATGTGGACGATGGGTTGAACAATGCAGCCCTGAGTTCTCGGGAAGGGTTTGGCGACCTGATCGTCGGCGCCTTCCTGCAATTGCCCACACTGACCCGCGCCGATGGCAGCCCTTTGCTGACCCAGCGTGTCGAGGTGGACGTGTCGATGCCGGTCGGTGCCTACAACCGCAATCGCTCGATCAACCCGGGCAGTAACTTCTGGTCGTTCAATCCGTATTACGCCGCCACCTACTGGTTCACGCCCAAATGGTCGGCAAGCGGGCGCTTCATGTATTTGTGGAACGGCAAGAACGACGACCCTTCGGCCAGTTTTGGTGATGTCTCCGATACCCAGGCCGGTCAGGCCTTGCACGCCAACCTGACGTTGCAGTACGCCTTGACCGATCGACTGAGCGCCGGGCTCAACGGCTATTGGCTCAAGCAGTTCACTGACACCCAGGTCGATGGGCACGACGTCAGCGGGCGCCGGGAGAAGGTCTGGGCGATCGGGCCGGGGTTCAATTATGTCTTTCGCAAGGAGGACGTGCTGTCGGTCAATGCCTACTTCGAGCAGGATGCCGAGAACCGTACCGAGGGGGATAAGCTAGTGTTGAACTGGTTGCATAGATTCTAGTGGTCCCCGGTGGACATCCTTGTGGCGAAGGAGGCTTGCTCCCTCGCCACAAGGAGTGGGTTGCAGAGGGTTAGCGCACCCCTTGTGCTTCACCCACCACCACCGCACGGGCCATCACACTGATCGCCGCCACGGCAGCAATCAACAGCCCTGGAGACGTCGCCAACAGCACACCGGTGGTTCCCGCGCCGGCCGCCAGGATTTGGCCGGCGGCCAATGGTCCGGCGACCGACCCCAGGCGTCCGATGGCCACGGCTGCACCGACCCCTGTCGCCCGCACAGCCGTAGGATAGGAGGGCGGGGCCAAGGCGTAGAGCACCAGTTGCGCGGCCATGACAAACAACCCGGCAGCGAACCCTGCGATGCCCATCGGCACGATACCGACCGACAGCCCGACCCCGGCCAGGGCGCTGAGCAATCCGGCATAGACGAACAGCACCACCTTGATGCCATTGCAACGGTCCAGTAACAGGCCGCCGAGCAACGAACCCAGGGTGCCGCCGATGTTGAACAGCATCTGCACCAGACCGGCCTGGGGTTTGCTGAAGCCTTGTTCGAGGAGTAACGACGGCAGCCAGTTGAGCAGCATGTACATCACCGTCAGGGTAAAGAAGTAGCTCAGCCAGAGCGCCAGGGTGGTACGCCCCCGGCCATCGCCGAACAGCGCCTGGCCGGTTGAGCTGCGAGCCGCGGCGCTGACATGTTGAGCCTGGCGAAAGGCGCTGGATTCAGGGAGCCAGAGCAACATCAGCGGCACCACCAGCAACGGTGCCAGCCCACCGATGAAAAAAGTCATTTGCCAGTGCTCGCCAAACAACATGGCAACCACCGCCGCCAGTGCACCACCCAACGGGACGCCCGCGTACATCACGCTGATGGCCGTGCCGCGTCGTTGCTCACCCACGGCTTCGGCACACAGGGCGATGAGGTTGGGCAGGGCAGCACCAAGGCCCAGGCCGGTCATGAAGCGCACCAGCAGCAGGCTGGAGAAGTGTTCGACATACGCGGTGCTGAGGGAGAACACGCCGAACAGCAGGACGGCGGCGATGAGAATTTTCTTGCGGCCGATCCGATCAGCGATCCAGCCTCCAAAGAATGCACCCGGCAGCAGCCCGATGATCCCGGCGCTGAATACCCAACCCATCATCTTCGGGTCCAGGGCAAACGTCTGCCGTAGACCGGCGGCAGCAGTGCCGGCCGATTGCAGGTCGAAACCCTCGATCAGCGCAACGATAAAACACAAGGCGATGGTCAGCGTCGCACGACGCGCCGGACGGTTCATGGCAAATCCTCTTATTGTTTTTGTCAGGGGCTACCAGCTCGGGAAATCCGACAGGTGTATTTAAGATTAACAAACCTAACTAAAAAATGAATCGCGCCGGACGGTAAGCTGATTACCCAAATATCGCGATAAAAATCAGCTGCTTGAGAGTAGATGGAGGTTTTATTGATAAATTAGTTAATGATATTAATGTTCGATTATCGGTCATGTTGGATTGACGAAGGCGTTGGGACCTTTCCATTCTCTTGGCGCAGAGCCCAACGCTCCAGGTGTTGAGGTCGATCAAAAACAACAACAATAATTGGACATCACACATGCCAAACCTTGCCCGGCACGCCTTTGCGGCGCTCCCTGTTTCACCTCTCGTTCAACTGTTGGCCTGTCTCGGGCTGAGCCTGGGTTCCGGCGCTTTATGGGCAGAGGGGTTCATCGACGATAGCCACGGTACCCTGACCCTGCGCAATTACTACATGGATCGCGACTACAAGGACGATGGCGCCAAGACCGCGGCCCGGGAATGGGCCCAGGGGGTGATTCTGAACATGGAGTCTGGGTTTACGCCGGGCACGCTCGGGTTTGGCCTGGACGCCCGAGGGTTGGTGGGGATCAAGCTGGATTCGTCGCCGGATCGCAGTGGTACTGAATTGTTGCCGGTGTCCAGCAGCGACAAGCGTGCCGCCGATGAGTATTCGCGCCTGGCCTTGACCGGCAAGCTGCGTTTCGGCCAGACCACGGTGAAGACCGGCGACGTTTCGATCTTCCTGCCGTTCGCCTTTGCCAGCCCGTCACGATTGTTGCCGCAAACCTTTCGCGGCACGACACTGAGCTCCAAGGACATCGACGGATTGACGTTGAACACGGGGTACATCGACCGCATCAACCGTCGCGACTCCACCGACTACCAACCGATGAGCATCGCCTCGCCCAACCGTCGGTTCAACGGTGCAGCGACCTCTTCGCATATGGCGTATGTGGGGGGCGACTACCAGGTCAACAAAGACCTGAGCCTGCGGGCCTACCACGCTGAAGTGGCGGACTTGTACCAGCAGGACACCCTGGCGTTGCTGCACAACTTGCCCTTGGGCGACGGTGTGTTGACCACCGACCTGCGCAGCTTTTTCAGTGACGAGGACGGCGCTGCCAAGGCCGGCAAGGTGGATAACCGCAATGTTTCGGCGCTGGTCGGCTATCGTTTGGGTGGGCATCGCGTGAGCTTGGGCTACATGCATTCCAGCGGTGATACGGCCACCCCTTATGTGTCCGGCACCGAGTTGATGGGCTTGAGCGAAATGACCATGAGCTCGGATTTCCTCAATGCCAAGGAGCGCACCTGGCAGGTGATCCATGACTATGACTTCGCCGCAGTGGGTGTACCGGGGCTGAGGACTCGTCTGCGTTATGTGCGTGGCGATCACATTGAGCTGGCGGCGCTCAATGCCGAGGATCGCAAGGAGCGCGAGTTCCAGATGGAGCTGGGGTACGTGATCCAGAGTGGCCCGTTGAAAAATGTCGGGTTGCTGGCGCGCAAATCGATCTATCGCAATGACTTCCCAGGTACGGCGGCGTTTCGCGACGAGAACCAGACCCGGTTCCTGGTGACCTACAGCGTGCCGATCTGGTGATCCACTGAGGTGCAACGCAGAGCTTTGTGGCGAGGGAGCAAGCTCCCTCGCCACAGGGGCGAGCGCTGGCCTTATTGCTGGTACACCTTCTTCAGCAACCGTAGCAACTCCTCGCGTTCAGTTCCTGAGAGAGCGGCAGTGGAATCCAGGTCACTCTGTGCGGCGATCTGCTTGAGTTCCTTGAGCAGGGTTTCACCGGTCTTGCTCAGGAAAATCCCATAGGAACGCTTGTCTGGCTTGCACCGCACGCGCACCGCCAGGGCCCGGCTTTCCAGTTTGTTGAGCAACGGCACCACTTGCGGTGGTTCGATCGTCAGCGCCTTGGCCAGGTCGGCCTGCATCAGGCCGGGGTTCTGGTCGATGATCGCCAGGGCTGAGAATTGGGCGGGCCGCAAATCGTGGACCGCAAGCCGGCCGATCAGATTCTGGAACAGTTTCAGCTGGGCGCGGCGCAAGGCGTAACCGATCAGGTCATCCAGCGCGGAGTCCAGCGGCGCCTGCACGTCGGTACCGTCCACCAGGGTCTCGGTAGGTTCGGCAAGCTTGGAAGACTTGGCCATCGAAGAGAGCATCCTCAAGGTGAGTGATTAACAAGGCTATCCAGTTTGCCGAGGTTGTGACGCGATGGCTACGGTCGATCGCACATTCGTTGATCAGGGGCTCTGCTCCAACCCCTGAAAAAACACAGGTAAATCGATTAATAGTTAATTGACATAACTAATTTTCCAGTTTAGTTTTTGATCATCTTCAGCCAAGAACAAGAGAGCACGCATCATGAGCAATTACGAAGGTCGCTGGAAAACGGTCAAAGTCGATATCGAGGAAGGCATTGCCTGGGTGACCCTCAATCGCCCGGAAAAACGCAACGCCATGAGCCCGACCCTCAACCGCGAGATGATCGATGTGCTCGAGACCCTGGAACAGGATCCGGCCGCTGGCGTGCTGGTGTTGACCGGGGCGGGCGATGCCTGGACCGCCGGCATGGACCTCAAGGAATATTTCCGCGAGGTGGACGCCGGGCCGGAAATCCTCCAGGAGAAAATCCGTCGCGAAGCCTCGCAATGGCAGTGGAAACTACTGCGCATGTACGCCAAGCCGACCATTGCCATGGTCAATGGCTGGTGCTTCGGTGGCGGTTTCAGCCCGTTGGTGGCGTGCGACCTGGCGATCTGCGCCGATGAGGCGACCTTCGGTCTTTCGGAAATCAACTGGGGCATCCCGCCCGGCAATCTGGTCAGCAAGGCCATGGCCGACACCGTGGGCCATCGCCAGTCGCTGTACTACATCATGACCGGCAAGACCTTCGGCGGGCAGAAAGCTGCCGAGATGGGCCTGGTCAACGAAAGTGTGCCCCTGGCGCAACTGCGCGAAGTCACTGTGGAGCTGGCGCGCAACCTGCTGGAGAAGAACCCCGTGGTGCTGCGCGCGGCCAAGCATGGCTTCAAACGCTGCCGCGAACTGACCTGGGAGCAGAACGAGGATTACCTGTACGCCAAGCTCGACCAGTCGCGCCTGCTCGACACCGAAGGCGGTCGCGAGCAGGGCATGAAGCAGTTCCTGGACGACAAGAGCATCAAGCCTGGCTTGCAGACCTATAAGCGTTGAGTCGACAGGCGAATAGGGGGCCGCATCCCGCTGTTCGCTGCGTCGCCCCGGCGCTACTGTTACACCGCTGCGATGCATTCCCGATAAAGACAATAAAGAGGAATCACCATGCTGGACGTGCCCCTGTTGATCGGTGGCCAGTCGTGCCCCGCCCGTGACGGCCGGACCTTCGAGCGCTGCAACCCGGTGACCGGTGAAGTGGTCTCGCGCGTGGCCGCTGCCACGCTGGAAGATGCCGACGCCGCCGTGGCCGCCGCGCAAGCCGCGTTTCCCACCTGGGCCGCGCTGGCGCCCAACGAACGCCGCACGCGTCTGCTGCGTGCCGCCGAGCAGTTGCAGGCTCGCAGCGGCGAGTTCATCGCGGCCGCTGGCGAAACCGGCGCCATGGCCAACTGGTACGGTTTCAACGTACATCTGGCGGCGAATATGCTGCGTGAAGCCGCTTCCATGACCACCCAGATCAACGGCGAAATCATTCCCTCTGACGTGCCTGGCAATTTCGCCATGGCCTTGCGTCAACCCTGTGGCGTGGTGCTGGGCATCGCACCCTGGAACGCGCCCGTGATTCTCGCCACCCGCGCTATCGCCATGCCCCTGGCCTGCGGCAATACGGTGGTGCTCAAGGCTTCGGAAATAAGCCCAGCGGTGCACCGGTTGATCGGTCAGGTATTGCAGGACGCCGGGCTGGGCGACGGCGTGGTCAATGTCATCTGCAATGCGCCAGTGGACGCACCGGCGATTGTCGAACGCTTGATCGCCAATCCGGCGGTGCGTCGTGTCAATTTCACCGGTTCGACCCATGTCGGGCGCATCGTCGGTGAACTGTCGGCGCGCCATCTCAAGCCGGCCCTGCTGGAGCTTGGCGGCAAGGCACCGTTGTTGGTGCTGGACGACGCCGACCTGGACGCTGCGGTACAAGCGGCGGCCTTCGGGGCTTACTTCAACCAGGGGCAGATCTGCATGTCCACCGAGCGACTGATCGTCGATAAGCGAGTGGCCGATGCCTTCGTCACCCGGCTGACCGCGAAGATCGCCACCTTGCGCGCTGGCGATCCCACAGCCGGTGACTCCGTGCTCGGCTCGCTGGTGGATGTCAGTGCCGGTCAGCGCATCAAGGGGCTGATCGACGACGCCTTGGCCAAAGGCGCGACCCTGGTGGCGGGCGGGCAGTTGGAGGGCAGCATCCTGCAACCGACCTTGCTCGATGGCGTTACCCCGGACATGCGTCTGTATCGCGAAGAGTCCTTCGGCCCGGTGGCGGTGGTACTGCGCGGCGATGGCGACGAGGCGTTGCTGCGCCTGGCCAATGACTCCGAGTTCGGCCTGTCGGCGGCCATTTTCAGCCGCGATACCAGCCGTGCGCTGGCCCTGGCCCAGCGGGTCGAATCGGGCATCTGCCACATTAATGGCCCGACCGTGCACGATGAGGCGCAGATGCCCTTCGGTGGGGTCAAGTCCAGCGGTTACGGCAGCTTTGGCGGCAAGGCGTCCATCGAGCATTTCACCCAGTTGCGTTGGGTGACATTGCAGAACGGCCCCCGGCATTACCCGATCTGAAATCCGTCGCGCCGCGGGCGGCCAGGTCTCGAAAGCCGCCCGGGTGCAGGCCAGAATAACAATGACAAGGCCGCAGCCAGACGCTGCCACGCTCCGCTCGCTTTATGCGACCCGAGCATGCCTTGGTGGAGGAAATGTACGTGAGTCCCGAGTTCAGATCGTCCTCCCGACCCGGCCCTGGGCAGTATCGCCAGGTGTCGATTGGTCATCCTGCCGTTGAAGTCACAGAAGAACGCGGCATTTTGCATATGCGCTCCCTGGAGCCCCTGGCGCCGTTGCCGACGCGTTTGCTCGATCGCTTGGTGCACTGGGCCGAGGTGCGCCCGCAGCACACGTTTATCGCGGCGCGTGACGCGAGTGGTGACTGGCGTCGTGTCAGCTATGCGCAGATGCTCGACAGTGTGCGGGCTATCGCCCAGAGTTTGCTGAGCTACGGCTTGTCGGCCGAAAAACCGCTGGCGCTGCTCTCAGGCAATGACATCGAACACCTGCAAATGGCCCTCGGCGCAATGTACGCAGGCATTCCCTATTGCCCGGTGTCGCCAGCCTATTCATTGCTGTCCCAGGATTTCGCCAAGCTGCGGCACGTCTGCGACCTGTTGCAGCCGGGGCTGGTGTTTGTCAGTGAGGCGGCACCGTTCGAGCGAGCAATCAATGCAGTATTGCCGGTGGATGTTCCGCTGGTCACGGTGCGCGGCGAGATACCGGGCCGGCACAGGACCGGCTTCACCAGCCTGCTGGCACAGCCCGGCGGCGTCGAGGCCGAGCGCGCCTTTGCCGCCACCGGGCCGGACAGCATCGCCAAGTTTCTCTTCACGTCCGGTTCGACCAAGCTGCCGAAGGCGGTAATCACCACCCAGCGCATGCTCTGTGCCAATCAGCAAATGCTCCTGCAAACCTTTCCGGTATTCGGCGAAGAGCCGCCGGTGCTGGTGGACTGGTTGCCCTGGAACCACACCTTCGGTGGCAGCCATAACGTGGGCATCGTGTTGTACAACGGCGGCACGTTCTACCTGGACGACGGCAAACCCACGGCCCAGGGCTTCACCGAAACCTTGCGCAACCTCAAGGAGATTTCGCCTACCGCGTACCTGACCGTGCCCAAGGGCTGGGAAGAGCTGGTCAGCGCCCTGGAGCAGGACGGCGAACTGCGCGAGCGTTTTTTCAAGCGCATCAGCCTGTTCTTCTTTGCCGCGGCGGGCCTGTCCCAAAGCACTTGGGATCGACTCGACAAAGTGGCTGAGCAACATTGTGGTGAGCGAATCCGCATGATGGCCGGCCTTGGCATGACCGAGGCGGCGCCATCCTGCACCTTCACCACCGGACCGCTGTCCATGGCCGGCTACATCGGCCTGCCAGCACCGGGTTGCGAAGTTCGACTGGTGCCGGTGGACGGCAAGTTCGAAGGACGCTTCCGCGGGCCGCACATCATGCCCGGCTACTGGCGCTCACCGCAGCAGACCGCCGAGGTGTTCGACGAGGACGGTTTCTACTGTTCGGGGGATGCGATCAAGCTGGCCGATCCCGGCAACCCGCAACTGGGGCTGATGTTCGACGGGCGGATTGCCGAGGATTTCAAATTGTCTTCCGGCGTGTTCGTCAGTGTCGGGCCGTTGCGTAATCGGGCGGTGCTGGAAGGCACGCCTTACGTCCAGGACCTGGTGATCACCGCGCCGGATCGCGAGTGCCTGGGCGCGCTGGTGTTTCCACGGCTTGCCGAATGTCGTCGTTTGTCAGGCCTGGCTTTGGACGCCAGCGATACCCAAGTACTTGCCAGCGAGCCAGTACGTCAATGGTTTGCCGGCTGGCTGCAGCGCCTGAACCGCGAAGCCACCGGCAACGCCAGCCGTGTGGAATGGATTGCCTTGCTCGATGAACCGGCATCCATCGATCGCGGCGAAATCACCGACAAGGGCTCGATCAACCAGCGAGCGGTGTTGCAGTGGCGGGCGGCGAAAGTCGAGGCGCTGTATCGCGGTGAGGATGCTTCCATCCTGCGGGCGAACTAGTCGGCAAGACTCAAGAACTGTGGGAGCGAGCTTGCTCGCGATAGCGGTGGATCAGTCAATATTAATGTCGACTGTTCCGACGCTATCGCGAGCAAGCTCGCTCCCACCGTTTGTTTCAGCATCAGGTTCTTCTCCGGTCAGCTTGCCCTGCCGTGACACACCGCCCCAAGCCTTCTACTATGCCGGTTCTTCTTTCTCTGGAATCCACCTGGATGAGTAAGCCTGGCCAAACGGTGCTGGTTGCGCTGCGCAGAATGATCGCTTCGGGCGAACTGGCGGCGGGTGAGCGCTTGATGGAAATTCCCACGGCGGAACTGTTTGGCGTCTCGCGGATGCCAGTACGCATGGCGTTCCGCACGCTGGAGCAGGAAGGGTTGCTGGTGCGCTTCGGCGGCAGGGGTTTTCAGGTGCGTTCGGTCAGTGCCGAGGAGATCGCCGGGGCCGTGGAGGTGCGTGGCGTGCTTGAAGGGCTGGCCGCGCGGCAAACGGCCGAACGTGGCTTGTCCGAAGAGGGTCGGGCAATACTCGAACAATGCCTGGTGCAGGGCGATGAGCTGTTCGCCAAAGGCTACGTGACCGAGGATGACCTGGAGGTCTATCACGACCTGAACATGCGTTTTCACCAAGTGATCGTCGAAGGCAGCCACAACCCAGCCATCGCCGATGCACTGGCCCGCAACGATCATCTGCCGTTCGCCTCAGTCACCGCCCTGGCGGTGGACCGTCAGAACATGGCCGGCGAGTTTCGCCGCTTCAACTATGCCCATATGCAGCACCATTCGGTATTCGACGCGTTGATCCACCGCCAGGGCGCTCGTGCCGAGGCGATCATGCGCGAGCATGCCAACGCGACCTTGCGTTATGCCGAGGTGTTCGGCTCGACGCTGGCCGATGAGCGGATGACGGTGATATTGCGTTCGGACTGAAGGCTCCACTGTGGGAGCGAGCTTGCTCGCGATAGCGGTGGTTCAGCGGCATTAATGTTGGCTGACACAGCGCAATCGCGAGCAAGCTCGCTCCCACAGGGTTTCGGTTGTTCGGGGGTTAGAGATCCAGCACCAGCAACGGTGTCTTCGACCGTGAACAGCACGGTGTGAACTGGTCGTTGCAAGCCTGTTCCGCCTCGGTCAAGAACATGTCCCGATGCTCTGGTACACCTTCCAGCACGCGGGTCAGGCAGGTGCCGCAGACGCCCTGTTCGCACGAGATCGGAATCTCGATGCCATGGCTCTCCAGCACCTGCACCACGCTAAGGTCGGCGGGTACTTCGAAGACTTGGCCGCTACTGGCCAGTTTCACCGAGAAGCGGCCATCGGCGCTGGTGTCGGTGGGCGCAGCGGCGAAATATTCACGGTGCAGGTGGCTTTCCTGCCAGCCCTGGGCCTTGGCGGTATCCAGTACATGCTGCATGAAGCCGCCGGGGCCGCACACGTAGAGGTGCAGGTCATCGTTGGGTGCGGCCAGCACCCGGCCGGCGTCCAGCAGCGTTTCGGGCTCTTCATCGAAATGCAGGAAAACCCGGTCAGCATAAGGTGACTGGCGCAACCGCTCGATAAAGGCGGCGCGCTCCCGGGACCGGGCGCAGTAATGCAGTTCGAACGTCGCACCGCTCTGGGCCAGGTGCTCGGCCATGCACAGGATCGGCGTAATACCGATCCCCCCGGCAAACAACAGGCTGCGTCGGGCCTCGGGCGCGAGAGCAAACAGGTTGCGCGGTTCGCTGATGAGCAGCCGTGCGCCGGGCTCGATCAGTTCGTGCAGACTGCGCGAACCGCCGCGCGAGGCCGAGTCCTTGAGTACAGCAATGAGATAACGATGTCGTTCCTCGGGATGGTTGCACAACGAGTACTGGCGGATCAGGCCATCGGGCAAGTGCACGTCGATATGGGCGCCGGCAGTGAACGCCGGCAAGGGTTGGCCGTCGACACGGATCAGCTCGTAGCTGCAGATATCCAGGGCTTCGTTGTTTCGCGCGACGACTTGGACTTCGATCATGACCGCTGCTCCACGTGCTGCGGCTGCCGGGTGCTGGCAATCAAGCCGGCTTGCGGGTCGCGTTCGCGTGCAATCAAGCGCTCCAGCACCCGACGCGACTGTACGCCACCGGCATCGATGTTGAGCTTGAGCAGGTTGCGCTGCGGATGGTCCAGCAGGTTGCGTTGCTGGCGTTCAAGCATCTCCAGGTCTTCGCTGAAAATCTTGCCCTGGCCTTCGCGAATGCTGTCGGTCAGTGCTTGATCCTGTGGCTGGAAATGCCGGGCCATACCCCAGAAATACCAAATGGACGTTTCGGTTTCCGGCGTGATGAAATCCACCACGATGCTCGACGCCTTGAACTGCGGGGCGGCGTGATAACCGCCGTTGCCAGCGTGGGCCACGCCCACTTCGATCAGTACGTGGCTGGGCGGGGTGAAGCGACAGATCTGCCAGCGGTCCACCGGCACATCGTCGGCCAGGTTGTTACCGCGTAGGGCCATGCGCCAGAACGGCGGGGCCATGATGTTTTCCATGTGCCGGGCGGTGACCACTTCGTCGCCTTCGACGGTGGTCACCGGCGGCGCCTCGTCGATTTCCTTCTGGCCGATGCTGGACGCGTGCACGTAGGTTTCGTGGGTCAGGTCCATCAGGTTGTCGATCATCAGGCGGTAATCGCACTGGATATGGAACAGACCGCCACCGTAGGCCCATTCGTCATTTTCGGCCCATTCCAGATGATGGATCAGCGCCGGATCGGCCTGCGCCTGGTCGCCCGGCCAGACCCAGATGAAGCCATGGCGTTCCTGCACCGCAAAGGTCTTGTTGCAAGGGAAGCCTCGGACCCGTTGTCCCGGCATCTCCACGGTCTTGCCGTCACACCCCATCACCAGGCCGTGATAGCCGCACACCAGGTTGCCGTTTTCGACGTAGCCCAGCGAGAGCGGGGCGCCACGATGGGGGCAAAAGTCTTCCACGGCCGCGACCTTGCCCTCGTGCCCACGGTAAAAAACCATTTTTTCGCCACAGATCTGACGGCCCAGGGGCTTGTCGGCGATTTCATCGGGGGTGCAGGCAACGTACCAGGTGTTTTTGGGGTACATGGAGGTTCTCCAGGCTGGTTTTGTTTTTATATATGGATCCATTAACTCTCTTAACTAATTTGCTTGTCAATGATTTTGATGGTCTTGACGATGATTGGTGTTTTCAGTGGATCCATTGTCGCTTGGGAATGTACTCAGAACCGATAGGCCGATGGCACCTGCGCTTCGATGAACCGCTGCATATGTTCCAGAAAGCTGGCTTGCAACTTGGAGACCGGCCCCTGGATGGGCAGCAGCATGCTGAAGTCCATTTCAATCGCCGGTTCGAAGGCGCGGAATACGATGCCATTGCCGCGGTATTCGACGGCGCTGATGGCGTCTACCAGCGCCACGCCCAAGCCTTGTTCGACGAACGCGCACATGGGCAGGGAGAGTTGGGTTTCCAGGCGCAGTTCGCGGTCCACCCCATGGGCGGCGAAGATGGCGTCGATGTGCTGGCGTGAGGCAATGGACTGCGGGTAGGAAATGAATGGTTCGCCTTGCAGGTCCTCCGGGCAGATCGTGGTCTGGTCCTGTAAGCGATGGCCAGCGGGCAGGGCGCAAAGCATGCGTGTGGCCAGTAGTTTCTCGGCCCGTGGGCTCGGGTACGTGTTGGGCAGCACGATCAGGCCGAGGTCGCAGCGTTGACCCACCACCAAGTCCACCACCTCCCGAGACGAATGCACCACCAGTGAGATCTGGACCTGATCGTGTTCGGCCACGAATGCGGCAATTGCCCGTGGCACGAATGACAGCCCCATGGCCGGTGCGCAGGCAATGTGTAGCGAGCCGCGCTTGAGGTTGCGGATGTCCTGGGCGGTGCGGGCAATGCGCTCCACGCCCAGCAGTGAACGCTGCACCTCCTGATACAGCGTCATGGCCTCTGCGGTGGGCTGAAGCCGGCCCTTGACCCGGTCGAACAGACTGAAGCCGATGTCCTCTTCCAGGCTGGCGATCAGTCGGGTCGCGGCTGGCTGCGAGATGTGCAGCATTTCAGCGGCGCGGGTCACGGTCTGGCCCAGGATTACAGCGCGAAAGGCTTCCAGTTGGCGAAGGTTCATAGTGCTGATCAAACCCATAACAAAAAGACATGAGGTTGCCAAAATAAAGCATTTTTCAACGTGCTGTCACCGCCCTAGGATCGTCTGCATCCCGTTAATCAGCCCATAAAATCGGTGCTTGACTGACCACTTGGTATCGATAACAGCGAAAAACAAGCCATGCAAAAAAATGATGTCATCGTCGTAGGGGGAGGCCTGGTGGGACTGTCCATTGCTTATGGGCTGGCTTTGCTCGGGCGCCAAGTGAGTGTGCTCGACGAAGGTGATGACGCCATCCGCGCCGCCCGGGGCAACTTTGGCTTGTTGTGGGTCCAGGGCAAGGGCTACCGGATGAGCCCGTATGCGCAGTGGACGCGCGAATCGGTGGTGCTTTGGCCAAGGTTCGCCGCTGCGTTGCAGGCCGACACCGGCATCGACGTTCACCTACGCCAACAGGGCGGTTTCCAGTTATGCCTGAGCGACGCAGAAATGGCCCAGGAGAGTCATCGCCTGGGTTGGCTGCGCGAAGCCCTTGCGGGTGACTACCCCTTTGAACTGTTGGACGCCGTGCAACTGCGCGCCCGTTTGCCTGGCATCGGGCCGGAGGTGGTTGGCGGTTGTTTTTCGCCCATGGACGGCCATGTCAATCCGCTCAAACTGCTGCGCTCGCTCTACGCCGCCTGCCAGTCCCGAGGGGTAAAGCTCATAAACGGGCATCACGTTGACGGGATCGAGTCGCGCGCCACGGGTTTCGAACTGCGGGCGAAGGACCAGCGTTGGTCTGCCCGTCAGGTCGTATTGGCCGCTGGCCTCGGCAATCGAGCCCTGGGGGCCATGGTCGGGCTGGACGTGCCAGTGCGGCCGAACCGTGGGCAGATCCTGGTCACCGAACGGCTCAAGCCCTTTCTGCATTACCCCACCACTTATGTGCGCCAGACCGACGAGGGCACGGTGCAGTTGGGCGACTCCCATGAATCAGTGGGCTTCGACGACGGCACCGGGAGCCAGGTCATGGCCGATATCGCCCGGCGTGCGGTGCAGTGCTTCCCGCGATTGGGCCGGGTACGACTGGTACGGGCCTGGGGTGCGCTGCGGGTGATGAGTGCCGATGGTTTTCCGATCTACGAAGCCCCCCAGGCCTGGGCGGGGCTGTCGATTATCAGTTGCCACAGCGGCGTGACGTTGGCCGCAGCCCATGCCTTGCGCCTGGCGCCGTGGATCGCCGGTGAGTTCGATGACCCGATGCTAAAACCATTCGGCCTGCACCGATTCAACTCGCCAACCGAGGTGCGTCATGTCGGCTGACAGCCTGTTCCGGCCTTTGACGCCAGGGGATGACACCGTGCAAATCGAGTTCGAAGGACTGCCGTTGACGGTGCCCGGCGCGGTATCTCTGGCCGCCGCACTGTTGAGTAGCGGCATCCGCCACACCCGCGAAAGCGCGATCAACGGTCGGCTTGGCGCACCCTATTGCATGATGGGTGTGTGCTTTGAGTGTCTGGTGGAAGTGGACGGCCAAGCCAATGTCCAGGCCTGCCTGGTGCCGGTACGTCCAGGCATGCGCGTACGCCGTCAACGCGGAGCCGCCTGCGTGGCGCAGGGCGAGGAGGGTGGCGATGAGTAACCTCGTCATCGACCTGATCGTCATTGGTGCCGGGCCCGCCGGCATGAGTGCCGCTCTTGAGGCCAGGACTCACGGCTTGTCGGTAGTGGTGCTGGATGAACAGGCCAGTCCCGGCGGACAGATTTATCGTCAGGTGCTTCAAGCCGATACCCGCTGCCGCTCGATCCTGGGTGACGATTACAGCGCTGGGGCGAAACTGGCAGCAGATTTCCTGCAATGCGGCGCTCGTTATCTGCCCAACGCAGCGATCTGGCAGGTCACGCCGCAGCGTCAAGTGCACTATTTGATCGAGGGACGCGCCGAAGTCTTGCAAGGGCGCCAGTTGTTGATCGCCACGGGAGCCTTTGAACGGCCGATGCCGATTCCCGGCTGGACCTTGCCGGGCGTCATGACCGCCGGGGCCGGGCAGATCCTGCTCAAGAGCGCAGCGTTGGTGCCTGCGGGTCCAGTGCTACTGGCCGGTTGCGGCCCGTTGCTGTACCTGCTGGCGGTGCAATACCTGCGCGCCGGGATCGCCATCGAAGCCTTGGTGGACACCAGCCATCGAAGCGATCTGCTGCGTGCCTGGCGTGCGGTTCCCGGTGCCTTGCGCGGTTGGCGGGATTTGCTCAAGGGCATGGCGCTGCTGCTGGAGTTGAAGCGCGCCGGTGTCCGACATATTCGCGGTGCCCGCAACCTGCGGGTGGAGGGCGCGGATCGGGCCAGTGCCGTGAGCTTCGACCGTGGCGCTCGCCAGCAGCGCATTCCTGCCGAGTTGGTCCTGCTGCACCAAGGTGTGGTGCCTAATACCCAGATCAGTTGGTCGTTGCGCCTGGACCATGAGTGGAGCGAACAGCAATTGTGCTGGATCGCCCGCCGCAACCCATGGGGTGAAACCAGCGTGCCGGGCATTTTCATTGCCGGCGACGGCGGCGCTATCGGCGGCGCGCAAGTGGCGCAATTGGAAGGTCGCCTGGCGGCCTTGGCGATTGCCGGCAAACACGCGACAGCCGCGTCTGTGCAACAAGCCCTGGGCCGGGCCCGCGCGGCACGCCCGCTGATCGACGCCCTGTATCGCCCGCCGGTTCAGAACCGCATTCCCGCCGATGACGTCACGGTTTGTCGCTGCGAAGAAGTCAGCGCGGGCGCTATCCGCCGCTACGTCGACCTCGGCTGTCTGGGGCCGAACCAGACCAAGGCGTTCAGTCGCTGCGGAATGGGGCCGTGCCAGGGCCGTCAGTGTGGCCTGAGCGTCACCGAGATCATCGCCGGGCATCGCCATGTGTCGCCCGCCGAGGTGGGCTACTACCGCGTCCGTTCGCCCCTCAAACCCATCACGCTCGCCCAACTGGCTAGCGAGCAGCCCTTTATCGAGGAACCGTCATGAGTATTCAACGCATCGAAAGCAACCCACGCCTGAGCCGCAGTGTCGTGCACAACGGCGTGGCCTGGCTCAGCGGCATCGTCGCCGCCGATTGCAGTCAGGACATCCAGGGCCAGACCCGTCAGGTGCTGCAACGGGTCGATGAGTTGCTGGCCGTTTCGGGCAGCGACAAGCGCCGACTGCTCAGCGTGCAGATCTGGATGAAAGACATGGGCCGGGATTTCGCGGCGATGAATGCCTTGTGGAGCGACTGGGTCGACGCCGCGCAGACCCCGGCGCGGGCCACGGCCCAGGTGGCGTTCGATGATCCCGATATTTTGCTGGAGCTGATTGTCACGGCGGCAGTCTGAGGCCGTCGGCCGGATCGCCGTTGTGCTGTCACCGGGCAGACGACCGCAGAGTCGCCGCCCGGGCTTGTTCACATTGCTGCTGCCATAACGGACGACTTCTGTGGAGCGTCCGAACTCAATAACATCGCATCTGGAGCTAATGAATGAACGTTAAACGCATTGCCCTCAGGCTGGGCTTCGTCTCGCTGCTGGCTTTCGGCACAAGCCTGCAAGCCGCCGAAACATCGTTGCGTATCGGCATCGAGGCGGCTTACCCGCCATTCGCTTCGAAAACCCCGGACAACACCATTATCGGCTTTGACTACGACATCGGTCAGGCGTTGTGCGCCGAGATGAAGGTCCGCTGCGTCTGGCAGGAGCAGGAGTTCGACGGCTTGATTCCGGCACTCAAGGTGAAGAAGGTCGACGCGGTGATTTCGTCCATGTCCATCACCCCCGAGCGGTTGAAGTCGGTGGACTTCACCAACCGCTATTACCGCATCCCGGCGCGCCTGGTGTTTCGCAAGGGCAGCGGTATCAACGACATTCCGGCGCAGCTCAAAGGCAAGCGGATCGGCGTGCAGCGGGCGACCAACTTCGATCGCTACGTCACCGAGAAGTTTGCTCCGGCGGGCGCCGAGGTTATCCGCTATGGTTCGCAGAATGAAATATTCCTCGACCTGCTGGGCGGGCGCCTGGACGCGACCATGGCCAGTTCGGTGGTGATCGACGAAAGCCTGCTCAAGCGTCCGGAGGGCAAGGATTTCGAATTTGTCGGGCCCAATTTCACCGAGGAACAATACTTCGGCACGGGCATCGGCATTGCGGTGCGCAAGAATGATGCGCTGGCGAGCCGCTTCAATCAGGCGTTGGCGACCATTCGTGCCAACGGCACTTACGACAGGATCCGCCAGAAATACTTTGATTTCGATATCTACGGCGAGTAATCCTCGGCGGTGTTCTTCGGCCCGCAGGCATTGTCTTGTGGGCTGTCTTGCGAGCTCGTTGTTGCATAACACGGAGTGATCCATGAAAACCAAAGCGGTACTCACTGAGCAGGACGTTGAGCAATTGCTGGAGACGGCCAAGAAGTTGGCGCACCAGCATCAATGGGCGGTGTCGATCTGTGTGGTGGACGACGGCGGCCACCCCCTCGGGCTGTCGCGCCTGGACGATGCCTCGCCGTTATCGACTTATATCGCCACCGAAAAAGCCCGTACCGCCGCCATGGGCCGGCGCGACAGCAAGGTCTTCGAAGACATGATCAACGGCGGCCGCTACGCTTTCCTCAGCGCGCCGCACCTGCAAGGCATGCTCGAAGGCGGCGTGACCATTCGTCACGACGGCCAATGCATCGGCGCTATCGGTGTCTCCGGCGTCAAGGCCGAGCAGGATGCCGAACTGGCGCGGCTGTCGGTGGAGACCTGGGAGGGGGCTATCGCATCGGATGTCTGATTGACTCGACCTGTGGGAACGGGTTGCACAAATCTTCCAGACGTCATCGCCCACAGCGGTTAATCTGCCCCGAGCGGATAGACAAAACGAGACGGCTCATGACAGCGCGCAACTGGATCGATTTCAAACAGGACGCCACGTCCGGTATCGAGACCGTGCGCGCGCATTTCGAGGGGCATGCCTATGATCCCCATTGGCATGACACCTACCTGGTGGGCGTGACCGAGCAGGGCGTTCAGCAGTTTCATTGTCGCCGCCAGCAGCACAACAGCACGCCGGGCAAAGTGTTCCTGCTTGAGCCCGGCGAGCTGCATGACGGCAACGCCCCCCACGATCATGGGTTTACCTACCGCACGCTGTACCTGGAGCCCCACTGGCTGGAGCGCGAGTTGCGTTCCTTGTTCGACGTGGCGCCGGACAATGCCCAACTGGGGTTTGCCGCCACCCTGACCGACGATGCGCGGCTGGCGAGCGCCACGGCCAAGGCCTTCCAGAGCCTGCATGAGCAGGAGATCCGCATCGTGCGCCAGACCGCCCTGGACGCCTTGCTTGCCAACCTGACCCAACACTTGCACTGGCGGACACGGATCAACCCCGACCCACGCCTGCCGCTGGTCGCGCAACAAGCCCGGGATTACCTGCACAGCCACCTGAGCGACGATGTCGGACTGGACGACCTGGCGCGGGTGACCGGCGTGGATCGTTTCCGCTTGACCCGCGCGTTCAAGGCAGCGTTCGGCCTGGCGCCCCATGCCTATCTGATCCAGTTGCGCCTGGCCCGGGCCCGGCGTTTGCTGGCTCGTGGCGAGAGTGCCGTGGCGGTGGCGGCAATGCTCGGGTTCGCCGACCAAAGCCACCTGGGGCGCTGGTTCCAGCGCGCCTATCGCCTGAGCCCGGCGGACTATCGCAAGCGCTGCTCAATTGTTCCAGACTGACCACGGCTGCGTGGGGATGATCAAGCGATCGATCATTCAGCGAGACGTAGTTCAATGGACCAGTTACTGCCGTTTGCCTTGTTTGCTTTTGTCGCCTCCATTACCCCGGGCCCGACCAATATCCTGGTGCTGAGCCACAGTTCGCGCTTCGGCCTGGCAACCACCGTGCCGATCATCCTCGGTGCCTGCGCGGCTGCGGCCTTGTTGGTGCTTTTGGTCGGCACCGGGTTGGGGGACGTGCTGGCGCGCCATGCCACGATCCAGACGCTGCTCTCGTGGGCGGGCATCGCCTGGCTGAGCTGGATGGCCTGGCAGATTTTCAGCGCACCGGCCCAGGCCATCGATCCGTCCCAGCCGGTCGAGGGCCCGCGTCTGGGCTTGGCGGGGGCTGCCGGGTTGCAGTTGGTGAACCCGAAAACCTGGATGATGGCGTTGGCAGTGGTCAGCGTCTTCGCTGGCGCCGAAGCTGACCGTACTGTGCGGGTGCTCTGGCTGTCCCTGGCGTTTTTCGCCATTTCGATCCCGTGCATGACCGTCTGGGCCTACCTGGGCCGTGGCGCTGCACGGTTCTGCCGTTCGGCTGTGGCGATGGGGCGGTTCAATCGGGTCATGGCGGTGATGCTACTGGTATCGGCGTGGTTGACCTTGGTGGTCTGAGAAAAAGCAGGACGTTTGTGGCGAGGGATTTATCCCCGTTGGGGGGCGAAGCGCCCCCTGGAGGGCGAGCGCTTCGCCAAGCCTCGGTCTCTCGCCGGTCAGCTTTGCAAGTACACCGCATGGGTATGGGTGTACTCATACAGACCATGCTTGCCATCGGCCCCGCCAACCCCGGATTTGCGCACCCCGGCGTGAAAGCCTTGCATGGCTTCGAAGTTTTCGCGGTTCACATAGGTCTCGCCAAAGTCCAGACCCCGAATGGCGTGCATGGCCCGGCTCAGGTCGCGGGTGTAGACCGAAGAGGTCAGGCCGTAGTCGCAGTCGTTGGCCAGGGCTATGGCCTCGTCCAGGTCGTCGATGATCTGGATCGGCAACACCGGGCCAAAGATTTCCTCACGCATGATTTCCATCGAAGCATTGCAGCCGGCCAGTACCGTGGGCTGGAAGTGGAAACCGCTGGGGCGGCCCGCCACGCTGCCGCCGCTGATCAGGCTGGCGCCTTGGCTGAGGGCCTTTTTCACCTTGCGCTCGACGCTGTCCAGGCCCTGGCGGTTGATCAACGGGCCCATTTCTACGTCCGGCTCGGCCAGCGGGTCGCCATAGCGGGTGGCTGACATCGCCGCGCTAATGCGCTCGATGAATTGATCGGCGACCTTGCGTTCCACGTAGACCCGTTCGGCACAGTTGCAGACTTGCCCGGTGTTGATGATCCGCGAGTCGCGAATGGCTTTCACCGCCAGCTCCAGATCGGCGTCCGCCAGCACAATGGCCGGCGCCTTGCCGCCCAGTTCCAGGTTCAGCTTGGTGATGTTCGCCGCAGCCGAGGTCATGATTCGCGAGCCAGTGTCGACGCTGCCGGTGAAGCTGATCATGTCCACGCCTTTATGGCCGCTCAAGGCTGCGCCGACCTGGCCGTCGCCACACACGACATTGAACACGCCGGGCGGCAGGTCGGTCTCGGCCACCAATCGGGCGAATTCGAAGCAATTGTTCGGGGTTTCTTCGCTGGGCTTGATGACGATGGTGTTACCGGTCAGCAGCGCCGGGGCCATCTTGCGAGCGATCAAAAAGAACGGGAAATTCCACGGCAGGATCCCGGCCACCACGCCCAGAGGCTTGCGGAACAGGAAGATGTTTTCACCGGGACGGTCGCTGGTGATGATCTCGCCTTCGATGCGCCGGGCCCATTCGGCCATGTAGTCGAGGTAATCGGCGGTGAAATTCACCTCCACCTCGGCCAGGGCGCTGATCTTGCCTTGCTCAAGGGTGATGGTGCGTGCCAGGTGAGCGACGTTTTCTCGCAGTTTGGCGGCAATGCGCCGCAGGTGTCCGGCGCGTTCGATGGCCGGTTTGGCCGACCAGTCTTTCTGCGCGACGCGGGCGGCAGCCAGGGCCTGATCGATGTCGGCAGCGGTGGACGCGGGGACGCGGGACAACAGAGCCCCGGTGGCTGGGTTGAACACGTCCAGGTGTGCCTCGCTGCGAGTGAACTGGCCGTTGATGAAGTTCTGGAACACGGGAACGGATGACATGGCAGTGTCCTTCAATAAGTGCGCGAAGGCGCTTGAGCGGTGGCGGGTTCGCGATAGCGGGCGAGGGTGGCGAGAGCACTCTGGCGCAGCAGGCTGATGTCGATGGCCACGGCGATGAACTGACAGCCCCAACCCTGGTAGCGCCGGGCGTCCTCTTCGTTGGGCGCGAGGATGCCGCAGGCCTTGCCCGCCGCGAGGGTGGCGTTCACGGCGTGTCGGATGCGTTCCTGGACCTCGGGATGACCAGGGTTGCCTGCATGGCCGAGGCCGATGGACAGGTCGGCCGGGCCGATGAATACCGCGTCCACACCTTCGACAGCGGCGATCGCTTCGACATTGTCCGCGCCGATAAGCGATTCAACCTGGACGATCAGGCACAGCTGTTCATGGGCGCTGTTGAGGTAGTTCGCCACGCCATCCCAGCGGGTAGCGCGGGTCAGGCCGCCGCCCACGCCACGAATGCCGTGGGGCGGATAGCGCATGGCGCGCACCAGCGCCCGGGCTTGTTCAGCGGTTTCGACCATGGGAATCATCAGGGTCTGGGCGCCGATGTCCAACAGTTGCTTGATCAGGTTGGCTTCGCCGGTCACCGCCCGCACCACCGGTGCGGTGCCGTAGGGCGCCACGGCCTGGAGTTGGCTGAGCACGCTGGGCACGGTGTTGGGCGCGTGTTCGCCATCGATCAGCATCCAGTCGTAACCGGTGCCGGCAACGATTTCAGCGGCGTAACCGCTGGCGAAACCGGCCCAGATGCCGTACTGGGTGTCCTTTGAGGTCAGCGCGGCCTTGAAGGCGTTGCGGGGCATGTTCATGGCAGGCTCCTTTAGCGGTTATAAGGCCGGTGCAGTTGGCATTCCGGGTTCAGCGTCACGCCGAAGCCAGGCTGGTCGAGGACCGACAGGCGCATGCGGCCTTGCACTGGTACCGGCTCGCCCAGCAATTGCGGGTGGAACATCGGCACCACTTCGTCCGCCTTGGGCGCCATCATCAGGAACTCGGCGAACGGGCTGTTATGCCGGGTGGCGACGAAGTGGTAGCTGTAGACCGAGGAACCGTGGGGGATCACCAGCGCGTTATGGGCGTCGGCCAGGGCGGAGATTTTCACCAGCTCGGTGAGACCGCCGCACCAACCGACATCCGGCTGGATGATGTCGCAGCAACCCATTTCCAACAGCATGCGAAAGCCCCAACGGGTGGCTTCGTGTTCGCCGGTGGTCACCAGCATGCCCTTGGGTACGTTGTTGCGCAGTGCCGCGTAGCCCCAGTAGTCGTCGGGCGGCAGGGCTTCTTCGATCCATTTCAAACCGTGCGCATGGGCGCCGACTGCGAGTTTGGTGGCGTAGTTGAGGTCCAGGCTCATCCAGCAATCGAGCATCAGCCAGAAGTCCGGGCCGACCCGTTCGCGCATGGTCGCCAATGCCTCGAGGTTCTTGCGCAAGCCTTCCTCGCCTTCGGCCGGGCCGTGGTGCAGCGGCATCTTGCCGCCGATAAAGCCCATTTTTTGCGCCAGGTCCGGCCGGGCGCCGGTGGCGTAGAACTGCAACTCGTCGCGCACTGCGCCACCGAGCAATTGATGCACCGGCTCCTGGCGAATCTTGCCCAGCAAGTCCCAGAGCGCCAGGTCCACGCCGGAAATCGTGTTGATCACCAGGCCTTTGCGACCGTAGTACAGCGTCGATTGATACATCTGGTCCCAGATCTTTTCGATGTCGGTGACCCGGGCACCTTCGATGAAACGTGCCAGGTGTTTTTCAACGATGTAGGCCGCAGGCTCGCCGCCGGTGGTCACGGCAAAGCCGACGGTGCCGTCGCTGGCTTCGATTTCCACCACCAGGGTGCCGAGCACATTGATGCCGAAGCTACGGCGGCTCTGACGATAGTCCGGGTACTTGCTCATCGGCGTAGCGATGTGATCGTCGATCCAATGGCCGTCCGCCTGGTCGTGATAATCCGCGCCGCCGCCTCGCAGGACAAAGGCGCGGACGTGTTTGATCGTGGGGATACCCATGGTGCAGCTCCTTGAGTTAAACAGTGGCCGGTGTGTTCGAGGCGCGCTGGCCGGGCGAGTGGATGCCCAGTACCAGCAACGCGGCAATGACTGTGGTGCCGGCGAGCAGATAGAGGCCGGCGGCAGGGGAATGGAAGGCACCTTCGGCCCAGTTCTTCAGCACCGGGGCAATAAAGCCGCCGAGGGCACCGAAGGAGTTGATCAACGCGATGCCTGCCGCTGCGGCGCTACCGGCCAGGTAGCTGGACGGAAAGGTCCAGAACACCGGCTGTACGGCGATGAACCCGGAGGCGGCGAAGCACAGGGCAATGATGCCCAGCAGTGGGCTGGACACGCTCACCGAGCAGGCGATCCCGGCGGCCGCCATCAACAGGGTCAAGGCGGCGGTACGGCGGCGCTGGCCGCTGCGGTCGCTGTAGCCAGGGATCAGATAGGCCGCACACAGGGCGCAGATCCAGGGAATTGCGGTGACCAGCCCCACCATCAGCCCGATCTTGCTGCCCAGCAGCCCGCCCACCTGGGTCGGCAGGTAAAACACCACGCCGTAGACACTGGCCTGGATCAACAGGTAAATCAGGCACAGGTACAGTACTGATGGCTGGCACAGCACGCTGAGCAGGCTGCGGCCATGGGATTGCTTGTGTTGATCCTCGGCATCGAGCAGGTCCTGGACCTGGCGGCGTTCCTCGAGCGAGAGCCATTTCGCATCGGCCGGACGATTGTCCAGATACCAGTAGGCCCACACGCCGACCGCCGAAGCCATCAGGCCTTCCACGGCGAACAGCCATTGCCAGCCGTGAACACCGGCGAAGCCGTCCAGTTCCAACAACAGCCCTGATAGCGGGCTGCCGAAAATGAATGCCAGCGGCGCACCAAAATAGAAAAAGCCCATGGCCTTGCCCCGGGCCGCCGAAGGGAACCAATAGGTGAGGTAGAGAATCACCCCGGGGAAGAATCCGGCTTCGGCCACGCCCAGCAAGAAGCGCAGCACGTAGAAACTGGTTTCGTTGTGGGCAAAGACCATGGCCGCCGACACCAGGCCCCAGGTGACCATGATCCGGCACATCCACAAGCGGGCACCGACGCGGTGCAGGATCAGGTTGCTGGGCACTTCCAGCAGCGCGTAACCGGCGAAGAACACGCCGGCACCAAATGCGAATGCGGCGTCGCCGATACCGGTGTCGGCCTGGAAGGCTTGTTTGGCGAAGCCGACATTGGCCCGGTCGAGAAAAGCCATGATGTACATCAGCAGCAGGAAGGGCAGCAGGCGCCAGGAAATCTTGGCCAGTACAGACGCAGGAAGAGTCTTCATCGCGGGAGTCCTTTAGCAGGTATTTGTTCTTATGGGCTGGACTGTACGGCCGGCGATCGATACGTTACAAATCGAATCTCGCTAACAAGTGATACCTTCAAGGTATCGATAATCCGAGGCTCATCGATGACCGATCCCGCGCTGTCCCGCAGCCTGTTCAACCGCCTGCGCTACAAACACCTGCACATGCTGGTGGCCCTGAGCGCCAGCCAGAACCTGCATCGCGCCTCCCAGAGCTTGAATATGTCGCAACCGGCGGCAACCCGGATGCTGCACGAAATCGAAGACATGTTCGGTTGCGACCTGTTTGAGCGCTTGCCGCGTGGCATGCGTCCGACCGCCCTGGGACAGGAGCTGATTCGCTTTGCCGAGTCAGCCCTCAGTGGCCTGGACCGTTGTGCCGAAGACCTGTTGGCCCGTCAGCAAGGTGGTTACGGTTACCTGTCCATCGGCACCATCATGGGCGCCGCGCCGGACCTGGTGATGGACTCCATCGCCCGCATCAAGGCCCTCAACCCGCAATTGCGGATCCGCATCATGGGCGATACCAGCGACCAGGTGATCCAGCTACTGGAACAAGGTCGTATCGACCTGGCCATCGCCCGGCGCAACGCGGCCACCGACAGTGAACACTACGATTTCGAACAACTGGGCAATGAGCGTTTGCTGGTGGTAGTCCATGCCGGCCACCCGTTGGCCCGGCGCAAAAAACTGGCCCTGGCCGAACTGGTCAGCGACTGGCCATGGATCCTGCAGCCGGAAACCAGCCCGGCACGCATCGGTCTCGATCAGGCGCTGCAACGCCTGGCGCTGCCGACGCCGGCGGACATCATCGAATGCAGTTCGGTGTATTCCATGCAGCAACTGATTCAATTGACCGACGCAATCATGGTGCTCTCGGAAACCGCTTTGCGCGATTACCTGAAGATGGGCCTGGTGGTCGCGCTGCCGGTGGCGCTGGATGTGCAATTGGCGCCGTTCGGGATGTTGCGGCGCAAGGGCGAACCGGTGAGCCGGGAGTTGGGCTTGTTCATTGATTTGCTGCGTAGCAAGGCCGCGTTGTGAGGGGCAGGAAAAACACCGGCAATGGCGTGCTGCGCGGCAACCCCTCGCAACAGTCTGACGGTTTCAAAAAACCATCGTTTTGGGGAGCATCGACGACGCCAACGTTTGGCGAGCTGTAAATTTCAAATGCCCAATCGACCCCAAGGAAGGAGGTCCATCATGTCCACTCTCGATACCCATATCGAGTTCATCCAGGCCCGACTGCCCGTCTGGCTGAAACGTGCCTCGCGGATCCACCAGGAGCGTTTCAAGGCCTTTACCAAGCAATTGCAGCGCGACAGCGACGCGCTCAACGCGCTACTGATCGACCTGCCGGCACCGGAAACTTTCACGCGCGACTTGCTGCAGGCCCGGCCGCAAATACAGGCCTGGCGCCTGGTGAATGGCACCGGCAGCGTTGCGGATGCGCTACGGCGGGCCAGGGTCAAGCGTGACCCTTTCGGCACTTCGCTATCGGTGGTCGAAGCGGCCATGCGCAACTATCCTCCCGCCGATGCCGTCACTGGCGGCGCTTTGGATAAAAACGGCGAGCTGTTCATCAAGGGCAAGCCTGGAGAGTTTTACCGCTGGGGGGAGCCGTCAGACACCACGGCACTGCCCATGACCCCAGCCACTTTCGCACGTCTGTGTCGGGAGCTGGATGCAGGCGGTACTTATCAGCGCCTGCTCAAGCAGCGACTGCCACAGATTCGCAACGAGGTCCCGGTTGTCGCCGACGCCTACATCAAGTACGCACGCAGCCTGCTCACCTATGACGCCTACGAGGCGAAGCTGGATGGGCGCCTGGATGAAATCGGTGAGCGGTTGCTGGCCCATGTCGGGGTGCAACTCAACGCTCACCCGGTCAAATCCCTGGCCTGTGAGGTCAAGGCACTGGAGGTGCTGTCGGTGCCACTATTTGGCGCCCGGGTGTACTGGGGATTGGAAGGGGACGCCAAAGGCGTTCGTCCGGTCGTCTTGCACATGCCCCATGACATTGTGGCACCAATCAAGCAATTCCCCAGCTTGCAGGCCATGGCCGCGCAGTTGATCGAACGGCTGCGCAGACGGCGTTATCGCGAGAGCCTGATGCGCTACTTCCCGGTACGTCTGCAGGCCCGGCTCGGCGATGCCCTGCATGATCAAGTGGAGTGGGAGATAACGGACAACCTCAATATTTTCCAGGAAATCCACGCCCGGATCGTGGGCTGGAGAGAGGGTGAGCTTGGCGAGGATGGCAACCCCCGGCGCATTCGAGTGCCTGCGCCCCATGTGCCCTGGACCCTGGGTGATGTGCGTGAAAATCACTGGGACGATCGCTATCACGAATGGCGAACCCACACCTTGGCCAATGCCTCGGCGCTGATGGTTTCCACCAAGGATCAGGATTGGCAGGCGCTGCTGGCTCGCCTCGAATACTGGGAAAGTCTCGCCGAGCGTTCCCTGATGCTCGCCGTCAGTTTCATCCCGTTCTGCGCACCTGTCGGGATGGCTGCGGCGGCGGTGGGCGGGGTGCGCCTGGTGTATGAGTTCTTCGAAGGCATCCAGGCGTTCAACGAAGGTCACGCGCAAGAAGGCATCGATCACATCTTCAACGTCCTGTTCGGGGTCGCTCAAGGGGCCTATCTGGGTTTTATCGGCGGGGCTGTCGAACCCATGCCGGTGCGTGACGGTACGACGCGCCTGTGGAATGGCGATGTCAGGCCTTTCCAAGCACGGCGCTTGCCACCCCTTGAGGCCGAGCAGGATGCCTGGGGGGTATGGCGCACAACGGACGAGGCATGGGTGCAGATCGAGGGCCGTTATTTCGAGGTGCAGGGCAGAGCCGATGCCTTGGGCCTGCGACTACCCACCGACCATCGTGGCGTAACGCCGATCATGGAGTGGAACCGTGCCCGCGGCTGGCAGTGGGCGCACCGCAACCCGTTGCAGCGCAGCAATCTGGAGCTGCTGCGTAGCTTTGTCGAGACGCCGGCCGAACTGGACGACCCTTCGATCCTTGCCCTGCAGCGGCAGGTGGGTATCAGCGAGACGCATCTGCGCTACCTGCAAGTGAACGGGCAGCCGATGCCGGCCATATTCGCCGATGCCCTGAGTGAAGCACGGGATTGGCAATGGGTGCAGCAAACCATTGGGCGTCTGCGCGGCGGCGAAGCGCCAGGCAACATGCACGTTCGAATCACTCAGACCCTCGTGGATCTGCCGGGTTGGCCCGAGACGGTGACGCTGCGCTATCACGATGGGGTGCAGTTTCACTCGATGGGTGACACGGCGGCTACGCGCTTTCTCGATCTGAACCAGGCTGATCTGGCGCACGATGGCTGGGCGAGTCGCATCCTGGCCGGCCTGAGCGTGAGCGAGCAACGGACACTGCTGGGGCAAAGCCCCCTCGGCCTGCGTCCGGTGGAGATCAGTCGGTTGTTGGCTGGCCGCTGGGCTATTCACCTGGAACGCAATGTTACCCACGTGACCGCCGCCATGGCCCGGTCCACCGGGCTCGATCCGTTCGCCGTTCCCGTGGCTCGGGCCTTCCCCGGCCTGCCGGAATCCATGGCCAACGAGCTTGCCAGCCAGGCTCAAGGCGAGGACCTGGTGCGCCTGCGTGCCGGCCGGGTGACGGGAAGCCTGGGTAAACAGTGCGCAGAGGCCCTGACCGAGCTGCGCCTGACACGTACGTTACGTGCTTTGGAGCGCGGAGAAAGCAGCGCCGATCGAGACCGCGTTGTCATGGGCTTGCTGGGCAATATGGCCCCATTGCGCGGCCGGTTGCGCCTGCGCCTGGTGTCGAGCGAACTGGCCAGCCCGTTGGAAGTGGGGGAAGAGGGGCCTTTGAAAGTCATTCGCCAGGACGGCGGGCAGTACCAGGCCTTTGACGAACAGGGCAACGAACTGGGCGCGGGGTTGAGCCTGGAAGAGGCGCTGCTAAGCGCAATGCCGGACGAGGCTCGCAAGGCGCTGGGATTCAACATTTGGGAGGCGGCCAGGCTTCGCAAGGCGCTGCTGGGGCAAGCCCTTGACGATCGGCAAGGGCTGCGTGCGTTCCTGCTCCTCAAGCGCCTGGACAGCGGCGCACAAGGCCCGCAATGGCAGAATGGACGCTTGGGTTATCCGCTCAGCGGGCGTGGAAAACTGCCGTTGCAGGGCTGGCGCCACAACCTGGAGGGACGTCTTGAGCGACTCTATCCTCACTATGCCGGGGATGCCCTCGCGGGGCTTCAGCGCAGCCTGACCGATCAGGCCGCGCGTGAAGGCCTCAGCCTGAACCAGTTGGTCAGCCGGCTGAGCAATGAATGGGCGACGCTCGATGAAGGGTTGCGCCAGTGGGAAGTCCATGAGGGCGTTCATCACCCGGTGGAGGGTCGCTACAGCCGAGAGGATATCCTGGCGAATCGTCGCGGCGTAGCGAACGAAATCCGCCGCGCCTGGCGGCGTGAACCCGATCCGCGCAGGGAAGACAGCGAGTTGACATTGCGTCTGTCGGGGTGGGACATCGGCAGGCTCCCTACGATCCACGCGCGTTTCACCCATATCGAAACCCTGACGTTGTCTCACATGGGTTTGAGTGAGGATCCCTCGGACTTCCTGCGGTTGTTTCCCAATATCGAAATGCTGCGCCTGCACGGTAACAACTTCACCGCCGTACCCGTGGCGGCGGGCGAGTTTCGCAATCTGCTGGAGCTGGCATTGGGTAAAAATCCACTCAACATGAACGCGGATGTATTTGTCCCCCTGATTGGTGCCAATCGCGCCCCCAAGCTGCGGGTCCTGCACCTTTCCGAGATAACTGGCGGCGCGGAGCCTGGCGCCGAGGCCAACATGGTCGCAGCCATCGGCCGCCTGGCTGAGCTGCCTGCCCTGCGTGAACTGGTATGGTCCGATAACCTGAACTTCACTGCCCAGGAACTGCTGGCCATCACTGCTTTACCCGGTCTGGAAGGGCTGGATCTGGTTCGCTGTGGCTTGCGCCTGGATGAAGAGGGCAGTGCCTTCCTGCGCACCGCCACAGGCTTGAAAGAACTGCGCCTGAGTGGCAACAATTGTCGCGAATTGCCGAACCTGTCGGAGCTCGCAGCCCTGGAAGAGCTGGAACTGGCCTACGCAGGCTTGGATCGGGTGCCGACGATGGCCTTGACGCTGATATCCAGGCCTTCATCCGAGCCGATCTTCCTCGATCTCAAGGGCAACCGCATCAGCAATATTCAAGATGACCTGCTTCCCGCGCTTGCCAGCATGCCAAGCAGTAACACCCTTGGTTTATGGCTTGAAGACAATCCACTACCAAGTGTCCAGATCAACGCTCTTCGCGCCCTGGACCGTGAGGCTTTTCGCTACACGGTCGATGACTGGCTGGATGACCTCCCTGATCTGAAGAAAACACTGGAAGTGGCCCGGGACGATGCCGGGGGGCGGCGTTTCATTGACTGGTTTTCCGGTCTCATTCGCGACGTCGATGCCAGTGAACCGAACGGGCTGGCGCTGGGATATCGTCAGCGCGCCGCGGGCATCCTGCAGTACTACACCGGGTACTCAAATCTCTATGCCGACCTGTTCATTCGAATAGCCGATTTTGACCAGCAACTGGCGCAACTGCGCACACGCCTGCAAGCGCGCGTGCTGGACAGGCAAACGCCAGACGTCTCTGAGCTGGAGGTGCACTTCTTGATGTTCGAGTCCGTCCAGCGTGCCCGCCTCGATCCGCAGGGCGTGCCTTTTGCGCGGTTCCTGGGCACCCAGCACGAGTATTGGAACCGGGTGCTGAGCAACCTCTATCCGGAGCTATCGCAGCGCCGGGCGGCCACGACCCGGGAGGGTTTCATCAATTGGCTCAGCGACGCCCAGGACACCTTCAACAGCAATGATCAGACGCCCCGCGTAGGGGAGTTGGCCTGGCGCCCCTACCTGGGGTTGATGTCCCGCGATTGGCTCGAAGGCCTGGCGACCTGGGACACGGTGGAAGACAACCTGGTGGATGCCTTCAGCGAACCCGTGGATCCATCCCACTGGCCCCAGGTGCTGTTAGATAACCTGAGGCAACCTGCCAGCGACCTGCCCAGTGCCCTGGAGTCGGTCACTCTACCCAACGGCATAGTCTGGCAGCGGGTGAGACTGGAAGCCGTGGCGGATGTGGATTGGGCCGCAGGTGAGCCGGTGATGCTCACTGAAGACCAATTGCGCCGGACCATGGCCATCTACCGTTCCGTCAAAAGCCGAGAGGTTGAAGCCCTGGCAAGGCGGATAACCACCGAATTGGTCACCCCTTGGTGGTCGCTGCGACGGCAATAGCCACGGGAAGCAGTTGCTCGGCTAGCGCCGATCGATCGTTCCCACGCTCCTGCGCGGGAACGCCGCCAGGGACGCTCCGCGTTCCGTTTCTGGAAGATGACGCAGAGCGTGGGAGCGCTCCAAAGATTCCCCTAGCGGGAGCAAGCCTTCTCACCATACTGGAACACCAACGCCTTCAGGCCACATTGCATGTCGGCATCGGGAAATTCCGGCGGATTGGCCAAACGTTGTTCGAACTTCAAGCCAGGTGCTTCACGGGTGACGCCGTCGATGAGAAATTCCGGACCGGTGGCCGGGTCGTTGCTGCAGGCCAGGACTGTGCCATCGGCGCTCAGCAGTTCCGGCAGGCGGCGCAGGACGCGTTGGTAATCCTTGGTCAGCAGGAAGCTGCCTTTCTGGAACGTAGGCGGATCGATGATCACCAGGTCATAGGGCCCGCTGTTGATCACCTTGCCCCAGGATTTGAACAAGTCGTGGCCGAGGAAACTCACCTGACTCAAGTCATGGCCGTTCAAGCGATGGTTGTCGCGGCCACGACTCAGGGCCGCGCGGGACATGTCCAGGTTCACCACATGCTGCGCTCCGCCGGCGATGGCCGTCACCGAAAAACCGCAGGTGTAGGCGAACAGGTTCAACACGCGCTTGCCACTGGCATGGGCCCGCACCCAGTCGCGGCCGTAGCGCATATCCAGGAACAGGCCGTTGTTCTGTTTTTTGCCCAGGTCGATACGGTAACGCAGGCCACCTTCGGTCAGGGTCCACTCGTCAATCGGCTCGCCCACCAGCCACTGGGTCAGGCTTTGCGGTAAGTAGCGGTGCTGCACGGCCAGCGTATGGGCGCTGCTGTGTTGCCAGGCAGGCGAAGAGGTGAGTGCCAGCAGCATCGCCATCAAGTCGTTCAACTGCGCCTGTTCCGGTTCTTTGAACAACGAGACCAGCACAACGCCCTGGAGCCAGTCGACGGTGATCTGTTCCAGCCCTGGCCAGCAGCGACCGCGACCATGGAACAGGCGACGGGATTCTTCAGGTACCGACGCAAGGGCTGTCAGTAAATGAGTCTGCAGGGTTTGAACGGCTTCAGGGTTCATCAGGCGCGGCCAGCAATTCGAAAGGCCGGCATTTTAACCGCAGTGTGACCCGACGCAATCTCTGTGGCGAGGGCGCTTGCTCCCGCTGGCAGCGAAGCTGCCCCAGGGGCCAGGCTACGCAAGCGTTCTGCCGCCGATGCTAGCCGCCACTGCTAGCAAGAATACTGGCAACCTGTTGCGGCTGGCAGTTGAGGTACGCTGAGCGCTTGAGCCAACTCGGGTCCGGGTACCAGGAAAACATGAATTGGCCACCCTTGAGCTTGTCGATCACCTGTCGCGCCACCTGAGGGCGTACAGCCGGGCAGCCCTGACTGCGTCCGATACGCCCTTGGCGCACGCTCCATAAGGGGTTCACGTAGTCGGCGGCATGGATCACGATCGCCCGATCACGAGCCTGGTCATTGAAACCCGGTTCCAGACCGTCCATGCGCAGCGAATAGCCGTGGGTGCCCTGATAACTTTCCTGGGTGCGAAACAGGCCCAGGCTGGACTGGTAGCTGCCCAGGCGATTGGAAAATTGCGTGGCGAAGTTTTCCCCGGATTTCTGCCCGTGGGCCACCAGGTCGCGCAATACCAGCTTCTTCTGGCGCAGGTCGAAGATCCACAGTCGACGGGCCGTGGAGGGTTGCGAGTAGTCGATTACCGCCAGGTGGCGGGCCTGAGTGGCGCCATTGGCGACAGCGCATTGCATGGCGCTCAAGGCACTTTTCAAGGCCTGGGGATTGAGTTCCGGCGCTGCGTGGGCGAGGCTGTTGTAAAGAAGTTGAGAATTGGCCTTTTCGGCCAGTGCCGGGCCACACATTACGCCAAGGCCGGTCATGACCAGGCCAAGTCGGCGCAAAAACCTCAGCACGGATGAAATATTCCAATGGTGATATTGGTGTGCGGCATCCCGTCCGGTGTTGTTTGTATGCATGATGGCGGGTCGTACCTGTCGCAAAGTTTGACCGTCAACGAGACGGCCATGGATTGGAGTAAAGCAGTTGTTCAAAAAGTCCGCATGTTACCTGAGCCTTTTATTGCTCACTGCGCCATTGGTCGCGACGGCCGAAGACGTTTCGGTCGGCGAACCGGCTCCTGTGCAGGTTGCGTTGGCGCAGCTGTCGGTTGCCTGCCCGGAACTGGCTGCCCGTGTCGACTTTCCGACGATGATGAGCTTGCAGGCGTTTTATCAGCAAAACGCAGGCCAGGCGGTCTGGTCGGACGACGAGCGACTGATGGCGTTGCGGGCCCAATTGCAACAACTGGCCGATGATGGACTGGATCCCTCGCGCTACAGTTTGCCGGCTGCAGGCACCTCCCAGAGCGCGGCGTGTGTCGATATCGACATCAGCCAGCGCTACCTGCAAGCCTTGTACGAGCTGCGTTTCGGCTATTTACCCCAGGACCGCCTGGAACCGATATGGAAGGCCAGCCCGCAGCCGCAAGACCGTCACGCCGCCGTGCTGGCCATCGCCGGACAGGGCCTGCAGAACCTGGCCGGGGCCTTTGAACAGGCGCGGCCGAACCTGGCGCTTTATCGCAACCTGCGTGGCCTCTACGCCCGGCTACGGCAACAGCCCTTGTCTGACTGGCAGCCAGTGCCTGGCGGTCCGCTGTTGCAACCGGACAAGCAGGATGCGCGCGTACCGGCCCTGGCCCAGCGACTGTTCAATGAAGGTTACCTGAGCGCACCGCCGCTCATCGACGACGAGCATTACAGCACCACGCTTGTCGAAGCGATGAAGAGCTTCCAGCTCCAGCATTCGCTCCAAGCCGACGGTGTGGTGGGCCCGTGGACCGTCACCGAGCTGAACGTCAGCCCGGCCATGCGCCGTGAACAGTTGCGCATCAACCTCGAACGCATGCGCTGGCTGGCCCAGGACCTGGAGCCCGACAGTGTGCTGGTCAACGTGGCGGCGGCGCAGTTGACGGTGTACCAGGGGGGCGCGCCGGTCTGGCAAACCCGCACCCAGGTCGGCCGTGCGCAACGGCAAACGCCGCTGATCAAGTCCCGGGTCACCCGGCTGACGCTCAACCCGACCTGGACGGTTCCCCCGACCATCATGCGGGAAGACAAACTGCCCGAGATTCGCCGCGATCCGGAGTTTCTCAACCGACAGAACCTGAAGATCCTCGACCGCGATGGCCTGCCGCTGCAGGCCTCGGATATCGACTGGGAGCATCCGGGCGACCTCATGCTGCGCCAGGATCCCGGTCCGAAGAACCCGTTGGGTAAAATGGCGATCCGCTTTCCCAACCCGTTTTCCGTGTACCTGCATGACACGCCAAGCCAGGCACTGTTCGTCAAAGGCCCCCGCGCGTTCAGTTCAGGCTGCGTGCGGATCGAACAAGTCATGCACTTGCGCGACCTGCTGGTGAGCCCGGCCGAACGGGCACGTACCGACACGCTGCTGGCTACTGAGTTGACCCATGAGTTCAGGTTGGCCAGGCCTGTGCCGATTCTGCTGGGGTATTGGACGGTGCAGGCGGACAACCAGGGCCAGCCCGTGTACATCCCCGATATCTATGGGCGCGATCCGACGCTGTCTGCTGCTCACGCTCGTGCACTCTGAGGTCAGGCGCAGGTGGCAGCGCCTTGGACCGGGTCCATCGCCTCAACCGTCGCGAACAACCGCTGGCCGATGACGCTGGCGGTTTCCAGGTGCAGAGCCGGATCAAGGGTTTCCGATTCGAGCAACCGCTGAGAGCTCACCACCCGAGCACCGCAGTAATCGAAGATGCCATGGTCGATTTGGGTGGTCATTGCCTTGCCATAGCCGTGACGTAGAAAGGTGTCGGCATCGGCGCCACCGACTGCCACCAGGTGCACCTGCAAGCGCTGCAGCTTTTTGACAAACGGCCGGTCGGGACTGAAATCGAATGCCCAGCCGTTGGAAAATACCCGGTCGATCCAGCCCTTGAGCAAGGCCGGCATCGACCACCAATAAATCGGATAGACCAACACCAGCGCGTCGGCACGCTCGATCCTGGCTTGCTCAGCCAATACATCGGCAGGCGGCGACGCCTCACGGTGGTGGACAGCGTGGTCGGCAAAGCCGAAACGCGGATCGAAGCCCTCGCCAGCCAGGTCGGCTATCTCGAACGTATTGGCGGGGTTGGCTTGGGTGATGCCCTCGGCGATTTTTCTGGCAAGGCTGTGGGTGAGGGCGCGAGGGTCGTGGTGGGCGACAACGATGAGTGAATGCATGACAAAACTCCTGCTGGTCACGAAGACCGGAAAACCGGTATTCTGGATTAAGTTACCTTTAGTAAGTTACGGTTGGTAAAGTTAGCATGTCAAGCATCGGAGAAAATTCGCAACCTCCTTCCACGCCTCGTCGACGCCTGTCGCGAGAAGACCGGCAACGGCAATTGCTCGACGTTGCCTGGCGGCTGGTGCGCGAGGAGGGCAGCGAAGCCCTGACCCTGGCGCGGCTGGCGGAACAGGCCGGGGTGACCAAACCCATCGTCTATGACCATTTCGTCAGCCGTTCCGGGTTGCTGGCGGCGTTGTATCAGGATTTCGACGCCCGCCAGACCGCACTGATGGACGCCGCCCTCGACGCGAGCGAGGCGACGTTGCCAGGCCGCGCTACGGTGATTGCTGCGTCCTATGTCGAATGCGTGCTGTTGCAGGGCCGAGAGATTCCGGGGGTGATCGCTGCGTTGACCAGCTCCCCGGAACTGGAGCGGATCAAGCGGGAATACGAGGCTGTTTTCCTGGACAAATGCCGAGCGGTGCTGGAACCGTTCGCAGGCCCAAGGGGCATCACCCAGGCCGGTTTGCGGGCGATGCTGGGCGCGGCGGAGGCACTGTCTAACGCGGCGGCCAGCGGGGAAATCAGTGCCGCCGAGGCCAAGGAAGAGCTTTTTGTGAGCATCGTTGCGATGGTCGATCGAACCGCCAATATCGCTGCAAACTGACCCACCGCTATCGCCGAGCAGGCTCGCTCCCACACAGGGAGCTGTCGTGAATTCCAATCCTGGGTCACCTGCAAGCCTGCACTTTTATGAAGCCAAGGCGGGAGGCGCGCACCATGGGAAGGCAATCGTCAGCGCTTGGAAGCTGGAGCCTGGAGCGTGTTTGCGTGGCTGACTGAGCGGGCGTCTTCGCGGGCAAGCCCGCTCCCACAGGGATTTTCGCTGGCGGCAAGGTCTGGGTAGCCCAGTGGAATCGGGGGTATAGGTGCGGCTTGGCACGCTCGCTGCAAGAGACTACCCAGGCCCACCGTGAACACAATCGAGTGGGCAACCCCGTCGGTCAACGAAGATCGAGCGCCAGCAGGCCGGGGAATAACGGTAGGTCAGGGCGCAGTCGCCGGACCGATACCGCACAGAACAGGCAAAGACGCCTGGAACCGCAAGGTTTCAGGCGTCTTTTTTTTTGCTTTCAAAATCGTGATGGGCTTTTGTCGGGTGCTTTTTATGAATTCCAACGATGCTTCTCTGAACAAGCTGCAAACGCTGATCGTGATCGGCAATGGCATGGTCGGCCATCACTGTGTCGAGCAACTGATCGAGCGCGGTGCCCTCAATCACTACCGTCTTCATGTGTTCAGCGAAGAGCCAATGCGCGCCTATGACCGCGTGCATCTGTCCGAGTACTTCTCTGGCCGTGACGCCGAGTCCCTGGCCCTCGGTGAAGCTTCGCTGTACCAGATGCCGGGTGTCACGTTGCACTTGGGTGTGCCGGTGTTGGAAATCGACCGTCAGGCGCGTCATGTCGTCACTGCCCGAGACCGCATCAGCTACGACAAACTGGTGCTCGCCACCGGCTCCTACCCGTTCGTGCCGCCGATTGAAGGCGCTGAAGGTGACTCCTGCCTGGTCTATCGCACTCTTGAAGACCTGGACGCGATCCGCGCCGCCGCCGGCAACGCCCGCCGTGGCGTGGTGGTTGGCGGTGGCCTGCTGGGCCTGGAAGCGGCCAATGCGCTCAAGACCCTCGGCCTGGAAGCCCATGTGGTGGAATTCGCCCCCCGGCTGATGCCGGTGCAATTGGACCCGCAGGGCGGTTTGGCCCTCAAGGCCCGCATCGAGAAGCTAGGCGTCGGTGTACACCTGTCCAAGGGTACCCAATCCATCAGCGCCGGTGAGCAGTACCGCTACCGGATGAACTTCGCCGCCGACGATTTCCTGGAAACCGACCTCATCGTGTTTTCCGCCGGTATCCGCGCCCAGGATGCCTTGGCCCGCCAGAGCGATTTGCAGATCGGCCCGCGCGGCGGCGTGGTGATCGATGACCATTGCCTGAGCAGCGACCCGGACATCTACGCCATCGGTGAGTGCGCGGCCTGGAACGGCAGCATCTTCGGCCTGGTCGCACCGGGTTACCAGATGGCCCGCAATGTTGCCGCCCGGCTGTGCGGCGAAAGCGCCGAGCCGTTCACTGGCGCGGACATGTCCACCAAGCTCAAGCTGCTGGGCGTGGACGTCGGCTCCATCGGCGATGCCCATGGCAACACGCCGGGTTCGCGCAGCTTCCAATTCATCGACGAAACCAGTGCCAGCTACCGGCGACTGGTGGTGGACGCCGCCGGCAAACGGGTGATCGGTGCGGTACTGGTGGGCGACAACAGCTACTACGACACCTTGCTGCAATACATGCAGAACGGCATCGCCTTGCCCAAGGACGCCGCCAGCCTGATCCTGCCATCGTCCGAAGGCGCCCCGACGCTGGGCCCGGCAGCGCTGCCTCAGGCGGCAACCATTTGCTCGTGCCATAACGTCACCAAGGGGTCGATCTGCTCAGCCATCGACGGTGGCTGCACCGATCTGGGCCAACTCAAATGCGACACCAAGGCCGGCACCGGTTGCGGTGGTTGCGCCGCCCTGGTCAAGCAGGTCTTCGAACATGAACTGATCGCCCGTGGTGTCAGCGTCGACAAGAGCCTGTGCGAACACTTCGCCTACACCCGTCAGGAGCTGTATGCCCTGGTGCGGGTGGAAGGGATCATCAGCTTCGAAGAATTGCTGGCCAAGCACGGTCGCGGCCACACCGGTTGCGACCTGTGCAAACCGGCGGTGGGCTCGATCCTGGCGTCGTGCTGGAACCAGCCGATCATGGAGCCGTCCCTGGTGGCGTTGCAGGATACCAACGACACCTTCATGGCGAACATGCAGAAAAACGGTACCTATTCGGTGGTGCCGCGGATCGCCGGCGGGGAAATTACCGCCGACAAATTGATCGCCATCGGCGTGGTCGCCAAGAAATACGACCTCTATACCAAGATCACCGGCGGCCAACGCATCGACCTGTTCGGCGCCCAGTTGCATCAGTTGCCGGACATCTGGGCCGAGCTGATCGAAGCCGGTTTCGAAACCGGCCACGCCTACGGCAAATCGACTCGCACGGTGAAATCCTGCGTGGGCAGCACCTGGTGCCGCTATGGCGTGCAGGACAGTGTGCAAATGGCCCTGACCATTGAGGATCGCTACAAAGGTTTGCGCTCACCCCACAAGCTCAAGTTCGCGGTGTCCGGTTGCACCCGCGAGTGCGCCGAGGCCCAGAGCAAGGACGTCGGCGTGATCGCCACCGAGAAGGGCTGGAACCTCTACGTGGCCGGTAACGGCGGCATGCGCCCGCGGCACGCCGAGCTGTTTGCCACCGACCTGGATGACGCCACCTTGATCCGCTACATCGATCGCTTCCTGATGTTCTACATCCGCACCGCCGACAAGTTGCAACGCACCTCGGTCTGGCGCGAAAGCCTGGAAGGCGGCCTGGATTACCTCAAGGACGTGATCATCAACGACAGCCTGGGCCTGGGGGCCGAGCTCGAAGTCCAGATGCAGCTGGTGGTCGACCGCTACGAATGCGAATGGGCCAACGCCCTCAAGGATCCGGAAAAACTCAAGCGTTTCCGTACCTTCGTCAACGACAAGCGCGGCGATCCGGACGTTCATTTCGTTCGCGAACGCGGCCAGCGCCGGCCGGTTCACGCCGGCGAACTTCACCTGATTCCCGTCACCGAGGAGGTGCTCTGATGAGCCAGTCAAACGTCGTTCGTATTCCCACCCGTTCTGCGGACCAGGAACCGCTGCAATGGCTTGCCCTGTGCCGCCGCGAGGACCTGGTGCCCAATTCCGGCGTGGTCGCCTGGCACGACGGCAGCCAGGTGGCGCTGCTGTACCTGCCCGAACATCAGGAAAAGCCGCTGTACGCCATCGACAACCGCGATCCCAAGTCGGGCGCGAACGTCATAGGCCGGGGCTTGTTGGGCAGCATCAAGGGTGACCTGGTGATTGCTTCACCGATGTACAAACAGCACTTCCGCCTGGAGGACGGCCATTGCCTGGAGTATCCGGAACAGCGTCTGCGGGTGTGGCCGGTGCGCTTGAATGGTGATGTGGTTGAGATTGGCCAAGACTGATCCGCACCTGCGAGCAAGTTGAAAACTGCATGAAAACCTTTGGGAGCGAGCTTGCTCGCAATGGCGGTGTATCAGTCAACAACAATGCTGCTGATCCAACGCTATCGCGAGCAAGCCCGCTCCCACAGGGGACGTTTTAACTGACAGGCATGATGTTCACACATGCTTTTAGCTGAATGTGGGGATTAACAATGAAAACCGCCGCTCAACTGGTGAAACTCAAAAGCGTGCAGAACCAGCAGGTCCACAGCATCGCGCCGGAACAGACGGTGCTCGAAGCGCTGCAAATCATGGCCGAGAAAAACGTTGGCGCGCTGCCGGTGATCGAAGACGGCCAGGTAGTGGGCGTGTTCAGTGAGCGGGATTACGCGCGCAAGATGGTGCTGCAAGGGCGCTCCTCGGTAGGCACTGCGGTACGCACGATCATGAGCGCGCCGGTGGTCACCGCCGACAGCCAGCAGAGCATCGAGCGCTGCATGGAGGTCATGACCGACAGCCACCTGCGGCACCTGCCGGTGCTGGATAACGGGCAGTTGATCGGCTTGCTGTCCATTGGTGACCTGGTGAAAGAGGCGATTGTCGAGCAGGCGGATTTGATTCGACAACTGGAGCACTACATTCGCGGGCACTGACACCGCAAGCTCGCCACAAGATCGCGCACGACGTCAGTGCTTAGCCCAACGCCAACAACTGCCGGATCAGATTCGGCGTACTGCCGGTCCAGCGCTTGAACGCGCGACGGAAGTTCGCCGTATCGTTGAAATTCAAATACTGCGCCACTTCCTCGTTACTGAACCCCTTGACCTGATACAGGTGCAACGCAACGTGGGTATGCACCCGGTCCACCTGTTGCTGGAACCCGGTGTGGTGCTTGTGCAGCTTGCGCTTGAGGGTCGCCGGGCTCATGGCGAAGGCCTGGGCGGTCTGTTCCAGGCTTGGCGTCTGCTGCACATGGGCGTGCAAGTGGTCGTAGATGCAATCCAGAAAACTTGAAGCAAAACCCAGTAGATCGAGCTGTTCCCGGGCTTCGATTCGCGCCACCTGGCCAGCGGTGGCCGACACGTTGGGCCAAGGCCGGGCGAGGCAGTGGCGGGGTAGGCGCATCAGGTCCAGCGGTCGGTTGAACTGAGTCTGCTCACCCAGGTGCACCCAATACTGCTCGACATAACGCGGCTCGGCATGGCGAAAGCTGCATTGCCAAGGCAAGCGTTCGCCGCTCAGCCAGGTGCTCATCGCCACCAGTGAGGTCACGCTGGCCTCCAGCACGAAGCGCCATTGCTCATCGGCCCCGCAGCTGTCCAGCCAATGAACGTAGGCATACTGCTCGTCCAGCAACAGCCGTGGTGCGGCCAACGGGCTGAGCAAGGCCTGTTGGTCGATCAGCGTGTCCAACGCCTGATGCAGATTCTGCGCGTGGCGCAAGGCGTGGCTGGCGGGTCCGTAGTGCCCCGGCAACAGCCGTTGGCCGAACAGGAAGCTGCTGTCGTCGGCGTCCAGCAGGCGCTGGCTGTTGTCGACCAGGCCAAGAAACTGCTGCGGGCTGATGCGGCTCTGCCCGGCCAGGATGTCGTCGTGGAACAACCCGGTGCCGCGCAGCAGGCGATGGCTGTCGATGTCCCGCGACAGCGCCAGGTCGATCAGCGCGGCAGGCTGATAATGCCCGGGGATGAAGCGACTGTCGGCTTCGTACCAGCACGTCTTGAGTGTCATGGACCGGCCTCAGGCGCTCTTCGCCAGCGTGGACCGGGACTGGGCCAGGGCCAGGTTGAGGCGTTTGAGCAAGGCTTCGGGGGATTCGTCGAACGCCATCACCACTGCGGTGCTGGCGGCCAGTCGCAACCGCTCGCCGTGTTGCCGGGTCTTGTGGGCCAGGCTGCGAATCGCCACCTCCAGCTCCAACGCCAGGCGCTGGGCCTGACTTTCGCCGGTGTCGGGCAGTAGCACCACAAAGCGATCACCGGCCAGGCGGCAAAGCAAATCCTGGCGACGCAGGTTCAGCACCAGCAATTGGCTGACCGCCTGCAGCACGGCATCGCCTTCACCATGGCCGAAACGCTGGTTGATGGCGGTGAAGTTATCCAGGTCCAGGGCCAGCAGCGACAGCGGTTGCTGACGGCGGCGACTGTCTTGCAGGCTGGCGGACAGTTCATGCTTGAGAAAGTCGGCGCCACCCAACGGCGTGAGCTTGTCGAACAAACGGTGCTCGCGGAACAATCGTTCGCGCTTCTCCATCTGCCCGTTGATTGCCAGCTGTTCCCGGTGCCAGTGATAGATGCCCAGGGTCAGCAGGATCATGCCCACCGGCATTGGCCCGGATTCGAGCCAGTGGTCCCAGGTGATGCTCTCGGGCAGGCGGATGAATTCGTCGAGGCTGTCGATCCACCAGGAAAAGAAGATGCAACCCAGGCCCAGGATCAGGTAGTTGGTGACCCGCCCGGCGGGGCGGCTTTTGAGTACCAGGCCAAGCCAGACCAGCGCCAGCAGCGCCGATCCGCCTTCGCCGAGAATATCCAGCCAGACCCACTGCGCAATGGGTTTGAGTTCACCGCTGGCCAGGTACAGCATCAACCCGAGGTTGGCCGCCAGCAGGAGCAGGGCGAGTTTGAGGCGGTGCGGGCGCAGCACGGAGAACATGGCCGGAATCCTTTACCAGAAGCGGAATGCGGCCCAGCACAGCAGATGAATGTGACAGTGCCGTGACGACGGCCGAATGGCTGGGGGAGGTCGAATCAGCTCATCCATTGTCAGCACTTTTCATTTTTTCTGATCGTTGCCACGCTCTGCGTGGGCATGCATCCCGTGACGTTCTGCGTCACATCCCAGAAGCGGAACGCGCAGCGTCCCTGGCGACATTCCCACGCTGGAGCGAGGGGACGATCGATCTCATTGAGGCGGGGGGATTCTATCTGTTGCCACAATGAGATCGGTTGCTGGTTGTCTGCGCGGTTCGAAACAGGTCATTTCAGCTCATTCCGGCTCGCCAGCGCCCTAAATCAGCCTATTACAGCCTCCACGGCCAAACCCTGTCACAGAACCGTCATTCCCCACCCCTAGCTTGCCCTCCCAGTTGCCGGGCCATTGCCTGGCGGATATTCGGATTCCTGGGGGAGGACCACCATGCACCACCGCACCAGCACTGCCGGGTTCGTCGGTTTCACGTTCACCGCATTGGCGATGGCCATTGCCAGTGAGCGTCTGAGCGCCGCCGAGCAGGCGGCCACGGAACACGTCGAAGTGGTTGGCCAGGCCGCCAGCATCGACCAGGCCCTCAAGGAACAGCGCAGCGCCGACACGATCAAGAGCGTGGTGCATGCCGACGGCGTGGCGCAATTGCCGGATGAAAACGTCGCCGAGGCGGTGCAGCGTTTGCCGGGTGTCAGCGTCGAGCGCGATCAGGGTGAAGGCCGTTTTGTCAGCGTGCGCGGCCTGGGGCCGGACCTCAACAGCGTGACCATCAACGGCACCCTGGTGCCGGCCCCGGAGAGTGAACGTCGAGCCGTTGCCCTCGACGTGCTGCCCTCGGAGCTGGTGCAGTCGCTGTCGGTGATCAAGACCCTGACACCGGACATGGACGCCAACTCCCTGGGCGGCACGGTGGACGTCAAAAGCCTCTCGGCCTTCGACCATAAAGGCCTGTTCTACACCGGCAGCAGCGAAGCCAGCTATGACAAGAACACCGGCCAGACCAGCCCGAAATTCTCCGGCGCCATCAGCGATCGTTTCAGCCTAGGCGACGGTATCGACAACTTCGGGGTGGCCGCGGCGTTGAGCTGGCAGAAGCGCGATTTCGGCTCGGACAACGTCGAAACCGGTGGTGCCTGGGATTTCGAGCAAGGCTCACGCCTCGAAGAGTTCGAACAGCGCGATTACGACATCCGTCGCGAGCGTGCCGGTGGCGGGTTGAACTTCGACTACAAGCCCGATGACTTCAGCAGCTATTACCTGCGCACGCTGTACAGCCGCTACAAGGACAGCGAAACCCGCAACTCCACCAGCATCGCCTTCGAAGACCCGCAGGCCGCCGGTGAACTGGGTGACGCCGAGGGCAAGCGCAAACTCAAGCAACGTGAAGAAACCCAGGAAATCCAATCCTACGTGCTCGGTGGCGAACGCATGTTCGGGCTCTGGACTCTGAGTGGCCAGGGCGGCTACAGCCAATCCAGCGAAGACACCCCCGGGCACATCGCCGGCGCCACGTTCGAAGGCATCGACGGTTTCACCGGCGGTTTCTACGACAACGACAAGCCGCGGCCGATCATCGGCTCGGGCTTCTATGACCCCGCCAACTTCAGCCTCGACAAGGTGGACTGGGAAGAGCAGAAGACCACCGACACCGAGAAAAACCTGCGCCTGGACCTGGCCCGGGACTACGACTTGCGCGGCTATGCGTCCCAAGTCAAATTCGGCGGCAAAGTCAGCCGACGCAATAAGGATAACGACCTCAATGCCTGGGTCTACGAGGATTTTGATGCCCTGGGGTTCACCGATGACCAGCTCAACCTCGGGCAATTCCAGAAAGGTAACGTTGATTATCGCCTCGGCCGCTTCGGCCCGGGCATCAGCGCCGATGCCATCAAGCAGTTGATCGGCGGCCTCAATCGCGACGACTTTTTTGACGAGCAGGAGTCGCGGGTCAACGACTTCAAGATGAGCGAGGACATCAACGCTGCGTACCTGATGAACACCGTCGACATCGACGATTGGCGCTTCATCGCCGGCATGCGCTACGAAGGTACTGAGTTTGACGCCAAGGGCACCGGCGCCACCGACGGCGTGTTCACCGACACCGAGACCCGTCGCAAGTATCACCACTGGCTGCCGGGCTTGCACGCACGTTACCAACTGGACAAAAACACCCAGGTCCGTGCGGCCTGGACCAAATCCGTGGTGCGCCCGACCTTTGGCCAACTGGCACCGGGTTTTGTCATCGACGATGACGAGGCCACCTTCGGCAACCCTGAGCTCAAGCCCCTGGAATCGAGCAACCTGGACCTGGGCATCGAGCATTTCATGGGCCACGCCGGCACCGTTTCGGCCTTCGTGTTCTACAAGGACATCAAGAACTTCGTCTACAACACCGACCTGGCGGGCACGGGCGCCTGGACCGATTTCGCCGAAGCCCACAGCTACGCCAACGGCGACAGCGCCAAGCTCTATGGCCTGGAACTGGCCTACTCGCAAAAATTCGACTGGTTGCCGGCGCCTTGGAACGGCTTGCTGTTGGGGGCCAACACCACCTTCAGCCGTTCGGATGCCGAGATCGAAGGCTTCGACCAGGCCAGTGGCACCCAGCGTAAACGCAGCATCGACCTGCCGAACCAATCGGACACCGTCGGCAACCTGATGCTGGGCTGGGAAAACGACAAGCTGAGCCTGCGCCTGTCGGCCAACTACAAGTCGGCATACCTCTATGAGCTGGCGTCCATCAGCGACCGTGACCATGACCTGCACGTCGATGCCCAGACCTTCGTCGACTTCAGTGCCCGCTATTCACTGACCAAAAACCTGCAAGTCAGCCTGGAGGCGCAGAACCTCACCGACGAGCCGTATTTCGTCTACACCGGCCACCGCTCCTACAACGGCCAGTACGAAGAGTACGGCCCGACCTACAAGCTGGGCCTGACCTTTACCCATTTTTGAACTGCGAGCATGCCACTTTTGAGTTTGGCCTAATGACAAGGACTTTTGCGTTGAACACGATGTTGCTATTACCCAAGCGCTACCTGTTGGCGATGCTGGTCAGCCTGGCAGCGGTCCCGGCCCTGGCGGCTCCCGCGGCTCCCAAGCTGATACTGAAACCCTGGTCTCAATCCCAGGACCTTTCGCTCAACGCCCTGGCATTCCTGCCTGGCCCGTCAACGACCGAGCGGCTGGCCAGCGCCCGCGAGGGTTTGTTGTTACTCGATGCCCAAGGCCTTGAGTTGGCGCGCCTGGAGGGCAGCTTTGAAGGCCTCGACAGTCGTTCCCTGGGAGCGAATGTACTGGTTGCCAGCCTCGACGGCGCGCGTCAGCAGGCGTTGCTGGTCAGCCTCGACCCGCAGAAGCGCCAGTGGGGAACACCTGTGTATCTGCCGACACGGGATTTTGCGGTAAACGGCCTATGCCTGTACCGCGATGACGCGAGCAACCTGTTCGTGTTCCTGATGGGGGAACAGGGTAAAGGCGAGCAATGGCTGGTCGGCAATGGCGAGCACCTGAGCGACACCGCGCAACGGGTGCGCGGCCTGCCGTTACCACCGGACGCCAAGACCTGCCAGGTGCAGGACGGCACCAATCAATTGTTCGTCAACGAGGAGCGGGTGGGGTGGTGGGCCTATCCGGCATCTTCCGAAGCCGATACCGTTCGTGTTCCCGTGGCGATGCGCACACCGTTCGGTGACATCCAGCAAGCCGCCGGGGCCATGGCCGTATTGCCGGGTGGCATGCTGGGCCTGGATCCGGCGGCGGCGCAACTGCATCTGTATCAGCAAAAGGACGAAGGTTGGATCGCCAAGGCCCGTTTGCCCTTGCCGGGCCTGAAGGAACCGGAAAGCCTCGCGGTACGCCCGAGCAAATCCGGCATCGAAATGCTGCTGCGCGACGATGCCAACGGACGCCTGTATCAGGGTGAAATCAATTGGCAACCCAAGCCTGTACCGCTGGCGCCGATCCTGCCCAGTGTTGCGGCCATCGTCCAGAGCGAGCCGGTGGCCCGCCAGGGCGACGCAGCCGATGACCCGGCGATCTGGATTCATCCAACGACGCCCGCCCTGAGTCGAGTGCTGGGCACCAACAAGAAGCAAGGCCTGCTGGCTTATGACCTGCAAGGCAAGCTGCTGCAGGCGTTGCCGGTAGGGCGTCTGAATAATGTCGATGTGCGCGCCAACTTCAAGCTGGGTGAGCAAACCGTCGATCTTGCGGTGGCCAGCAATCGCGATCGCAACAGCCTCAGTCTGTTCAGTATTGATCGCACCAGTGGCGAGCTGCACGAGGCTGGCGAGATCCCCACGTCGCTCAAGGAAATCTACGGCATTTGTCTGTTCCAGCCAGCCGAAGGCGAACTGTATGCCTTCGCCAACGGCAAGGACGGTCGCTATCTGCAGTACCGCCTCAGCGCGCCGGACGGCGTGGTGAAAGGCGAGTTGGTGCGCCAGTTCAGCGTCGATAGCCAACCCGAAGGTTGCGTGGCCGATGACCCGCGTCAGCGCCTGTTTCTCGGTGAAGAAGACGTCGGCGTCTGGACGGTGGATGCCCGGGCCGACCAGCCGGCGACCTTGAGCAGCGTGATCAAGGTGGGTCCGCCGTTACATGCCGACGTCGAGGGCATCGCCCTGTACCAAAGCGCAGGCCATGACTACCTGGTGGTGTCCAGCCAGGGCAATGACAGCTACCTGGTGCTCGATGCCGAGCCGCCTTATGCCGTGCGTGGCGTTTTTCGGGTTGGCCTGAACGCTGCGGCGGGCATCGACGGGGCCTCGGAAACCGACGGCCTGGAAGTCACCTCGGTAAACCTTGGCGGGCCTTGGAACCAGGGGATGCTGGTGGTCCAGGACGGTCGCAAGCGCATGCCCGAGCAGACCCAGAATTTCAAGTTCGTGCCCTGGGCCGAGGTGGCCAAAGCGCTACGCCTGCCTTGAGCGACGTTGTCATCAACCGGTCACGAACATTTCATCGAATAGCCGTCAGACAGGAGTTCTACCCATGCAAGCCACTTTGGAACACATGACGATCTGGGGCCTGATCAGCGACGCGAGTCTGCTGGTCAAGGCGGTCATGCTCACGTTGTTGTTGGCCTCATTGCTGAGCTGGTACCTGATCATCCAGCGCAGCGCCGTGCTGCAACGTACCGAGCGACAGTTCAAGGCGTTCATACAGCGCTTTCGTAGCACTCAGGATGTGCTGGCGCTGTACCGGGAAACTGCGCAGGCTCGCGAAGAGGAGGGTGGCATAACTCCGATTTTCCAGGCCGGCGTGCTGGCCTTCACTCAGCTCAACCAACCCTCAAGTACACCGGAAGTGGTGCTCGAAGGTATCGAGCGTTCGCTGCAGGTGGCGATCAGCGAACAGGAGGTGCAGCTGGAAAAAGGCCTGCAGTTTCTCGCCACCGTCGGCTCGGTCAGCCCGTACATCGGTTTGTTCGGCACGGTCTGGGGGATCATGAATGCCTTTATCGGTCTCTCCCAAGTGCAACAGGCCAGCCTTTCCACCGTGGCGCCGGGCATTGCTGAAGCGCTGATCGCCACGGCCATCGGTTTGTTCGCGGCGATCCCCGCAGTGATTGCCTATAACCGTTTTGCCGCTCGCGGCCAGACCCTGCTGACCCGCTATTACGCCTTCGGCAACGAGTTGCAGGCACGCTTGCACCGCAAGCTGCACGGTGCTGCGGTCAACCTGGCCACGGCTGCTTGAAAGGAGAGGGCAGATGTTAGTCAAGCCGCAACGCAAGCACGGGCCCAAGGCCGAAATGAACGTGGTGCCCTACATCGATGTGATGTTGGTGCTGCTGGTGATCTTCATGGTCACCGCACCGATGCTGACCCAGGGTGTGAAGATCGACCTGCCCAAGGTCGCCAGCGAGGCCCTGGCCAATGACAGCCGCCAGCAGATCCTGACCCTGTCGGTGAAGGCCGAAGGAGGCTATTACTGGAACCTTGGTGGAGAACTGGACACCCATCACCAGACCGACAGCGCTGTGGACCTGGACCAGATGCGCGCCAAAGTGGCGCAGGTCGTCGCTGAGCGCAGCGACACCCAGGTGTATATCCGTGCCGACGAGCATGCCGATTACGGCCGGGTCGTCGCGGCCATGGCGGCCTTGCAGCAGGGCGGGGTGAGCAACCTGGGGCTGGTGACCGAGGCGCCCCGATGACGGCGATGATCATGCACAGTCCTTCCCTGCACCTTCGCGCGTTGACGCGCCATGGCGTTTGGCGAAACAGCCTCGCGGCAGGGCTCGCGGTGGCACTGCACGCGGTGGTGGCTGTGTTGCTGATCCTGGGCTGGACCGCAGAGAAACCCGTTGCCCAGGCGCCTCGGGTGCTGCATACGCAACTGGTGATGTTGCCCCCGGCGCCAGTGCCAGAAGCACCGGCACCAGCCCCCGTGGCCGCTGTTATTGCGCAACCGTCCGAAGCGGTGCCGGTGCCGTTGCAAACGTCGAGTCCCACTCCGGCCAAGCCGGTCGTGGACCCGCGTGTCCAGGCGCAGAAACTGGAACAGGCGACCCTGGCCCGCAAACGGGTCGAGGATCAAAAGCGCGAGCAACAGGCCCAACAGCAACGTGAACACCAGGAGAGTGAACGGCGCCAGCACGAAGCCGAGCAACAGGCCGCTGAACAACAGCGCCAGACCCAGCAGGCGCAAGTGCTCGCTCAACAACACCGTGCCGAACAGGCGCGCTTGGCCGCAGCCGACAGTCGCAGCTATCAACCCCTGAGCAAACAAGCCCCGGACTATCCGCAACGGGCCCTGGACAAGGGGCTGGAAGGCGACTGCACCGTGGAATACAGCGTGACGCCAGACGGTCGGGTTGACAGTCCCAGGGTGCTCGACGGTTGCCACCCGCTGTTCATCCGCCCGTCCCTGGCGGCTGCACAGACCTTCCGCTACCAACCGCGAATCGTCGAAGGCAAGGCCGTGACAGTGCCGGCGGTGCGCAACACCTTCCACTACCGGATCAAATAAAACGCAAAAGCCCGACAGCTCAAGCAAGGCTCCCAAAGAGTGCAGGTTCGCGATCGACGACAGTGGGGTCGTCGAAAACAAACCTGCTTTTGGAGAACTGAGATGACTGACTTCAAACCGACCCCCAACGAAATCGCCGACAAAGTGGTATTGGTTACCGGTGCGGCCAGCGGCATCGGTCGGGCGATCGCCGAGTTGTTCCATGCCCGCGGTGCCAGGGTCATTGCCGAGGACATCAATCCTCAAGTTAATGCGTTGGAGCAGCCGGGCCTGGTGCCGTTCGTGGCCGACATCACTGCGGACGGCAGCGCCGAGGCCGCCGTCGCGCTGGCGGTGCAGCGCTTTGGTCGGCTCGATGTGCTGGTGAACAATGCCGGGCGAATCCTCTACAAACCCTTCGTGGAAATGACCCGTGAAGATTGGAACTGGCAGATGGAGACCAACGTGACCGGCGCTTTCCTGCATTCACGTGAAGCCATGAAGGCGATGATGAAACAGCAGTCCGGCGCCATCGTGAACATCGCATCCTACGCGTCCTACTTTGCCTTTCCAGGCATAGCGGCATACACCGCTTCAAAGGGCGCCCTGGCCCAGTTGACCCGTACCCAGGCCTTGGAAGCCATTGAGCACGGGATCAGGGTCAATGCGATCGGCGTTGGTGATGTGGTCACTCATCTGCTCGATCACTTCATGGAGGATGGCCAGGGTTTCCTGGCCGAGCACGGCAAGTCCGCGCCCATTGGCCGGGCGGCGTCACCTTCGGAGATTGCCGAGATCGTCGCGTTCCTGGCTTCGGAGCGAGCCAGTTTCATGGTCGGCTCGGTGGTCATGGCCGATGGTGGGATGAGTGTTGCGGTAGGTGGTTGATCCGTTGTGGCTGCTGCGCGGGCTTTTGTGGCGAGGGAGCAAGTTCCCTCGCCACAATTTTGGTGTTCGCTTCACCTGCGGTAATGACTCGGCGCAACTCCGACCTCACGACGAAATATCTGGGAAAAATGACTGGCACTGCCATACCCGACTTCCAGGCCGATATCGATGATGCTGCGCTCGGTTTCGATCAGCAGTTGTCGGGCCCGGGCCATTCTCAGCTGGATGAAGTACTGTGAAGGCGAACGCCCCGTGGCGCGTTTGAACAGGCGGCTGAAGTGGTATTCGCTCATGCCGGCGGCTTGCGCCAGGTCGCCAAGACTGAAGCTTTCGGCCAGCCGTTGTTCCATTAGCTGGATGACCCGCTTGAGCTTGAAGGCGGGCAGGGCATTGCGCCCGGACACGTCCTCGGCTTCGGCATCCAGGTAATGACGTGCCAGGTGCACCGCCAGACATTGCGCCACGCCCTGGATCAGTAACGCGCTGGTTTCGTCGCGTCGGGCCAGCTCCACGTGAATCTGCTCCAGCAAGGCCGAAAGCACGTCATCCCGGCCACCCGAGACTTCCCGCAGACGGATCGCACCACTGCCGCCGGTTTCGGCCACGGCGCGCTCCAGCAGCGATAACCCCAGGTAAACGTGCATGACCACGAATGGCTCGGTACCGCTGGCTTGCCAGCGCATTTCATAGGGCGCAGGGGACGCGGTCAGGAAAAAATCGCCACGCCGTACCGAGCTCGCTGCCCAGGCCTCATTTTCGCTGCGCTCCTGGACAACGGCTTCGCCGGACAAGACCCAGACGAGCAACGGTTCGGCCACCGCAGGCACGATCACGCGTTCTTCCGTGCGCTCGCGGACAAAAATCTCAACCAGGACATCCTTCGCTGACACTCCGTCGGACGTCGCCAGGCGCTCGCCGCGAATGTACGCTTGCAAGCCGGTTGCCGATGTTCGCTGGATGACGTCCATACTCGACTCTCTCAATGACTGCCGCCAGGCTAGACCGGATCGGCGGCTGGCCGATGCTGACGCAACAGTTCGATCTGCTGGGAAGGAATCAACTCGCGCAACGCCTTATAGAGCGCTCGGGTTTCCAGCAGGTTCCAGACGCGCAGCATCGTTTCCAGTGCATCCAGGGGTTTGCTGATGAAGTCCCGGGCACCTAGGGCCAAGGCACGCAGGCGGGTGTCGCGGGTGGCGTCGGCGGTCAGTACCAGGATCGGCAGGTAATCGTTGGCGGGAATGCGTCGATTGAGTTGTTCCAGCACGGCGAAGCCGTCGAACGCCGGCATGTGCAGGTCGAGGATGACCAGGTCCGGTTCGAAGCTGTTGAACAGGTCGAGGGTACGCAAGGGCTCGGTGCTGCTCAGCACATTGTGCAGTCCTTCGCGGGCCAGCAGTTGTTCCATCAGGTCCAGGTTGGGGCGCTGATCGTCGACGATCAGGATGCGCAAATCGCGATTCATGCGGGCTCCGGTAAATAGTGCTCGAGGTGGCGCAAAAAGGCCTGGATATGAATGGGTTTGGTCAGGATCGCCGTGGCACCGGCGTCGTGCAGGGTACGGTGAGTCAGGTCGCTGGCGTCGGCGGTGATCATCAGCACCGGCGTCGCGGCGGTGGCCGGGGAGTGGCGCAGGCGCTGCAATACTTCCAGGCCGTCCAGGTCCGGCAGGGTCACGTCCAGCAGGATCAGTTGCGGCGCGTGCTGGCGAGCCAGGTCCAGGCCCATCTGGCCCTGCATGCTCGACAACAGTTGGATGCCCGGGCGCCGCTGCATCAGGGTTTCGATCAGTGCCAGGCTCGACAGGTTGTCTTCGATACACAGCACTTTGCCGTGATATTCGACAGGCGCGCGCGTCACCATGAGGGGCGCTGCGGGCGGCAAATGGCTGCCGGCTACCTGGGTGCCGGGTAGCTGCAAGGTGAAGCGGCAACCTTGCCCGGGTTCACTGTGGACCTGAAGGCTGCCCTGCATCATCTCCAGCAGGCTCTTGCTCAGGGACAACCCAAGGCCAGTGCCTTCGACCTGGGGATCGGCGCCCAGGCGTTCGAACGGCTTGAACAGTTGATCCAGCTGTTCGAGGGCGATGCCATGCCCGGTATCACTGACGGCGATGCTCACGTGCCGGGCCTGGACGCTGACTTCAATGCGTACTTCACCGCCGGGCCGGTTGTACTTGATGGCGTTGGACAACAGGTTGAGCAAGACCTGCACCAGACGCTGGCGATCGGCAAGTACGCCGCTGCCCTCAGGCAGCGGCGGCAGGTCGGCCAGATGAATCCCGGCATCGGTGGCCATGGGCGATACCAGCGTCAGGGCTTCGTGCAACACCGTCGACAGGGCGATCGGCTCGATGTTCAGCGGCAGGCGCCCGGCCTCGATCCTGGCGATGTCCAACACCTCGTTGATCAACGCCAGCAGGTGCTGGCCGGCGCGCAGGATGTGACTGACCTGGGGCCGTTGGCCTGCGGTGGAGTCCATGTCCAGCAGTTGCGCGAACCCGAGGATGGCATTCAACGGCGTGCGCAGTTCGTGACTCATACGCGAGAGAAACTCACTCTTGGCCCGGCTGGCGCTTTCCGCCTCTTCCCGAGCGGTGCGCAGGGCGATCTCGGCGGCGCGCCGGTCGGTGATGTCGCGGGTGATCTTAGAAAAACCGCGCAGGGCCCCGGTACTGTCGTATTGAGCGGTGATGACCACGCTCGCCCAAAAGCGGCTGCCGTCCTTGCGACAACGCCAGCCTTCTTCCATGTAATGGCCATCGCGGGTCGCCTCACGCAAGGCCATGTCCGGGTGCGCGGGGCATTCCTCCGCCAGGTAGAACAGGGAAAAATGCCGGCCAAGGATTTCCTGCTCGGTGTAGCCCTTGATCCGTTCGGCGCCGGCGTTCCAGGTGGTCACGTAGCCCCGGGCATCCAGCGCGAAAATCCCGTAGTCCTTGACGCCATCGATGATCAGCCGCAAGCGTTCTTCGTTATCGCGCAGGGCTCGCTCGCGCTCGGCAAGCAGTTGCCCAGCCTCCACCAGGCGAGTGCCGAGTTGGCCGATTTCGTCTTGCTCCGGCGGTTGTGGCAACAAGGGTTGGCCCAAGGCCAGGCGCTGGGCATTGCCTTGCACCTGTTGGACCCGGGCGACAATGCCCTTGGAGAGGAACAGCACCGCGACAATTGCCCCGAACAGCCCGCACACTGCGGCCAGCAGAGTGGCGAACAACAACCGCATGCGTGTGGACGAGGCGGCGGCGCTGCGGTCGGCAAGCAGGGCGTCCTCGCGGACTCGCATGGCACTGATCTGCTCGCGCAACACATCCAGCACTTGTTTGTTTTCGATCAGGATCGCGGTGACGGCCTCGGTGTCCCCGGCCTTGCCGTTGCGCAATGCGAGCAATCCGTCGAGTTTGTCGGCGATCAACGGGGTGATGGTCTTGAGGTGCTCGCGCATCCTGGCGTCGCGAATGTTGTGGTCCAACCGTTGCAACGCTGCCTTGATCAGCGGCGTGGCCTGTTCGTAGCTGGGCAGGAAGTCCTCGCGCCGGGTCAGCAGATAGCCGCGCACGCTCGCTGCGGCCTCGGCCAGCAGGGTATGCACGGTCTGGATATCGCCCTGGACCAGTAGAACCCGGCGCACGTCTTCTTCGGCCCGGGCGGTCTGGCGTTCGGTGATGTAGATCAGCACCAGCGACAGCAACAGGACCACCAGTGGCAGGGAAATCACCACCAGTGCCTTGCCTCGCAATGGCAGGTCGGCCCAGCGGCGGGCGGCGAGGAATCTCATGGCCATTGCCCGCTGGGTTGGGCCACCAGTCCCAGGGCGACACCGCGCACGGCGGCCTGGGTCCGGTCGGCGGCCCCCAGCTTGCCGATGACTCGCTCCACGTGGGCCTTGGCGGTGCCGGGGGCAATGCCGAGTTTTTCGCCGATCTCACGGTTGCTGAAGCCGCCGGCCACCAGCCCCAGCACCTGGCGTTCGCGTGCTGTCAGGGCCTGGACCTGGGTGGCGCCGCTGGTACTGCGCTCGGCCATGCGTCGCAGCAGGCGCGCGCTGACCGAACTGTTCAGGGCCTCTTCACCCTGGGCGACCCGTTTGAGTGCGTCCAGCACTTCATCGCGGCTGGCATCCTTGAGCAGATAACCGACCGCCCCCGCAGCGATGGCGGCTTCCAGATGGTCAGGGCTGTCGTCCATGGTGAAGATCACCACTTTTATCGCAGGCTGGCGCTGCTGGAGGATACGCGCCGCCCCCAGGCCGTTGAGCACTGGCATACGGATATCGAGAATGGCGATGTCCGGTTGCAATCGTTCACACAAGTCGAGGGCTTCCTGGCCGTCACTGGCCTGGCCGACGACTTCGAACCCTGGGTTGCCGGCCAGCATGCTGATGAATCCGGTGCGGGTGACTTCGTGATCATCGGCCAACAGCAGGCGTAAAGGCGGCGTCATGGGTGTGTTCCATGGGTAGGTAGGGGCACGCTGGCCAGCAGGCGAGTGCCGCCATCGGGTTGACTGAAACAGCTCAGGTGGCCGCCCAGCAGGCTGGCACGTTCCTGCATGGCCGCCAGGCCCAGGTGACAGGTGCCGTTGGTCTCTATGGGTTGTTCCAGGGCAAAGCCACGGCCATTGTCTTCGACTCGCAGCGAGGCCCGGTCGTCGCTCACCGCCAGCCCCAGGCGCACATGGCTGGCCCGGGCGTGCTTGAGAATATTGTTGATGCCTTCCTGGGCAATGCGGAACAGGGCAATTTCCGTGTTCCCCGGCAGGCGTGCGGCGCTGTGTTCGGTCCAGTCCACCGTCAGGCCCATGTCGCGCAGGCGATCGGCTTCCTTGTCGACGGCTTTGTACAGGCCGAAATCATCCAGGGCGTGGGGGCGCAGGCCCCCAATCAACTGCCGGCCTTCACCGACACAACCCCGGGCGAGATCGAGAATGGCCTGCAAGTCATTCGCCAGTTCCGGTGGCAGGGGCGGGCAGCGGCCGGCGAAGCCCTGTAGGCGCTGATGCAGGCCGGCCAGGTTCTGTGCCAGGCCATCGTGCAGGTCGTAGGCCACTCGCTTGCGCTCATCTTCCTGAGCGCTGAACAGTCGGTGGACCAGCTCGGACATGGTGCGTTCGCGGGCCTGCAGCGCTTCGAGCAGGCGACTGTTCTCCAGATGGGCCGCCAGCAGGGTCGCCAGCAGTTGCAGTGACTCAATGTCTTCGTTGTCCGGCGTGCCCAAGGCCACGCTGTTGCCCAGCAACAAAGCCCCGAACACCGCGCCGTCGGAACCACGCAACGGCACGCGCAAGACCTGGGGCAGGGCGCTGCCGGGATCTTCCAGCCATTGCGGCTCGGCTGACGGTGGCTCAGCCAGGCTGGCAAGCAGATCGAGCCGTTCGCGGTTGCCATGGCTGGCGATGGTGCGAAAAGTCGTGTCCGCCGCCCACTCCAGCAACAGGCCATGGTCCATGGCCATGAATGCGCAGGCCCGTTGCACCGCGCGCTGACGCATCGCCGACAAAGGCAACTGCGTCAGTTCATGGCCGGTGCCCAACAGCAGGCGCAGGCGCGCGGCACGGCTTTGCGACTGGCGATACTGGGTGCGGATAGCCAGGGCGCTGCCGGGGTCATGGGGTGGGCTTTGCATGGGGGGGCTCCAGCATGGAAGGGGACCGGTCCGGGTTTGTGGTGGCGTCATTAGAGCGTGCCGTTGACAGCGGGCCTATCTGCCAAACGGCATAGGCGATCGGCACCGGTTGGCCGATGGCGAAGGCTGCGCGAGCCGGCAAAGTGGCCTCATTGAAACCCAAAGGAACGCTTCGATGAAAATGAAAACCTGCGCCATTGCTGCTTTTTTCCTGCTGACCACGCCATTCGTCCATGGGATTGAGGCCACGCCCTACGTGTATCGCACCGTGGCCGAGCAGCCAAAGAACGTAAATGACCGCGAGATCGCTGCGCTGTTCGACCGTTGGAACGCGGCGCTGCAAACCGGCAGCGCCAGCGCGGTGACCAGCCTCTATGCCCCGGACGCGATTTTGCAACCGACTGTTTCCAACAAGGTGCGCAACACACCCGCGCAGATCGAGGATTATTTCCAACACTTCCTGGCGGGTAAGCCGGTGGGGCAGATCAACTACCGTGAGATCCGCCACCTGGGGCCCGACGCGGCGATGGACAGTGGTGTCTACACCTTCACACTCACCAATGCCGACGGTTCCAAGCGGGACGTCCAGGCGCGCTACACCTTCCTCTATGAGCGCCTCGACGGCCAGTGGAAGATCATCAACCACCATTCTTCGGCGATGCCTGAAGTGCCGAAAGCACTGCACGCCAGTCATTGAGATCACGCCTTGTGGGGGAGGGAGCTTGGCTGCGCAAGCTCCCTCGAACGGTTCCCAAAGCCATAGGCCACCAGCGTATTTACACATTCCCTGCATAAAGAGCTTGGATTAGCCTGCGAACATTAATTAGAATCAGTCTCATTTAAGACATTCCTTGCGCAGGGCTTCTTGACATGTTTGACGCAGCTACGCCGACGGAGCACTCCCTACACGCGTTGTACCGTGACCACGGCGGCTGGCTGGAAGGTTGGTTGAGGCGGCGCATGGGCAATGCCTGGGATGCGGCGGACCTGCGCCAGGATACGTTCCTGCGCGTACTGTCCAGCTCTCAGCAGTTGGCTGACCTGCAGGAACCTCGTGCCTATCTGTTGACGGTCGGCAAGCGCCTGCTGAGCAACTTCTACACCCGGCGCAACCTGGAGCAGGCCTACCTCGACGCTTTGGCGAGCCTGCCCGAAGACAGTGTGCCGTCTCCGGAGCAGCGCTGGCTGCTGCTCGAAACCCTGCAAGCGCTGGACGAGTTGCTCGATGGCCTGCCGCCCCTGGTTCGGCGGGCCTTTTTGTGGAGCCAGCTCGAAGGCTTGGGCTACCGTGAAATCGCCGAGCGCCTGCAGGTGTCCGAGCGCACCATCAAGCGCTACATGGCCCAGGCCTATGAGCATTGCCTGTTGGTGGACTTTTGATTCGCCCGGCTCCTTCACCCGAAGCCCGCGAAGTCGCACGGGCGGCTGCGCGCTGGTTGGCCTTGATGGAGTTCAACGGGGACGAATTCGACTCCGCCGGCTTGCAACAGTGGCGCGAAAGCAGTGCTCAGCACGAAGCCGCCTGGCAAAAAGCCCAGCGCCTGCGTCAGCGCTTTGCCGGGGTGCCGCCATCCCTTGGGATGGCGACGCTGGACCGTCCGGCAATGGCTCGCCGTGCCGTGCTCAAGCGCGCATTGGGCGTCGCCACGCTGGTGCCGGCCGCATGGTTGTTGGGGCGCGAGCTACCGCTGGAGGCCTGGCGCGCCGACCTGCGCACCGCGACTGGCGAACAACGACGCTGGTCGCTGGTCGATGGCAGCACCCTGCAGTTGAACACCGACAGCGCAGTAGACCTGGACCTCAAGGCCCGGCGACTGGTGCTGGTGCAAGGTGAGATGGCCCTCAAGGTCTCGGGGGCCACGCCATTGGCGATTCAAGCGCCCTATGGGCTCATCACGATCAGTCGCGGTGAAGTCTGTGTACGCCTGAGCGAACGCAGTTGCCGGGTGTCGGTGGTCAGCGGCTCAGCGCAGTTGCAGCCGTTGCGTGGGCCGCTGCTGTCGCTGGACCCGGGCCAGCAAGTCAGCCTACAGGCGGCGGGGGCGGGGCCGGTGAGCACCTTCGACGTGGCGCAACCAGGTTGGCGTGACGGGGTGCTGGTGGCTCAGAACCAGCCGTTGGGGGATTTTCTCCGCGAACTGAGCCGTTATCGCCCGGGTGTATTGCGCTGGGACGCCCCCCTGGAATCCCTTCGAGTCACTGGCAGCTTCCGGCTGGAAAACACCGATCGAATCCTCGCGTTGCTCTCGGCCAGCCTGCCGCTGGACGTGCAGACACGCACCCGTTACTGGGTCACGTTAAGGCTTCGCAAAAATATTGCGTGAAGCCTGTCCCCTTTTTTTGTCTCGCTTGTCATTCAAGGCAACTGAACAAAAATGAGAGCGCCTTCTAATGTCTGCAGTAGTACCTTTGCGTTTTCGCCCGGCCCTTGCCGGCTGGCGTCCGCTGTTGAACCTGAGTCTCTTGCTGAGCCTGAGCGCCAGTCCATTCTTCATCTCATCCAGCCAGGCCGAAGACGCTGCCCGACGCAGCTATCAGGTGCCGGCCGGCAGCCTCAGCGCCGCGCTGACCCGGTTCGCCGGGCTGGCGGGTGTCAACCTGTCGGTCGACCCGGCCCTGGTAAGCGGGCGTAACAGCGCCGGGTTGTCGGGCGAATATGGGGTGGAGGAGGGGTTTTCCCGCCTGTTGCAGGGCTCCGGCCTGCAGCTTCAACCGGTGGGCGAACAGGCATACATCTTGACCCCCGCGCCAGAAGGCGGCTCCTTGCAACTGGCCCCTACGTCGATTCTCGGCGCCACGGCCTCGACAGACAGCGAGGCGTATGCCGGCGGCCAGGTCGCGCGCCGCGGTTCTCAAGGCCTGCTGGGCTCGCGGGACTTCATGGAAACGCCGTTCAGCATGACCACCTACACCAGCGAGACGGTCAAGAACCAGCAGGCTCGCACCCTGGGCGACCTGATCGCCAGCGACCCGTCCGTTCGCGCCACCAACCCGGCGGGCGGCCGTTATGAGCAGTTCACCATTCGCGGGTTGAGCCTGTTCAACAGTGATGTCGCCTACAACGGCCTCTACGGTGTCCTGCCTACCTACACGATCGATATGGAGATGGCCGACCGCGTCGATATCCTCAAGGGGCCGACCCAGCTCATCAACGGCATCTCACCGCGCGGTAGCGTGGGCGGTGGGATCAACGTGGTGCCCAAGCGAGCGACCGACAAGCCCATCACCTCGTTCACCGGTAGCTATGCATCCGATAGCCAAGTGGGTGGCGCCGTGGACGTGGGCCGGCGTTTTGGTGAGGACAACAAGTTCGGTATTCGCTTCAACGGGGTAAAACAATCTGGCGACACCGAATGGGATCATCAGAGCGTGGATCGCGAAATGGCCGTGCTGGGCCTGGACTTTCGCGGCGAACGCTTGCGGGTCTCGACCGATATCGGGCGCACCGAACGGGATACCGACGCGCCGCAGGAGCGTGTCCAGGTTGCCGCCGCCGCGCCAGTGCCGCATGCCAGCGATGTCGATCGCAACTATGCGCAGCCTTGGAGCAAGGCGCGCACCAAGGATACTTTCGGCACGGTGAATGCCGAATACGACGTCAACGATTCCGTCATGCTGTACGGCGGCGTGGGGGCGCGCAAAAGTAATCATGAGTTCCTCCGGCATGCCGTTTCGGTCCTCAATGAGGCAGGAGACTTCCGCGTTCAGCCCCGTGATTTCACCCGCGACGAGAATGTCCGGACGGCCAACGCCGGGGTGCGCAACTGGTTCCATACCGGCCCGGTAAGCCATGAGGTCAACCTGGCCGCCAGCTATTTCTACATGGACTTCACCAACGGCGGCGCTCGCTATGGGCAGTCCAACAGCAACCTGTATGACCCGGTGGAAACACCGACTCCGAGCGTTATCACCCGGTCAGATCCGAAGGTCTATACCGAGAACCACTTCAGTGGCGTAGCGTTATCGGACAC